>NZ_JBYQCG010000112.1:0-29861 GCF_057837105.1 Burkholderia sp. APQ4-4ca | reverse complement strand
ACTGGCTCAATCGCGCGGTCGGGGAAAAGCACGCCATCGCGTGCCCGTCGGCGCTGATCGGCGCATCCAACTTTTTCGAGCTGGCGGTCGCGGCCGCGATCAGCCTGTTCGGCTTTCATTCCGGCGCGGCGCTGGCCACCGTCGTCGGCGTGCTGATCGAGGTGCCGGTGATGTTGCTGGTCGTGCGCCTCGTCAACCGGTCGAAGGACTGGTACGAGTGCCGGGCTTGAAATCGCGAGAGCATCTACCTATGACCGACTACCCGAACGACTTGCCGCAACTCGACGTCGAACTGTTCCGTGTGCCGGACGCCGTGCAACTGCGGCCTGCGGCGCCGTCGACGCATCCGCCGCGGCTTTTGCTGCTGTACGGTTCGCTGCGCGAGCGTTCGTTCAGCCGCCTATTGATCGAGGAAACCGCACGGCTGCTCGTGGCGATGGGTGCCGAAGTGCGTGTGTTCAATCCGAGCGGCCTGCCGCTGCCCGACGACGCGCCCGACAGTCATCCGAAAGTGGTCGAGCTGCGCGAGCTCGTGATGTGGTCGGAGGGAATGGTGTGGTGTTCGCCGGAACGGCACGGCGCGATGACGGGGATCATGAAGGCGCAGATCGACTGGATTCCGCTGTCGGTCGGCGCCGTGCGGCCGACGCAGGGCAAGACGCTCGCGGTGATGCAGGTGAGCGGCGGTTCGCAGTCGTTCAACGCGGTGAACCAGATGCGCGTGCTCGGGCGCTGGATGCGCATGCTGACCATCCCGAACCAGTCGTCGGTGGCCAAGGCGTTCATGGAATTCGACGAGGCGGGGCGGATGAAGCCGTCTGCCTATTTCGATCGCGTCGTGGACGTGATGGAAGAACTCGTGAAGTTCACGCTGCTGACGCGCGACGTCTGCCCGTATCTGGTCGATCGGTACAGCGAGCGGAAGGAAAGCGCCGACCAACTCTCGAAACGCGTCAATCAATCGCATATCTAGCGTTCGTCATCGAACGAACGCAGGGACGGCTGGACCAGCCGGATTCGAGCCGTGCCGCATCTAGCCGCCGCGCGTACGGTCGGATCACGCGCGTGAGCGTGCGAAACAGCGCACATTCTCCTTCCGGGCGGCGCGCGCATGCTGGCGGATCAAATGCAACAGGCAGTCGATGAAGCAACGCGCCGCTCGTCGATCCGCGCGCCGTGCTGCGTGAACAGATGGTCGATCGGCGCGGCCTGGCCGTCCGCCGACGAATTCGGCATCAGTCGCGATCGAGCAGTTCGTGCACCTACGTCGCGCGTTCGCGCGAATGCCGGGCACTCACCATCACCGACGTGTCGTAGCGCAATAGCGGCTCGGACGCGAATTCGTGCGCGCCGCCGGTCATTGGACGGACGTGTCATTCGGCCGATACCGAACAGGTGGCGCGGCTTCCCGTCAGCCGCGGGGCGTTACTGCCCGAAGCGTTGCGTGACGGTGTCCTTCAACCGTGCGGCGGTCAACTCGCCCATGTGCGATTCGACGAGCTCGCCTTTTGCGTTGAAGAACAACGTGGTCGGCAATCCGCGCGAACCATACGCGTGCATCGCATGCATCGACGGGTCGAGCAGCACGTGATCGAAGCGCAGGCCCTGCTGGTCGAGGAAAGCGCGCACGGCTTGCGCGCTTTCCCCCTGGTTGAGCATCAGTATGGTGATGCCCGGATGGTTGCGCTGCGCCTGTTCGAGGATCGGCATCTCGCGGCGGCACGGCGCGCACCACGTTGCCCACAGATTCACGACGGCCGGCTTGCCGACGAAGCCAGCCGGCAATACGGGCGTCGAATCGAGCGCCTGGAGCCGCATCTCGGAAAGCGGCGGCGCACCGCGCTGCAACGTCGCCAGCGTGCCTTGCGCGATGCCCCACGCACCGAGGCCCGCGACGATGCCGGCCAGCACCGGCCGACGCAATGCGGGCAGGCGGCGCAGGCGCCAGCCGGCGAATACCAGCGCGGCCGCGATGCCGATGCGCGCGTCGAAGCCGCCGTCGCCGAGCGCGACGATTGCGCGCGGTGACGCCGCATAGTCCGGCCACCACTGCGCGACGTAACCGGCACGCGCGGCAATCAACCCGAGCAGCAGCGCATCGAGGATCAGGCTCGACGCGGTTTTGTGATGCCCGTCCGGCGGACGGCGCTGGATGACACGCGCGACGAGCCACGCCAGCAGCGCGGCGACGGCGACTGCAACGACGCGGATCGAGAAGGGACCGATGCTCAGCATGAAGTAGGAAGAATGGACGTGATCGAGCGGGGCAGAAGACGGGCTCGTCCGCCGCGGCGACGAGCCGTCGACAGTCGTGCGGCGTTTCGACCGGTTGCCGCGCATGAGGGTTCCCTTCGCGAACGTAACGGCGTGTTGCGGCTCGTGATGGGCCTCCCCGGCAGCTCAGGCGTGCATGATGTTCACGTTTGGGTTGGCGCGGCGGTTTGCACCGAGGAAGTCGAGATAATGTGCGGCGAGTGACGAACGGCGTTGGAGATTTGCTATTGCTTTCGCAGCGGCGTCGCTTCGCGGGCGATTACTGGCCGTTGCCCGCCCCTGCTTCACCGAGCCGATACGCGGTAAAGAATTCGTACCACGGCGACCCTTGCGCGACCGGCACGCCGAGCGCGGCCGTGCGCTGTTTCAGCGCGCCGAATACGTCGTTGATGAGTGCATTCGTCGCGCTGTCGCGGAATGGAACCGATTGCGTCCGCCCCGCGGCGAACGCGCCGTACGCGATCGCGAGCAGGCGTGCGCGGTCGTTCGTGCCCGCGATCGTCGTGTCGATCGTTTCGACGAAACGCGGCCGGTCCTCATCGCGCGCTGCGGACAGGCACAGGAACACGATCACCGACAGCTCGTGCGGATCCTTCTCCCGCAGCAGCGCGGGCAGCCGTGTCACGATCCGGTCCACCCGTTCCTCACGCAGCGCATCGCCGAAGTCGAGCACGGCGGTCATGGGGTTCGTGTCTGTTTTCAGGCGGTCGAGCGCCAATTGCTGGGCCGACGGCGCGCCGTCCTGCGCTGCAGCCGATGCAGACCGCAACGTATCGGCCACCTGCTGCGTCCATTCCGGAAAAATCATTCGCACGTTGCCGAACTGCTCGCCGCCTTCCGCGGCCGGGTTCCACCGATAAACGATCGTGCCGCCGTGAATGAACGGCGAATACAGGTGCTCGGGCGTTTGCGGCAGCGGCCGCCGGTTGATCGGCAGCCACGCGAGCGTGAGCCAATCGTAGCGGCCTGCCGCGGGGACGGCCGGGCTCGAACTCGCGACGACCTGCCACGTGCCGCGATTCGCGTAGCGGCGGCGCGCGTCGGGCACCGGGACCGTCCGGCCTTTCGCGGTGTCGAAATACGTCTTGCCCGTGATGCTCGCGCCGCTGTCGGCGGCTGGCGTAATGGTCGAGATGACCCACGACGCGCCGTCCGCCGAGCGGTAGTCGGACAGCTTCAGCGTCGCCACGTCGTGCACCATGCGCGTTTCCGCCGCGACGGGGCTCGGCGTGGCATCGGCGAGCGCGGAGAAGATACCTGGCATGGGCTTTCCTCGGAATCGGGTGCGTATCGTCGAGGCGATGCGCGGTGGCACGGGTGGCGGTGTCGTAACTGTAGAACGTCGTGACCGGAAACGGAAACTGGCCAAACGGGGTAATCGGTGCACGTCGTTCGCGCTTCGGCTTACCATGCACATCCTGAGCCGACGACGCCCACCGGGCGGGAACACGCATGACCGACACGAAAGCCATGACCGAACACTGGACACAGGTAGCCGACCAATGGATCGACTGGGCCGGCAAGCCGGGCCACGATGCGTTCTGGAAATATCGCGCGGGGCTCGCGGCCTACATCGGTCGCGGCACCGGCGTCGCGCTGGAGATCGGCTGCGGCGAAGGCCGCGTGAGCCGCGAGTTGAAGGCGCTCGGCTACGACGTGACCGCGAGCGACGCGGTGCCCGCGATGCTCGATGCGGCGCGTCACGCGGATTCCGCGCATCGCTATCAACTGGCCGACGCGGCGGCACTGCCGTTCGATGCCGCCAGCTTCGATCTCGTGATGGCGTACAACGTGCTGATGGATCTCGACGACATGCAAGACGCGTTGAACGAGGCGCGCCGCGTGCTGAAGCCGGGCGGCACGCTGTTCATCTCCATCGTGCATCCGTTCCGCGATCGCGGCGGCTTTGCCGGGCCGCAGCCCGATGCGCCGTTCGTGCTGACGGGCAGCTATTTCGGGCGCGAGCATTTCGACGGCGTGGAAACGCGCGACGGGCTGTCGATGCACTTCGCGGGCTGGTCGCTGCCGCTGCAGGCGTATATGGAGGCGCTGGAGGCGGCCGGGTTCGCGATCGTGTCGCTGCGCGAGCCGCCGCCCGATCATGCCGATACGGATCAACTGAAGCAGTGGGCGCGCGTGCCGCTGTTTCTGTGGATCAAGGCGCGACCGCTGGGGTGAGTGCGGCGGGGACATGTTCCCGGGACGACAAATGAGTGCGTAGGAACGGTGCCCCTCGCGCGGCAGAAAATGACCGGCGGGCCGGTTTTGTATTCCCGGCTATCAAGTGGGCGGCCGTCTCGCCGCGGGCAGGCACGCGTGCCGGCCTGATGCCGAGGCCTTCGCGGCTTACCCCCGCATCGGCGGATTGAGCCGCGCGAACGCCGCTTGCCGGCGATACGGGAAGTACGGATACGGCGCTTCCACTGCGCTTGCCGCATCGAGCTTCGCGACCTGCGCATCGGTCAGCGCCCAGCCGACCGCTCCGAGGTTCTGCCGCAACTGTTCCTCGTTGCGCGCGCCGACGATCACCGACGACACGGTCGGCCGCTGCAGCAGCCAGTTCAGCGCGATCTGCGGCACCGTCTTGCCGGTTTCTTTCGCGATCGCGTCGAGCGCATCGACCACGTCGTACAGGCGTTCGTCGTCGACCGGCGGCCCATAGCTGGCCGTTTCATGCAGGCGGCTGCCTTCGGGCAGCGGCGCATTGCGCCGGATCTTGCCGGTGAGCCGGCCCCAGCCGAGCGGGCTCCACACCAGCGCGCCGAGGCCCTGGTCGGCGCCAAGCGGCATCAGGTCCCATTCGTAGTCGCGGCCGACGAGCGAGTAGTAGACCTGATTGGCCACGTAGCGCGACCAGCCGTGCCGGTCGGCCGCCGCGAGCGACTTCATGATCTGCCAGCCGGCGAAGTTCGACACGCCGATATAGCGGAGCTTGCCCGCGCGCACGAGATCGTCGAGCGTCGACATCACTTCCTCGACCGGCGTGCCGGCGTCGAACGCGTGCAGTTGCAGCAGGTCGATGTAGTCGGTGTCGAGGCGGCGCAGTGCGTCGTCGACGGCGCGCATGAGCCGTGCGCGCGACGTGCCCGCGTCGTTCGGGCCGTCGCCGGTCGGCAGGCCCGTCTTGGTCGAGATCAGCACCTGGTCGCGGCGCCCCTTGAGCGCGGCGCCGAGCACGCGTTCGGACGCGCCGTCGGAATACACGTCGGCCGTGTCGAACAGGTTGACGCCGGCTTCGAGGCAGATGTCGACCAGGCGGCGCGCTTCGTCGACGCCGGTATTGCCCCAGGCACCGAACAGCGGGCCGGCGCCGCCGAACGTGCCGGCGCCGAAGCTCAGGACGGGGACCTTGAGGCCGGAGCGGCCGAGCGTACGGTATTCCATGTGCATTTCCTCCCGTCGTGTGAGCGCGGCGCGGCCGCATATCGATCATCCGGCGATCAATGTACCGTTTGCGACTTTTTCAGATAATCCCGAAGATGACGAAAATATCCTTCGGAAGGAGCGAACAATGCTGCTCGACAACCTCGCGCTGTTCCTGCGTATCGTGGAGAAGGGCGGGCTGGCCGCGGCGGGCCGCGAGGTCGGCCTGTCGCCGGCCACGGTGTCCGAGCGGCTGACGGCGCTCGAGCGCCACTACGGCGCGGCGCTGCTCACGCGCACGACGCGCGCGATCAGCCTGACCGACGAGGGGCGGACACTGGCCGATGGCGCGCGACGCCTGCTGGCCGAGGCCGATGAACTCGAAAGCCGGGTGCGGCTGGGCGTGCAGACGCTGTCGGGGCCCGTGCGGCTGAGTGCGCCGGCCGATCTCGGGCGCGAGCGCATCGTGCCCGTCCTCGACGCGTTCCTGGCCGAGCATCCGGGCGTGACGGTCGACCTGCATCTCGGCGACGGGTATGTCGATCTCGTCGGGCAGGGCCTCGATTTCGCGATCCGTCGCGGCACGCTGGCCGACAGTTCCCTGCGCAGCCGCTCGCTCGGCCGCGCGCGGCGCGTGGTGTGCGCGGCGCCTGCGTATCTCGCCGCACACGGCACACCACGTCATCCGGACGAACTCGCCGCGCACGACTGCATCGTGATGCGCTTCGGCCAGGAGTTGTATGCCGAATGGCCGTTCAGCATCGATGGCGCATTGAAGCGCGTGGTGGTGCGCGGCCGGCGCGTCGCCAACGACGGGGCGCTCGTGCGTGCGTGGTGCATCGCGGGGCACGGCGTCGCGCTGAAATCGCTGGTCGACGTCGAACGGGATCTGGCGTCGGGCGCGCTCGTCGAGGTGCTCGGCGCGTTCTCGCCGGGCGATGTGGATCTGCAGATCGTCTATCCGGGCAGCGTCGCGCAGCCACGGCGCGTGCGCGCGTTGATCGACCGGCTGGCGGAGGCGCTCGCGTAACGGCGCGTGGCCCGTGCGCGGCTGGCGAGACGTTGCGACGGCGATCTCGCCGCGATCGCATCGAATGCGCGCCGGCGCGCGACATCGCAGGCTGAAACCGCTGCTCAAACCCATTGCCCACATTTCGTCATTTAGCTAATATTCAAAACGTCAAACGAAGCCGAACCCCATGGACGACGTCATCCGCATCAGCGCCTTGGCCAACGAAAGCCGTCTCGCCGTGCTGCGCTGGCTCAAGCAGCCGCGCAAGCATTTCCCGCCACAGCCGCACGGCGACTTCGACGAACTCGGCGTGTGCTGCACGTACATCACCGAGAAGCTCGGCATCGCGCCGGCCACGACCACGCGCCACATGCGCATCCTCGCCGATGCCGGCCTCGTGCAGGCCACTCGCGTCGGCAAGTTTACGTACTACAAACGGATCGACGGTGCGCTGCAGCAGCTCGGCCGCGATCTCTCCCAACTCTGACCTGACCGAGGCAACCGACATGGACGAACTCGCCCTGCTGGCCGACGCCGACCGGCGCGCGCACGCGTATCTGGCTGCAACGAGCGACCGGCGCGCGTTTCCCGATGCGGCCGCACTGGCCGGCCTCGCCGCGTTCGACGAAGCGCTGCCCGATGCGGGCCGCCCGGCCGACGAGGTGCTGCGCCTGCTCGACGAGCACGGCACGCCCGCGACGGTCGCATCGAACGGGCCGAACTACTTCGGCTTCGTGATCGGCGCGACGCTGCCGGCCGCGGCGGCGGCCGAGCGGCTGATGCTCGCGTGGGACCAGTGCGCGTCGTCGTACGCGAATTCGCCGGTGGCCGCGACGCTCGAGCGCCAGGCCGCGCGCTGGGTCGTCGAGGCGCTCGGGCTGCCCGAAGGCAGCGCGGTCGGCTTCGGCACCAGCGCGACGGCCTGCACGCTCGTCGCGCTGGTGACCGCGCGGCGCGCGCTGCTCGCGCGCAAGGGCTGGGATATCGACGAGGACGGCCTGATCGGCGCGCCCGAGGTGAAAGTCGTGATTTCCGCGCTCGCGCACATCACGGTGAAGAAGGCGCTGCGCGTGCTCGGCTTCGGGATGAAGCGCATCGTCGTCGCGCCGGTCGACGCGCACGGCCGGATCGACCCGGCGCAGTTGCCGCCGCTCGACGACGTGACGATCTTCTGCGTGCAGGCGGGCGAAGTGAACACCGGCGAATTCGATCCGTTCGCGGCATTGATTCCGCCTGCGAAGGCGGCCGGCGCGTGGGTGCACGTGGACGGCGCGTTCGGCCTGTGGGCGCGGGCGTCGTCGAAGCGCGCGCTGACGGACGGCATCGACGGCGCGGACAGCTGGACGACCGACGGTCACAAATGGCTCAACACGCCGTACGACGGCGCGATGGTGATCTGCCGCGACGCGGCCGCGCTCGCCACCGCGATGAACAGCGACGCCGTGTACCTGAGCGGCGCGCAGGATGCGCAGAAGAACCTGAACCTCGAATTCTCGCGGCGCGCGCGCGGCATTCCCGTGTGGGCCGCGCTACGCTCGCTCGGCCGCGCCGGCGTCGCGACGATGATCGAGCGGCATTGCGCGCAGGCGGCGCGGGTCGCGGACGGCCTGCGTGCGGCCGGCTACGACGTGCTGAACCGCGTCGTGCTGAACCAGGTGCTCGTGCGCGCCGGCACCGACGAGGAAACGGCGGCGATCCTCGAAGCCGCGCAGGCATCGGGCGACGTATGGTTCGGCGCGACCGTATGGCAGGGGCGGCCGGCGTTCCGGATCAGCGTGTCGTCGTGGCGCACCGAGGATGCGCACATCGATCGTCTCGTCGCGTTGCTGACGAAGCTGCGTGGTGCGCACGTGGGTTGAGCGTCACGCTTCGTTTTCCGCCTAAATGGTTGCGTATGCAACTTTCACGAATTCGATGAAGTGCAGCGCAGCCGGCGGAGCCTGCGATACGTCTGCAAGCGTGAAAATATCGGACAATAGCCGTTCCGCGCGGGCCGCGCCGGCACCGCGTCCAACCGAAGCATTCACGCTTGCGAGATCCCCATGTCGACTTCCTTTCCCCGGGAACTGCTGAAGGCCGCCGATATCGCGAAGATGGAACCCACGCGCGCGGTGCATTCGCTCAATCCCAATGCCGTGCGTCTGAAGCGGCAGCTCAGCGACCTGACCGGCCTGACGCAATTCGGCGTTCACCTGCTCACGCTGATGCCCGGTCACGAATCGGCCGAATATCACCGCCACCTGTACGAAGAGGAATTCGTGTATGTGCTGTCCGGTACCGGCGCGGTGACGATCGGCGGGCACGTCAGCGAAATCGGGCCTGGCGATTTCATCGGCTTTCCGCGCGGCGGCGAAGCGCATACGGTGCAGAACACCGGCGAAGCGCCGCTGGAGCTGCTCGTCGGCGGGCAGCGGCTCGAACACGACGTGTGCGAATACCCGCGAGTCGGCAAACGGCTTTATATCGCGGGCGGGCTCGAAGAGTATGTCGAGCTGCCGAAACAGCCGTGACGGTCGGGTGTACGTCATCACCGTAGCAGGCCGTTCGTTCAATGGACGCGCTGGACGGCCGCGGGATGGTGCGTGCACGTCAACCACACGAGGACTTCCCGTTTCGGACGACTTGAGCGACACCTGTCGTCGGCGCGTGCATCGCGAAGCAGTGAGGGGCGCGAGCGCGGCCACGCCAGATTCGCGATTCGTGCGCCGAACGAGCCCGATTTCAATGGAACGACTGCAGCCGGCAGCTGCCTACCTCGATGCGTCAGATCCCTTTTCTTGCCTTTGCACTCGCGGCCCTTGTGCCCGGCCTGGTGTGGTCGTATTTGGCCGACGATCCCGGCTCGCTCAAATATTCCATTCCGATCGCCTACTTCGGCACCGCAGCGTTCGCGGTCCCGCAATATCTGCTGGTCACGAAATACTGGCGCGTTTCCATCATTTCATCGTGCCTGTGCGGCGGCATCACGGGGTTGTTGACGTGGATTGCCACTTGTTTCATTTACACGTCCATCTGGAATGACGATGTTTTCAAGGGCGGCTTGTCGGCCGTTCTGGGTTTCCTGGCGTGCCTGGGCCTGGGGGCACTGGCGGGCTTGGTGTTCTGGCTGATGCATCGTTGGCAGCGATCCAAAGGGTAAATCCGCTTCTCGCGACCCCGTCACGCTTATGATGGGGGAACGCCACTGACAGGGTTCCTACGCCATGGACGCGCCGCTCCCGCCGATGTCTGCCCCGATTGCCGAAACCGCTCCTGAAACCGAAGCCGCCGGCGAGCCGCGCGCGTCGCGCGTGCACCAGCCGGTCGCGCTCGTCACCGGTTCGACGTCGGGGATCGGGGCGGCCGTCGCGCGGCGTCTCGCGGCCGACGGCTACCTGGTGATCCTGCATTCCCGCAGCTCGGCCGACACCGGACGCGCGATGGCGCGCGAACTCGGCGGCGCGTATGTGCAAGCCGATCTCGCCGACGATGCCGAACGCGTGCGGCTGATCCGCGACGCGCTCGCGGTGCACGGCCGGCTCGACGTACTCGTCAACAATGCGGGCATCAGCCGCGTGATTCCACATGACGATCTCGCGGCGGCCACGCCCGACGTGTGGCGCGAGATGCATGAAATCAACGTGATCGCGCCGTTCCGGCTGGTGGCCGAAGCGGAGGCCGCGCTGCGCGAAGCGGCGTCGCACGGGCGGGCCGGGTGTGTTGTGAACGTCAGCTCGCATGCGGGCGCGCGGCCGAAGGGCGCGTCGATTCCGTATGCGGCCGCGAAGGCCGCGCTCAATCACACGACGCGGCTGCTCGCGCGCACGCTTGCGCCGGCGATTCGCGTCAATGCGGTCGCGCCGGGGCTCGTCGATACGCCGCTCACCGCCGACTGGACGGAAGCGCAGCAGCTCTGGCGGGAGCGTGCGCCGATGCGGCGCGCGGCGACGCCGGACGATATCGCGCAGACGGTCGCGATGCTCGTCGCGTCCGATTACGTGACGGGCGAGATCGTGATGCTCGACGGCGGGTTGAATCTGACGTGAGGCGCTGAGGCGGCGGCGCGGCGGCACGCGGTTATCGCGTGTGCAACGGCCGGGTCATTCGAAGAAGCGTCGTGCGATCAGCCGAGGTTCGACCGCAGCCGCGCGAGCGCCTGATCGTGCGTGCGCTCGAACTTGAGCGGCGTGACCGAGATATACCCGTCGCCGAGCGCGACCGTTTCCGAATCCGCATCGTCGTCGCGCGGCGCGCGCGCGAGCTTCAGCCAGTGATAGTCGATCTCGCGCGGATCGCGTCCCGACACGATCTCGACGCCCTGCAGCGTGCCGGCGCCCTGGTTCGTCACCTTCAGGCCGCGCACGTCGTCGGCCGGCCGCGGCGGGAAGTTCACGTTGAGGCACGCGTCGCTGTCCCAGCCGGCGGCGACGAGCCGGCGAATCACGTCCGGCGCATGCGCGAGCGCCGTGCCCCACGGCACCGCGTTGCGATCGGTGAAGGCCTGGCTCAGCGCGATGGCCGGCACGCCCACGAGCATGCTCGTCATCGCCGCGCCGACCGTCCCGGAAAACACCGTTTCGGTGCCGAGATTCGCGCCGCGATTCACACCGGACAGCACGACGTCGGGCCGCGCGCCCTTCATCAGGTGGCTGACCGCGATCGCGACGCAATCGCCGGGCGTGCCGCGCACCGCGAAGCGGCGCTCGCCCTTGCGATGCACGCGCAGCGGTTCGTGCAGGCTCAGCGAATGCGACGTGCCGCTCTGGTCCTCGGATGGAGCCACGATCCACACTTCGCGCGCGAGTTGTGTGGCGACCTGTTCGAGTATGTCGAGACCGGGCGCGTCGAATCCGTCGTCGTTGGTGAGCAGGACGCGGTCGAACAGCGGGCGGGTTGCTTGCATCGGGACGATCCTCGTGAAGAGCATGAGAGGGGAGTGCGGCATCGCGCAAGCCACAAGGCTAGCACTCCGGCGCGAGAATCGTCGTGTTGCGCCCAGGGTGCCGGCCGGCGCGGACGCGAAAACGGGCGCATCGCGCGCCCGTTCATCGTGTCGTGGAATGTGCGTGCCGGCGTGGCAGGCCGGCCCCGCTCAGCCGAGCAGGTAGCGCAGCAGGCCGGCCGACGCGACGCCGACGATGACGGTCGGCAGGATCGACAGGCGCGTCGCGGCGAACAGCGTGATCGCAAGCGCGAGCAGGTCGGCCGGTCGCGTCGACACGAATGCCGGCGCGATCACCGAAATCAGCACGCAACCGGGCACGTTTTCCATCACCGACGCCGTCCGCGGGCTCAGCGTCCGGTTGCGCAGCAGCACGTAGCCGATGATGCGCGACAGGTAGGTGGTCGACGCCATCAGCACGATCGTCGCGACGATGCCGAAATCCGGAAGCTCAGGCATCGCGCGGCTCCCACAGCAGCGCGGCGACGAGCCCCGCGCAGGCGCCGGCCGCGACATACCACGCGCCGGGCAGCGCGAGATGGGCGGCCGCCGCGACGACGAGGCTCACGAACCACGGGCGGCTCGCACGCACCCCTTTCCACATCCCGCGCAGCAGCACCAGAAACACGGCCGTGAACGCCATGTCGAAGCCGTACTGTTCGACGTCGCCGATCGTCGGCCCGACCGCCGCGCCGAGCGTCGTCATCGAGATCCACGTCAGGTAGAGCCCCACACAGATGCCCGCGTAATAGGGCACGCTGATATGCGTGGCCGAGCGCTCGCGCGCGTCGGCGAGCGACATCGCCCAGCTCTCGTCGCACATGAAGAACAGCGCGACGAACGCGCGGCGGCGCGGCAGGCGGCGGATATACGGCTCGAACGCGGCGCCCATCAGGATGTGGCGCGAGTTCACGAGGAACGACATCGCGACGATCAGCGCGATGTGCGGCGGCGACGTCCACAGATGGATCGCCGCGAATTCGGAGCCGCCGCCGAAGTTCAGGCCCGTCATCATCGGCACCTCGAACAGGCTCAGCCCTTTCTGCGCGGCCTGTGCGCCCAGCACCAGCGCGAACGGCACGAAACCCAGCATGACGGGCAGCGCCGCGCGCAAACCGCGGCCCATCTCGGCGACATAGGCGGGCCTGTCGCGAAGCCCGGACGACGTTGAAACGCTACTGCTCATTACTCCTCCTTCGGGGGAGGGATTGTCTGCTTTTTTGACTCGAATCGGGTTGCGTTGTCGCCAGATTTTTCTCAGAATTTGGCATTGAACGTGGGATATCGAAATTTTTTGGAATCGAATGCCAAATGAAACTTGACGCTATCGACCGCCGGATCCTGAGCGCGCTGCAGCGCGACGGCCGCATGCAGAACGTGGAACTCGCGCATGAGGTCGGGCTGTCGCCGTCGCCGTGTCTGCGGCGCGTGCGCCTCCTCGAGGAAGCCGGCGTGATCGAGAAATACGTGGCCGTGCTGAACCCGGCGAAGGTCGGCAAGGGGCTGACGATCTTCACGCGCGTGTGGCTGAAGGGGCAGGACGCGGAATCGGTGAACCGTTTCGCCGAGGCCGTCCAGCAGATGCCGGAAGTCGTCGAATGCCACCTGATGGCCGGCGACTGCGATTTCCTGCTGCGCGTCGTCGCGGCCGACATCGACGATTACCGGCGCTTCCAGATGGAATACCTGACGCGCATTCCCGGCGTGCTGAGTGTGAAGACCGACATTCCGATGCAGAAGGTCAAGCTCACGTCGGCGCTACCGACCTGACGCAGAGCGAGCCGCGCGGCGCGTGTCGACGAACGGTCATGGCGCGGAGACAATCGCCCGATAAACTGATGGGGTGACGCGCATCGCACGTATTGCCGGCGCGGTCGCATGCTGGTCGATGTGCAAGCAACTAACGGTCAATGCCGACGCGATCGGCCGAGCGGCGCTGCGTGGCGCGCCGGGCCGCGCGTCGACGCGAATGCGTTTCTTCCTGTCGAGCCCTACATGCAGCCATTCTTCAATACGCCGTGGAATTCGCTGGAAATCGTCAAGCTCGTGCTCGGCGTGCTGACGCCGTTGTCGGTCGCCTGTCTCGGCTGGCTCGTCGCGCGCCGGCTGAAGCGCCTCGAACTCGTGCAGTGGACCAACCAGCGGCTGATCGAAAAGCGGCTCGCGCTGTACGACACGGTCGCGCCGCAGCTCAATGCGCTGCTGTGCTTCTACACGTGGGTCGGCTACTGGAAGGACATCTCGCCGGACGACGTGATCCGCGCGAAGCGCGACCTCGACCGCACGTTCCACATCTACCGCTACCTGTTCGACGACGACGTGTACGACGCATATCACACGTTCATCCATGCGCTGTTCGAGATGCATACGGGGCCGGGCCGCGACGCGCGGATCCGCTCGCTGATCCAGGCGCCCGACGGCGATCGTAGCGTGCACGGTTCGTACGCGTGGAAGCCGGTGTGGTCCGAGCGTTTCGCGACCGCGAACGTCGTGCCGAAGGACGACGTGCTGCGGCATTACACGCGGTTGATGGAGCGGCTGCGCGTGGCGCTGGGGGCGACGCGCTGAAGGCTGCGGCGCGCGGTAACGACTGACATGCCTCGCCATCACTCCCGGTAGCCTGCCCTCAGTTCCGCCCCGCCACCGCGAGCCGCGCCGCGAGCCCCAGGAATACCGACCCGAGCAGATACTGCGGCATCTTCGACGGCCGGCGGCGCGCGCCGATCCGCTGGCTTAGCCGGCTCGCGGAGAGAATCACCGCGCCGTTCACGACGATCCCGATCAGGTTCAGCACCGTCGCGAGCACGAGAATCTGCACGGCGATGGAACCCTGCTCGGGCCGCACGAACTGCGGGAACAGCGCGAGCACGAACAACGCCATCTTCGGATTCAGCAGATTCGTCGTCAGCCCCTGGCGAAAGATCGTCGCGGTCGAGCGCCGACGTTGCGACGCGACGGGCGATAGTGCGGTCGCATCCGAACGAAACGTCTTCCACGCGAGATACAGCAGATACGCGGCGCCTGCGAAACGTACCGCGTCGTACGCGAGCGGCACCGCGACGAAGAGTTGCGACAGCCCGAGCGCGGCCGCGAGCGCGTGGCAGTAGGTGCCGGCCTGAATGCCCGCGAGCGTCGCGAAGCCGGCGCGCCGCCCCTGGCTCACGCTGCGGGACGCGATCAGCAACATGTCGGGGCCGGGCGTAACGGTCAGCGCGAGACACGCGCCGGAGAACAGCGCGAGCGTGGAGAAGTCGATCATGGTGGTCCCTTTTGCCGGTGCGGCGTAAAGGGAACTCAGTTTAGGAGGGCGCCCGAGGCCGGTCAATCGAGCGAACGGACAATGGCCGGACGGCACGGATCGCGTAACGCATGCATCGCGTACGTGCGGCCCGCCCCCCTCACTGTTTGCGACAGGCCACCTGGTAGTCGATCACGGTATTCGCGGCTGGCCGGTCCGGCTCGCCGCCCACCGTCGTGACGCCGAGCACGCCGGCCGCGTTCCGGTAACGCAGCGCGCAATACCCGACGCCGGTGCCCGAGCACGCTTCGGCTTCGATGATGCCGTGCTTCGCGAGCGTCGCCGCGCCGTCCATCGCGTCCGGTTTCTCGCGCGGCCGCAGCGGCTGCCAGCCATGCGCGATCAGTATCTTGCGTGCCGCGTCGAGCGGCTTGCCGTATACGTTCGGCACGACCGCGCGGCCGTTGCAGTGTGTGCTTTCGGCCGCGACGCCGGTCAGCCGCAGTTCGCCGTTTCGTTCGTGCAGCTCGCCGACGGGCGGCGCGGGGCCGTCGCCGCCCCAGATCAGCAGCGCGCCGCTCTCCAGCCGATCGGCCGAGCCGAGCTGCCAGCCCGCCTTGCGTGCCGTATAGCCGAGTGCGACGAGTGTGGTGCCGTCGAATACGCCGATATTGCCGTTGCGCGCAAAACATATCGCGCTCGTGCCTGCGTTGAATCCGCTCGCGAAGGTCACGACCGTGTAGCGCCCGAGCGGTGCCTCGGACGTCACGATCCAGTCGCGCTGTGCGACTTCGCGGCCGGCCGCCGTGGTCGTTTTTGCGCGATATCGCGTGCAGAACGGATCGAGCGAACCGTTTTCAGGCGAGTGCGGCAGCGTATCGAGCGGCACGAGCGACGCTCCGGCGATATCGGAGCCCGTGCGCAGCGGTTCGGCCGATGCCGTGCCGCCGAACGCGGCGCCGGCAAATATCGCGATCGAAACGATCGAGGCAAGATGGCGGGTGAGCGGTGAGGCAACGGAACGAAACACGCAGCTGTCTCCTGGGAAAGTGGGATGGGCGCGGCCATCGAGCCTTTTCGCCCCGATGTCGCGGTCGCGCGCTCGGCCCGACGGCACGCGCGCGTGTCGCGGCCGATTCAGCCGTTCGCGACCACGTCGATGCGCAGCGCGTCGCCGCCCGCGGCGATCGCCAGCAGACGATCGACGTTCGGGTGCGCGCCCGGACGATTGCGCGCGTCGGCCGTATGCTCGGCGAACACCGCGAGGCCGTGTTCGGCCGCCTTCGCGTCGAGCGTGCCGAACGTCTGCTTCAGATAGTGGTACACCGCGAGCGAGCCCTGCTTGCCCGGCTGGTTCTCGATGGTCGCGACCACGTCGCCGTTCGCGCCGACGAGATCGATGCGCGCGATGCCGTCGATGGCCGGCAGTTGCGCGAGGTTGTCCTTGAATACTTGGGTCGGTTGAATCACTGAAAACACTCCGTCGGTTCGGTCATCGGCCAAGGTGGGTGGCCGGCCGTATCTTATCCGATCGGCTTCGGCACGCCGGCCCGCGTGCCGGTGTCGGCGCGCGCGCCCACGCGAGCGCCGCGCCCGCGCGCTGCAACGTGCTGTCCGTCTGCATCGCGACCCGTATCCCGGTCGCACTGTCGCCGCCCGCGTCGTACAGCGCGCCCGGCATCGCGACGCCGAATTCCGCGCCGGCCATCCGCACCACGTTCATCAGCGCCGCCGCCGTGCCGATGCGTGCGGCGTCATGACCGTCCGGTGCCGGTCAGCATGCCCGCCTCTCGCGCGCGCTCGATGTCGGGGCTGCGATACGCGTGCTCGGGAATCTCGGCAAGCCGCGACGGATGCACCTGGCGCGGCGCCAGCCCGTAGAACTTCTGGAAGCTCATGATCAGCGGCGACCACTTGTCCGGATCGATGCGGTCGGGATGGCCATCCATCAGCAGGTCGGGGTGCGCGTGCACACGCCGGATGCGCACCTCGAACACGCGAATGCGGCCGCGCAGGTCGGGCATGTCTTCGCCGATCCCGTAAGTGGCCGCGACGACCGCTTCCATATGCACAGGACATTCGAGCGCGCGCGGCGGCGCGACGGTTCGCGACGCGACCTCGGTGAACCCGGCCGTGCCGAACTTGTCGGGTTCGAACACGTAGCCTTTCGCGCGCTTGCCGTCGGGCACCGGATACGTGCCGGTCGTGCGCGCGATCCGGTTGACCGCGTCTGCCTGCGCCGACGACGGCAGGTTCAGCACGCATTCGCCGGTGCGCAGCAGGTTGCGAGTGGTCTGCGAGCTGGCGGCGATGCCGATCACGCCGCGCCAGCCGAGCCAGAACGCGGATGAGATCGGCGCGAGATTGGCCGTGCCGTTTTCGTTCAGCGTGCTGACCAGCACGACGGGCGTGCCGAAGTAGAGGATGTTCGGTTCGGTGACGCAATGCGGCGCATTCATGGTCGAGTTCTTCGTTGACGGAATGGGTTCCCATGCTGATCCCCTCTCGTCGGCGCGGCGCTCCGAATCTTGTCGTGTCATTCCGAAACGTGCGTGCACAGGCGTCGCCGGCGTCGCGCCGGACCGAACCGGCAATGCGCGGTTTTTTCCGCTACAGTAAGTAATCGAAGGCCGCGCTCGCCGGCATCACGCCGGCGAGCGCGGTCACGTTCCGCCAATGCACACGAGGGCCTGATGGACACCGAGCAACGCTACACCGCCAACGCGCCGACCCGCGCGGAAGTCGACGCACTGGGCGGCGCAACCGTCATCGAATTCGGCGCGAACTGGTGCGGGATCTGCGCGGGCGCGCAGCCTGCTATCACCGCGTCGTTCTCCGCGCATCCTGCCGTGCGGCACCTGAAGATCGAGGACGGCCCAGGCCGTCCGCTCGGTCGCTCGTTCGGGGTGAAGCTGTGGCCGACGCTGGTATTCCTGCGCGATGGGGTCGAAGTCGCGCGCGTCGTGCGCCCCGCCGACGCGAAGCAGATCGAAGCCGACGGTTTCGCCGCGCTGGCCTGAGGTCACGACGATGCAACAGGCCATCACGCACATCGGCGTCGATACGCGCGGTAACGGCCTCGTCGAAGTCACGCAGCAGGTGCGTGCGTTCGTCGACCAGCAGGCGATCCGCACCGGCCTGCTCACCGTGTTCTGCCGCCATACGTCGGCGTCGCTGCTGATCCAGGAGAACGCGGATCCGTCGGTGCAGCGCGATATCGAACGCTATTTCGCGACGCTCGCGCCCGAGGACGACACGCGCTACGAGCACGACACCGAAGGCGCCGACGACATGCCCGCGCATTTGCGCACGGCGCTTACGCAGGTACAGCTGTCGATTCCGGTCGAGCACGGGCGCATGGTGCTCGGCACGTGGCAGGGGATCTATCTGTTCGAGCATCGCCGCGCGGCGCACCGGCGCGACATCGTGCTGCATCTGATCGGCGAGTAGGCCAGGCCGGCGCGCAGGCAGGCGGACGGGAACGCGCGACGCCGCACCGGCGCGCGGCTCAGGCGAGCAGCTTTTCGACGAGCGCGCCGAGTTCGCGCAGGTGAACCGGCTTCGGCAGGAACGCGTCGAACACCCGCTGGTTCTCGCGCAACGCAGCCGATTCATACGCGCTGACGCCGAGAACCGCCGGATGCCGGCCGTCGTCGTCGGGCTCCGCCACCGCACGAATGCGTCGCGCCACGTCGAATCCGCTCAGGTCGGGCAATTCGAGATCGAGCACGACGAGGTCGTAGTGGCCCGTCCTGAAGCGTGCGACCCCTTCCTGCCCGGAGCCGCACAGATCGGCCTCGATGCCGAGCGCCGACAGCATCGCGCCGAGCGTCTCGCGCGCGTTGTCGTTGTCGTCGACCACCAGCGCGCGCCGGTCGCGGTGCGGCAGCACGGGCGGCAGCGCGAGCACGTCGCCGGCCGCGGTGCCGGCCGTATCGACGCCGGGCACTTCGACCGGCAGCGTCACGACGAATTCGCTGCCTTCGCCGACCGCGCTGTGCACGTCCACATGCCCGCGCAGCGTCGTCACGATTTCGCGCACGACCGCGAGCCCCATGCCGATCCCGTCCACGTGCAGCCCGATCGCGTCGTTCGCGCGATAGAACGGCTCGAAGATCTTCGACAGATGCTGCTTCGCGATGCCGGCGCCGGTATCGCGCACGGCGATCTTCACCTGCTGGCCGGCCGGCGCATCGGCGAGCGTGATCGCCACCGTGATCGAGCCGCCGGTCGTGTACTTGACCGAGTTCTCGATCAGGTTCGACAGCACCTGCCGCAGCAGCTTGCGGTCCGAGCGGATCGCGAGGCCGGGCGGCTCCACGCGCTGCGTGACCGTGATCCGTTTCGTCGCGATCCTGTCGCGCAGCGGTTCGAGCGCCTCGGCAAGCAGCGGCGCGATGCGGACGGTATCGAGTTCGGCGACGCGCTTCGTCGAGCGCAGCTTGATGTAGTCGGTGAGGTCCTTGACGAGCGCCTCCAGCGACAGCGCGGAATTCTGCAGCCGCCGGATCGTCTTCAGGTTCGCGTCGGACTGCGGGCGTGCGAGCAGGATCTCGATCGATCCGCAGATCGCCTGTAGCGGCGTACGCAGTTCGTGGCTGACCATCCCGAGGAACGCGTTCTTCGCCTCGATCATCTCGAACGCGCGATCGGACGCCTTGCGTTCGGCGTCGAGCGCCGCGTTCTGCCGTTCGAGCAGGTCGTCGCGCGTGCGCATCGTATAGAACAGCAGCAGGAACAGCGCGCACAGGATCACGCCGAGCACGATGCCGAGGATCAGGATCGCGCGCTGCTTTTCCTTCAATTGATGGAACGTGAAATCGCGCTGCGCCATTTCGATCGCGCGGAAGTAGTTCGCGAGGCCGTTGACCTTCGGCCAGTACGCATTGACTTCGTCGATCACCTGCCGCGCCTGCTGCGGCGAGTCGCGCAGCAGCGGCACCTCGCGCTTCAGGCGCGTCATGAATTCGCCGAGCGCATCGATCTCGTTGCGCGCGCGCGGAATGCGCAGCCAGTATTGGGACACTTCGGACGGCCGCTGCAGGAACCCGAACGACACCGACAGGCTGTCGAGCTGCATCTGCACGTCATCGAAATCGCCGTCCTCGCGCGTCGCGTAGAGAATCAGTTGCCGGTCGAAGCGCGTGTAGACGTTGCGGTATTGCGCGGCGGTCCAGAACACGCCTTCGCGCGGCCCCTCGAGCACGCCCTCGTTGACCGAGGTGGCGAGGAGATCCCACAGCAGGAACGCCCACGCGGCGAATCCCATGATCCACAGCGAGCCGAGGATCAGGATGATTTTTCTATTTTTCCATCGCCGCCGCGTCATGTCACTTCACGGTCAGACCGATGATCTGCCACGCGAACTTGGCTTCGCCGAGCGGCGTCTTCAGCTCGTCGGGATACTGGTCGCGCGGATACATGATCCACAGCGGGCCGTAGTTGTCGTTGCCGAGCACCTTGCCGTTCATCGTGCGCGCGAGGATCACGCCGTACCTGGCGGCATCGGACACGGGAATCGTGAACGTGTATTCGTCGATGCAGCGGAATTCGATCTGCGTGCCGTGCGCGCCGACCGTCTTCAGCACGTCGGACAGGCGCGGGCCGGTGAAGGTGGCCTTCGGCGTCCAGCTCGTCGACGTGACGATCGTATGTTGCGGCAGCGCCATCAGCGCCTGCTCGGAAAAGACGTAGGTCATCTTCCCCTGCTGGTTGCTCTTGCTGATCTTGCCGTCGACGGTGAACGTGAACGACGAAGCGGCCCATGTCGCGGCGGCCATCCCGAGCAGGCAGGCCGTCAGCAGGCTTTTGGTCCAGATGGTTGAAACGCGCATGTCTTTCCCTCGGTCTGGTGGTTCGTGTAGCGGGTTGTCGTTCGGTCGTCGTTTCCGGCGTCCGGTTTTCAGTTCGTCGCCGCCGGCAGCGTGAGCTTCAGTTCGCGGGCGACTTCGGCGAACAGGATCGGCAGGCGCACCGGCTTTTCCTCGCAGCGCGCGTTGTAGTGCGACACGATGTGCGCGATCTCGTCCTCGCTCGCTTCGCCGGTCGAGATCTTGCCGGTCAGCAGGAAGATCGGCGCGCCGCTGTTCTCGCTCGAACGGATGCCGCGCACGAGTTCGGCGGCCGTCTGGTCGCCGAGCATCCAGTCGAGGATGTAGCCGTCGAAATCCTCGACTTCCAGCGCCTTGCGGAAGCTCGCACCGTCGAAGTACGGAATCGCGTTCACCCCTTTCTCGATGAAATATTCACAGACCGTTTCGGCGACGTCGTGCGAATCGTCGACCACGGCGATCCGCGCCGCATACACGTTCGGCTGCGTCGAGCGCAGCTCGATCACGTCGACCGGATACGTGCGGCCCTCGCGCGCGTGCTGGCGTTCGGTGACGATCCATTCGCCCTGCCATTGCAACGCGACGAAGTCGGTTTCGATCTGGCTGGTGGCCTTCGTCGAGATTGCCGCGCGGCAGCGCAAGCGCTTCGATTCGATCACGAACGTCGCGTCGATCATCTCGGCCGCGGGCGGCTGCGTGCCCTTGTCGTCGAGCAGGATCGCGGGCGGCACCCCGAAGTGCGTCGCGATGTCCTGCAACTGCGACAGGTTCCACGGAATCAGGCCCTTCATCTTGCGCGTGACGACGGAGAAGCTCAGGCCGAGCACGTTCGCGATCGTCGTGTTGTGACTTCGCGGCGGAATGCCGTTCCGGTTCAGGAGGTCGCGCACCTTGTTGGCGGTGATGAGATCGACGTTGGCCTGCTCGGTGGTGGACATCTCGATGGGGTCTCCAAGGGTTTTTGCGAGGGAGAGCATATCAAAGCTGACGCGTCACGCAAACTTTAAACACGCGAAGGACCTTGACATGACATTTTTCTCCATTATTATTGCTCACCACGTCACTATTGTTTGTTGCGTCATGTTTGGAGCGCGATGCCGGCACAGTCGGCAGCGAAAAGCAGCGGCAATGAAACAGTGACGGAACGATTCGAAGAGAGAACCTGAGAGATCCTTGGGCGCGTGTCGGCGTTGGCGGATTGTATCCGCTGCGCCGCACGCAACCGGGTACGAGCTCGCGGGTACGAAAGCTCGAAGAATTGCGGCGCAGATAAAACTTGAGGAAAGTACCCAATGTATCGCCGTTTACTCGCACCGGGGCTGCTGTTGCTGTTGGCCGCGTGCGCGCAGGATCCGTCGGTTACCGCCAGGACGGTACGGATCTGCGACGACACAGGTTGTTCCGATCGCCCTAAAGATCAGGTCTCCTATCAAAAAAGGGACGATGCGGAAGAGCGGGACGATCCGCGCATCGCCGCGCTCAAGCAAACCGCGAAGACCCAGCCGAAGGCCGCCTACGACCTCGGCCTGCGCTACTTCCGCGGCGACGGCGTGCGCCAGGACAGCTACCAGGCCCTCAAGTGGATGCGCGAGGCCGCCGAGCGTGGCGACCTGAACGCGCAAAAGGCGCTCGGCAGTTTCTACCTGTTCGGCCTCGAGGAAATGGGCTCGGATGCGCGCGAAGCGGAGAAGTGGCTGTCGATCGCGGCGGGCCGCGGCGACAAGGAATCGAAAAAGCTGCTCGAACTCGCGCGCAAGGCGAAGAAAGAAGACGAAGAAGACTGGAAGTGGCGCACGCAATGGCGTGACGTTTACTACGGCTACTGGTACTCGGGCTATCCGTACTACGGCGTCTGGCAGCAGACGTACTGGTACTACTGACCGGGACTGAAGCAACGGGGGCAGCCGCGGGGAGACCACCATCGCGCGCCACACCGGGGGGCTTATCGAAGTTCGCACGGACACATAAGCCGAACAACGACTCTAATCGATCGACAACGACATGAAGACCAATCTTTCCCAACGTCTCATTCAAGGCGCGCTGGTTGCAGCGCTTGGCGCATCCGTCGCGGGGTGCGGCGGCATGGTGACGCCCGGCGGGCAGAACGCCGGCGTGACGGGCGCGGCGGGCGGCGGCACGAGCGCCGGCGCCGATTCGGGGCTGCAGCGCTGCACGTCGCCGCTGGGCACGATCGCGGTCGACGACGGCCGCAACGCCGACTGGTGGGGCCAGTTCGGCAGCGCCACCAAGGTGACGAGCATCGATCCGCTGCTGCGCCTGGCGGTGCAGCAGTCGAACTGCTTCGTGATCACGTCGATCGGCAACCAGAAGAGCGACGCGCGCCTGTCGCGCATCACGCAACTGCAGCGCAACTCGGGCGAATACCGCGCGGGCTCGAAGCAGCAGAAGGGCCAGCGCGTCGCGGCCGACTACTACATGGAACCGCAGATCGTGATCAACGATTCGCCGATCGGCGGGATCGGCAGCATGATCGGCGGGCTGATCGGCAACAGCGCGGTGGCGGCGGTGGCGGGCCATCTGCAGACGAAGGCGTCGGTGGTGACGCTGACGCTGTTCGACGTGCGCTCGGCGGTGCAGATCGCGGCGTCGGAAGGCAGTTCGACGGCGACCAACTACGGCGCGGCGCTGGGCGGCTTCGGCGGTGGCGTGGGCGGCGCGCTGGCGGGTTTCTCGTCGACGCCGGAAGGCAAGGCGACGGTCGTCGCGTTCATCGACGCGTACAACAAGATGGTCGTCGCGCTGCGCAGCTACAAGGCGCAGGACGTCAAGGGCGGGCTGGGCCGCGGTGGCCAGCTCCAGGTGAACTGACGTTGCCGGGCCGGCGGGGGCCGCCGGCCGCTTGTTATTCCTGATTCGTGATGATCGGTGCGTGCGGCGTGATCCGCGCGTGCCGGCTTCGTTCGTCCTGTTCGTTCAGAAGGTGATCCCGATGAAAGCCGTTGCACTGATTGCATTGACCTGTCTCGCGCTGACCGCCTGCGGCGGCGACGATAATTCCACGCCCGCTTCGTCAGGCGGATCGGGCACGAGCAACAACGGCGGCAGCGGCGGGACGGGCGGTACCGGTTCGGGCGGAACGGGGTCCGGCGGTAACGGCTCGGGCGGTTCGGGTGGCGCCACGCTGACCTGGCGCTACGAGGCGCAACCTGCCGCGGCCGATCGGGCGAGCTTCCTGACGCTGATCAACAACGAAGGCGCGAAGGGCTACCGCTATCTGGGCGACTACTTCTACAACGCGGGCAACGGCGGCACGCAGTCGATCTTCGTGAACGACGGCACCGTGCAGACCTACACGTACCAGCTGCAGACGGCGCCGGCCGACATGACGTCCTTCGTCAACGCGGCCAACGCGCAAGGGGCGAGCGGCTACCGCTACGAAGGGCCGCTCACGTACGGCGACCTCTATCGCAAGGACGGCGGTTCGTCCGCCACCTACACGTACACGACGACGGGCCTGCCGGCCGACGCGAATGCGTTCCTCACGCAGGCGAACGGCCAGGGCCAGTCGGGCTACTGGTTCCTCGGCCCGATGGTGGTGGGCACCGCGCAGGCGAACGTGTACATGAAGAACAATGCGTCGAACGCGACCTATACATACGACGCGCTGGCGCCGACGTCGACGGTCAGCGACTTCATCGCCCAGGCCAACAGCGAAGGGGCGAAGGGCTATCGCGCGAAGGGCGGGATGGCATTCGGCACGACGATCTCGTGGATCTACGTGAAGGACCAGACGCAGTCGCCGACCTTCACGTACCAGTCGGCCGCGATCCAGTCGACCGGCGCGAACTTCGTGCAGCAGGCGAACACGTTCGGCGCGCAGGGCGCCGCGTATCTGAGCGACCTCGCGCTCGGCACCCCGTCGCCGGTGATGGCTTCGTTCTATTTCACGCCGAAGAACTGCACGGGCTTCCTGTGCACGACGCTGAATCCGCTCACGCAGAACTGAGCGGACGTTTCCGGCGCGGGGGCACGAGACGATGCCCCCGTTGCCGGATGCGCGGTATCGCGGGCCTCGGGCGCGTTGCGTCCACCGTGGATGCGTCTTTTGCCGCCGGCTTGCCGGCGGTATTTCATTTGCGCGACCGCCACGCGAATCGGCGAGGCGACCTGGGCGAGCGGATCAGTCGTCATGACACGATTGCGCGATGAATTTTCGTTCAAGTTCAAAATCGTCTATGAATCAAATAGGACGTGTACTAAAAAGATAATACACAACTGATTTTCGCAGTGTCGTTTGGCATGATCGGGACATCGCCATCCCGAATGTATCCACCGTGACGCCCGGCCCGGCAGGGACTCTGCCGCCGGCCCGCCCTCCGGGCGTCGTCACGTCGAGCCATGCCATACAGCACACTCCAGTCCATTCGCCGTTACCAGAGCATCTCGATGTTCGGGGGCGGCATCGTCGTCACGGTCCTGATCCTGATCGCCTGCGGGCTCGGGATCACGTCGATCGTCTACGGCTATCTGGACGGCGAGCGGCGCAATTTCCTGAACGGGGTGGAGGAGACGGTCGATCAGGTGCAGGTGGCCGAGACGTCGTTCCGCAACGGCGTCGCGAATACACAACTGATCTGGCGCGAGCTCGATGCGGCGCCGGCGGACGTCACGAAGGCATTCTTCGATAACGGTCAGCAGCTTGCGATCACCCCGTTCCCGTCGCTCGTGGTCGGCGTGCCGGGCCAGACCGCGCAACGCGACGAGGTCGCGCGTTACCTGGCCCTGTCGTTCCTGCTGTCGCGCATCTGCGCGGCGAGTTCGATCAATCGCGGGCGCACGCTCGAGGGTTATCACTACAGCACGCGAACCGGGATGTTCGGGCTCGTGCCCCACCTGTCGCGCGACAACCCGGCGCTCGCGTCGGCCGACGCACGCACGAAGGTGTTCGATGCGCTGCACGTGAATTTCGACGGCCTGCCGTCGGCGCCGAACGACGGCCGGCCGAATGTCCATTGGCTGCCGCCTTACCTCAATCCGGTCACGGGGCAGGCGCGCATCCGGCTCGCCGCCGAGGCCCGGTCCGACGGCCAGCCGTTCGCGGTGCTGGTCACCGAATACGCGCCCGAATATCTGCTGTCATGGCTGCCAGAGCGCACGCAGGCCGGCGTGTTCTTCATTACGTCCGCGGACAACCGGCTCATTGCGATCGATCCCGGTGTCGAGCGTACTAACGCGCTGAGCGAGCGCTTGTTGAAGCTCGACGTCGTACACGGCGATCGGGCATCCGGCGAGCCGCTCTTTCGCGACGGCGCGATCGTTTTCCGCAGCAAGCTCGCGGCGACGGGCTGGACGATCGCGTATGCGCTCTCCTGGGCCGACGTGGCAGCCGGTATCGGTGTGCAGGCCGGTGCGCTGGCGGCGGCGACGCTCGTCACGATCGTCGTGATGTGGCTGCTGCTCGCGCGATTCCACCGGCGCGTGCTCGTGCCGGTCTACGCGCGCTCGGCGCGCGTGTTCGACAGCGAGGCGCTGTGCCGCAGCGTGATCGCGATGGCGCCGGTCGGTATCGGCCTCGTGTCGCTGTCCGACCGGCGGGTGATGCTCGCGAGTGACGCGCTGACGCAGATGTTGCTGCCGCACGGCGGCGATCATCACGTGCTGTCCGCGCAGGTGCTCGAGAAGTACGACTCGTTCGTCGCGGAGGGTGGGGCCGGGCGGACGATGACGACCGAGTTCGTACTCGATGCACACGGCGATGCGCCGCTGCATCTGGAGGTCATCGCGCACAGCGCGCGTTACGAGGGCGAGGACGTGCTGATCGCCGCGTTCGCCGATACGAGCGCGCAGCGCCGCCTCGTGCACCAGCTCGAGGAAGCGGTGCGCGCGGCCGATTCGGCGAATGCGGCCAAGTCGTCGTTCCTTGCCGCGACGAGCCACGAGATCCGCACGCCGCTGAACGTGATTCTCGGCAATCTCGAACTGCTCGAACGCACGGCGCTCGATGCGTCACAGCAGAGCCGCGTGCAGACGCTGCGCGCGTCGGCCGAGGGGCTGCTCGCGATCGTCAGCGACATCCTCGACTTTTCGAAGATCGAAGCCGGCGCGATGTCGGTCGAGTCGATCGAGTTCGACGTGATTTCAGTGATCGAGCGCGAGCTTGCGGCGTTCGCACCGGTCGCGAAGGCGAAAGGGTTGCCGTTGTTCGCCGATATCGACGCGAGCGGTGCGCAGCGCATGCGCGGTGACCCGACACGGCTCGCGCAGGTGGTCGGCAACCTGTTGAGCAACGCGATCAAGTTTACGAGCGCAGGGCGCATCGTCGCACGCGTGGCTGTGGGACGAAGCCCGCACGGTTCGCCCGAGCTCGCGATCGGCATCGAGGATACGGGCATCGGAATCGACCCTGCGCAACGGGCGAGGCTGTTCAAGCCGTTTTCGCAGGTCGACGCGTCGATTACGCGGCGGTACGGCGGCACGGGGCTTGGGCTCGCGCTGTGCGATCGGCTGGTCGCGGCGATGGGCGGGGCGATCGCTGTCGATAGCGCGCCCGGCATCGGCAGCCTGTTCACCGTTCGCCTGCCGTTGCGCATGGGCATTGCACCGAAATGTCCGGCCGGCGCTGGGGCGGGTGCCGGCAAGACGCTGATCGTCGTGTCGCCGGAGGACGCATGGCGCGCGTTCGCGTTTCCGCATCTGCGTGCATGGGGCTTCGAGGTCGCGATGCATCCGAGTCCGATCGGGATTGCCGCCGGGTGCCTCGTGCGCGCTCATGCGATCGTGCTCTTCGGCGATTCCGATCAATGGCGGCGCGAGGAGCTCGACAGCCTCAGCGGCGGTGCGCCGGTCATACTCGCCACGCCGGACGGCCCGACGCAGCCCGACGTCGCGGGTCGCACGATCCGTGTGTCGAGCTATTCGCTGAACGGATTGCGCACGGCAATCGAGCAAGCCCGCGTCGCCACTACCGAATTGATGCGCGGGCGGGGCCGCGCGGCCGATGCCGTTCAGCCGGCGCTGCCGGCTTCCGGCGCGCGCGTGCCACGCGTGCTGATTGCCGACGACGCGTCGGTCAACGGATCGATTTTCCGAGAGCAACTCGATGTGCTCGGCTGCACGGTCCGGTGCGTGTCGTCCGGTGGCGCGGCGCTCGACACGCTCGCCAGCGGCGCATGGGATGTGCTGCTGCTGGGTGCCGACCTGCACGACATGCCGGCGCGCGAGCTGGCGGAGGCTGTCCACGCCCGGGCGCTGCCGTGCGAGATGATCGTCGTCGCGTCGCATCTCCCGCCCGACGACGCCCGGCGTTACGCGGCATCGAACGTCGAATGCGTGCTGACCAAGCCGGTGACGCTGGCCGACCTGCGCCGCGGTCTGGCACGCATCGCGCGGCGGCGCGGAATCACGTTTCCCGCCGGTGCGGCGGACGAGCGGCCGGGGGCGAGCGTCACGGCCGCCGCCGCCGCGCATTGGCCGGGACGATAAAAATGAAGCGACGTCGGCGCGGTGGAGATCGCCTGCGTCGGAACGGGGAAGGCAGACACGCCGCATCGCGTCGGTGCCGCGTGATTTCGACTGAAGAAGGAAGGGTAAGGCCGTGCGCTATATGGGAAAGGTGTTCGGGCTGCTGCTCGGATTTGCGACGCTGCCGGAGAAATCCAGACGGGATTTCCTCACGCAACTGAACGAATTCATGATGATGTCGCCATCGCAGAAGCGGCGGATCATCACCGAATGGCAGCACGCCGCGGATGACGGATCGGGCGAATCCGACACATCCTCGGTCAAACGTTAGACGGCGGCCTGGGCCGCCCTGCGGGACGCGATGGATCGACGGCGTGGGGGCGCCGCCGATCGGTTGCGTGCGGGCGTCGGATCAATGCAGGTTCATGCAGCAACAACGCCGTGCGCGGCGGGGCCGCCGTTGCATCGGATCGGTGCGGGCGCAGGCCGCCATGCCGCATCGCACCGCCGCGAAGCGGAACCCGGCTATTATCTTAAAATTACGCTGCGCACCGCCCGGTTCGCCGAACGTTGCAACGCGACCGTGTTGCAGGATGGATTCGAATCATGGCGCGTCGCACAACATGGCACGTTAGGCCGCGTGTATCGGGAGAAGAACAGAGATGGATGAATTTTTTGTGCGAGTGATGGTCGCGGACGATCATCCTTCGTCCGCACTCGGGATGTCGCAGGCGCTCGCGGGCAGCAGCACGATCAAGCTGCTGGGTACCGTCTCCAATTCGACCGACCTGGTGGCGATGCTCGACGAACAGCAGAGCGACGTGCTCGTGGTCGATTACGTGATGCCCGGCGGCAAGTACGGCGACGGCCTGTCGTTACTGTCGTTCCTGCAACGCCGCTATCCCGCGCTGCGCCTCGTGACGATCACGATGATCGACAACCCGAGCGTGCTGCTTGCGATCCAGAAGCAGGGCGTCGGATGCATCCTGAGCAAGTCCGATGCGATTTCGCACCTGGTCGGCGCGGTTCATGCGGCGTTCGTCGGAGCGAACTATCTGTCTCCGTTCGTCAAGAAGCTGCTGGAGGAGTGTCAGCCGTCCGCAGGTATCCGCACGCTGACTGCCCGCGAGATCGAAGTCGTGCGGTTGTACGGGGCTGGCCTGACGGTCGGCGAGATCGCGGTCCAGCTGCACCGGAGCAAGCAGACGATCAGTTCGCAAAAATCGAGTGCGATGAAGAAGCTCGGCATCGTCCGTGATGCGGACCTGATTCGCTACGCGAGCGAAGGCCAGTTGCCCGAATTGCCGGCGACCGATGCCTAGACGGGCAACCGGTGGGCAGCACCGAGCGACCCGGACGGCACGTGATGCCGTGCCGGCACCCACGCAACTTCGACGATACGTATGCCCGGCAAACTGAAAACGGTGATCGCGCACGCCACCGCGGCGGCGGGCCGCAAGCCGTTCGAGCCAGGGCGCGTGCGACGCCAGCAGCAATGGCTGCTGTACGGAAGCGGCGTGGTGATCACGGTGTTCGTACTGGTCTGCACCGCGCTGGTTGCGCGACTCGACCTGCAGGAATCGGTTGTGCAGTTCCGCTCGGACTTCCTGGTACGCAAGGCCGATCTGTTGGCGGAGATGGAGGTGGTCAGGGCGCTCCAGAATCGCTACGTCGAGAACCTCGAACTGATCGCGCGGCAAGGTCCGACTGCATCGCCCGACACGCTCGGGCGGTTCGTCGACGATCGCGGCAGATTGGTCGCAGTGGGCCAGGCAGGGCGTGTGGCGTTTGCCGCGTTCG
>NZ_JBYQCG010000111.1:0-80382 GCF_057837105.1 Burkholderia sp. APQ4-4ca | reverse complement strand
GAATGAGCTACATGCACGAGCAGATGCCGTCGAAGGTCGAGCACATCGTGCATATCGACCAGCCGTATTTCTTCGGCGAAGCGCAGCCCGGCGAGACGCCGGAAGCATTCGGCCTCGCGCGGGCGCAGCAGCTCGAAGCGAAGATTCTCGAACTCGGCGCGGAGAACGTCGCGGCATTCATCGGCGAGCCGTTCCAGGGCGCGGGCGGCGTGATCTTCCCGCCGTCGACGTACTGGCCGGAAATCCAGCGGATCTGCCGCAAGTACGACATCCTGCTCGTCGCCGACGAAGTGATCGGCGGCTTCGGCCGCACCGGCGAATGGTTCGCGCATCAGCACTTCGGCTTCGAGCCGGACCTGATCACGATGGCGAAGGGCCTCACGTCGGGCTACGTGCCGATGGGCGCGGTGGGTATTCACGAGCGCGTCGCGCGCCCGATCATCGACAACGGCGAATTCAATCACGGCCTCACGTATTCGGGCCATCCGGTGGCGGCGGCCGTCGCGGTCGCGAACCTGAAGCTGCTGCGCGACGAAGGCATCGTCGAGCGCGTGAAGACCGACACCGGCCCGTACTTCCAGGCGCTGATGCGCGAAACCTTCGGGCGTCATCCGATCGTCGGCGAAGTGCACGGCCACGGGATGGTCGCGAGCCTGCAACTGGCCGAAGCGCCGGCCGAACGCCGCCGCTTCGCGAACGGCGGCGACGTCGGCACGATCTGCCGCGACTTCTGCTTCAACGGCAACCTGATCATGCGCGCGACCGGCGACCGGATGCTGCTGTCGCCGCCGCTCGTGATCTCGCGCCAGGAAATCGATGAACTCGTGTCGAAGGCGAAGAAGGCCGTCGATGCGACCGCCCAGCAACTGGGTGTTTCGTAACGGTTTTGCCTACAGGCGTGCGGCGGGCGCCGCACGCCGCCATAACCCAAGGGAATTCCACCATGCGTGCCTGCTATCTTCGCCAAGCCTGTTCCGTTGCCGCCCTCGCCGCCGCAGCAGCGTTCACGTCGGTCGCCAGTCCATCGGTGCATGCCGAAGACCTGAACGTCTATAACTGGTCCGACTACATCGCACCGGACACGATCCCGAACTTCCAGAAGCAGACGGGCATCCACGTCAAGTACGACAACTACGACAGCGACGACACGCTGCAGGCGAAGCTGCTGGCCGGCAGCTCCGGCTACGACATCGTCGTGCCGACGTCGAACTACATGGCCAAGCAGATCCAGGCCGGCGTGTACCAGAAGCTCGACAAGTCGAAGATCCCGAACCTCGCGAACCTCGATCCGCTGCTGATGAAGATGATCGCGGATGCCGACCCGGGCAACCAGTACGGCGTGCCCTGGGCGTACGGCACGGACGGCATCGGCTACAACGCGCAGGCGGTGAAGAAGGCGCTCGGCGACAAGGCGCCGGTCGACAGCTGGGCGCTGGTGTTCGATCCGGCCAACATGGAGAAGCTGAAGAGTTGCGGCGTGTCGTTCCTCGATCAGGCCGTCGACGTGTTCGCCGCCACGCTGCAGTACATGGGCAAGGACCCGAACAGCAAGAACCCCGGCGACTACCAGGCTGCATTCGAAGTCCTGAAGAAAGTCCGTCCGTACATCACCCAGTTCAACTCGTCGGGCTACATCAACGACCTCGCGAACAACGACGTGTGCGTCGCGCTCGGCTGGTCGGGCGACGTCGGCATCGCGCACCGTCGCTCGGCCGAAGCGAAGCGTCCGTACGACATCAAGTTCTCGAATCCGAAGGAAGGCGGCCTGCTGTGGTTCGACGTGATGGTGGTCCCGAAGGACGCGCCGCACCCGGAAGCCGCGATGAAGTGGATCAACTACATTTCCGACCCGAAGGTCAATGCGGCGATCACCAACACGGTGTTCTACCCGACCGCGAACAAGGCCGCGCATCAATTCGTCACGCCGGCCGTCGCGCAGGACCCGACCGTCTACCCGCCCGAAGACGTGCTGAAGAAGATGGTGCTGATGAAGCCGATGCCGGCCGACATCCTGCGCCTCGAGAACCGTCTGTGGGCCCAGTTGAAGACGGGCCACTGATCGCCATGCCCCACGGCGGCGCAGGCATCGCGGTACGCCTGCCCGCCTGAAATTCGCGGACCTTCGTCCGCCCGCGCGCCGCGCGCGCTGTTCCATCCGGCACGAGCCGTTGCTCGCGAGTCGCGTTGCGCGCCTCGCGCGGGGACGTTCGCGCCTGCAATCCGTGAAGAACGAATGGTGACTCCCATGCAATCGATACCCTCTTCCGCCGCTGCACGCCAGACCCAACCGGCCGCCGCGCCCCGTACGCAAAACGACGCGTTCGTGCGCATCGAAAACATCGTGAAGAAATTCGGCGACAGCACGGCCGTCGACAACGTGAACCTGACGATCGCGAAGAACGAGCTGTTCGCGCTGCTCGGCAGCTCGGGCTGCGGCAAGTCCACGCTGCTGCGCATGCTCGCCGGGCTGGAAACGGCGACCTCCGGCAAGATCTTCGTCGACGGCGAGGATCTCGCGTCGCTGCCGCCGTACCGCCGCCCGGTCAACATGATGTTCCAGTCGTACGCGCTGTTCCCGCACATGACGGTCGAATCGAACGTCGCGTTCGGCCTGAAGCAGGAAGGCACGCCGAAAAACGAGATCAGGGAACGCGTGGCCGACGCGCTCGCGCTCGTGCAGATGAGCAAGTACGCGAAGCGCAAGCCGCATCAGCTGTCGGGCGGCCAGCAGCAGCGCGTCGCGCTGGCCCGCTCGCTGGTCAAGCGCCCGAAGCTGCTGCTGCTCGACGAGCCGATGTCCGCGCTCGACAAGAAGATTCGCCAGAAGACCCAGCTCGAACTGGTGAACATCATCGAGAAGGTCGACGTGACCTGCGTGATGGTCACGCACGACCAGGAAGAGGCGATGACGATGGCAAGCCGCCTCGCGGTGATGAGCGAAGGCAAGATCGTGCAGATCGGCTCGCCCGGCGAAGTCTACGAATACCCGAACAGCCGCTTCTCGGCGGAATTCATCGGCTCGACCAACCTGTTCGAGGGGCGCGTGGTCGAGGACGAGCCCGATCACATCTTCGTCGAAAGCGACGACCTCGAGAACCGCATGTACGTGAGCCATGGCGTGACCGGCCCGCTCGGGATGCCGGTCGGCATCTCGGTGCGTCCGGAGCGCGTGCACGTGTCGCGCGAGAAGCCGGGCGCGAGGCACAACTGGGCGCGCGGCGTCGTCACCGACATCGCGTACATGGGCAGCTATTCGCTGTACCACGTGCGTCTGCCGAGCGGCAAGACGGTGGTGTCGAACCTGTCGAGCTCGCTCCTGATGAACGACGGCGCGCCGGCGTGGAACGACGACGTGTTCGTGTCGTGGTCGCCGGCCAGCGGCGTCGTGCTGACGCAATGAGGACGCCACGATGAGAACCTCCGCTTCCACGCCTTCCGCGCCGGTGCCGACCGGCACGACCGCCGCGCCCCAGGCTAACAAGCGCCGCGGCCGCTTCGCCGCGCTGTCGCGCTTGCTGCCGTCGGGCCGCACCGTCGCGATCGGCGTGCCGTTCCTGTGGCTGGCCGTGTTCTTCGCGCTGCCGTTCGTGCTGGTGCTGAAGATCAGCTTCGCCGACCAGGTGATGGGCATCCCGCCGTACACGTCGCTCGTCGAGTTCAAGGACGGCGTCGTGCACTTCGCGCTGCAGTTGTCGCACTACGCGTTCCTGCTGCAGGACGACCTGTACATCGCGACCTACCTCAGCTCGCTGAAGATGGCCGCCGTGTCGACGGTGCTGTGTTTGCTGATCGGCTATCCGATGGCGTACTACATCGCGCGCTCGGAGCCGAGCCGCCGCAACGTGCTGATGATGGCCGTGATGCTGCCGTTCTGGACGTCGTTCCTGATCCGCGTGTACGCATGGATCGGCATCCTGAAGGACGACGGCCTGCTGAACCACACGCTGATCGCGCTCGGCATCATCCACACGCCGCTGCGGCTCTATCACAGCGATGCGGGCGTCTATATCGGGATGGTCTATTCGTACCTGCCGTTCATGGTGATGCCGCTCTACGCGCACCTCGTGAAGATGGACCTGACGCTGCTCGAAGCCGCGTACGACCTCGGCGCGAAACCGTGGGTCGCGTTCACGCGCATCACGCTGCCGCTGTCGAAGAACGGGATCATCGCCGGCAGCCTGCTGGTGTTCATCCCGGCGGTGGGCGAGTACGTGATTCCCGAGCTGCTCGGCGGCGCCGACACGCTGATGATCGGCCGCGTGATGTGGGATGAATTCTTCAACAACATGGACTGGCCGATGGCGTCCGCGGTGACGGTCGCGATGGTGCTGCTGTTGCTGGTGCCGATGGCGCTGTTCCAGTACTACCAGGTCAAGGAACTGGAGGAAGCGAAATGATCAAGCCGAGCAAACCGCTGTCGACGGGCGTTCTCGCCTTCGGCTTCCTGTTCCTGTACATCCCGATCATCAGCCTCGTCGTGTATTCGTTCAACGAATCGAAGCTGGTGACGGTGTGGTCGGGCTTCTCGCTGAAGTGGTACGCGGCGCTGCTGGACGACGACGAGCTGCTGACCGCCGCATGGCTGTCGCTGAAGATCGGCTTGCTGACGGCCACCGCGTCGGTCGTGATCGGCACGTGGGCCGGCTTCGTGCTCGCGCGCTTCGGCCGCTTCAAGGGCTTCACGCTGTACACGGGGATGATCAACGCGCCGCTGGTGATTCCGGAGGTGATCCAGGGGATCTCGCTGCTGTTGCTGTTCGTCGCGCTGGAGCAGATGTTCGGCTGGCCGAAAGGGCGCGGGATGCTGACGATCTGGATCGGTCACGTGATGTTGTGCGTGTCGTACGTGGCGATCATCGTGCAGTCGCGCGTGAAGGAGATGAACAAGTCGCTGGAAGAGGCCGCGCTGGACCTCGGCGCGACGCCGCTGAAGGTGTTCTTCGTGGTGACGCTGCCGCTGATCTCGCAGGCGCTGCTGTCGGGATGGCTGCTGTCGTTCACGCTGTCGATCGACGATCTGGTGCTGTCGGCGTTCCTGTCCGGGCCGGGCTCGACGACGCTGCCGCTGGTGGTGTTCTCGCGCGTGCGGCTGGGCCTGAACCCCGAGATGAATGCGCTGGCGACGCTGTTCATCACGGCCGTGACGATCGGCGTGATCGTCGTGAACCGGATGATGATCGCGCGCGAGCGGCGCCGGATGGCCGACCTGAAGGCCGCGTTCGCGCTGGCGTGACGACCCGCTTTCGCTTCGAAGATAACAAGCAGTGCAGACAAGCATGACGCGCTGCCCCAGGGGGAGCGCGCGATTCGATCCCGTTTTGACAAGCGCACGACTAGGAGAATCCGCAATGAAGAAGAAACTGATCTGCCTGCTGGTGGCCGGCGCGTTGCCGGGCGTCGCGCTGGCCGGCTCCACCTCCGCCGAAATCAAGGCGCTGCAGGCGCAGGTCGCGGCGCTGCAGAAACAGATGAAGGCGATGCAGGCGCAACTCGCCGCGAAGCCGGGCGGCGCGGCGGTCGCGGCGGCCGGCGCGAGCGGCGGCATGGCCGGCGGCGGCAACGCCGTCGCGGTCGCCGCCGATCCGTCCTCGCCGGATTACGGCAAGGCACGCGCCACGCTGACCAACGACGAGGTCAGCGAAATGAAGCAGCAGATCGCGAACCAGCAACTGAAGGTCGACTCGCTGACCGACGCGGCCACCACGGGCCCGCTCGCCGGCCTGTCGGTCACGGGCTACATCGATCCGACCTACATCTACAATCGCGCGGCCGGCACGTCGTCGTTCCTGTTCGCGAACCACGAGAACGCGTACAACTACTTCAACAGCACGTTCGGCGATCTCTACCTCGACATCAAGAAGACATTCGGCGTCGGCCCGATGGCGCCGTCGGCCGAAATCACGTTGATGCCGAACCGCGGCAACGGCATCACGCTGCTGCAGAACTCGCGCGGCTCGATCACCGACAACCTGCTGAACACGGCGGTCATCAACGTGCCGATCACCGCCGAGACGACGCTCGTCGCCGGTTTGATCCCGAGCTTCGGCGGCTACGAGGTGCAGCAGTCGAACCAGATGCTCACGCTCACGCACAACCTGCTGTACGATTTCTCCGACCCGGGCAGCTACGTCGGTGTCGGCGCGAACTACACGAAGGGCAACTGGGCGTGGAAGTTCTTCCTCGGCAACGAGCAGTACCGCACGTACGGTTCGGTCACGCAGACGGGCACCAATGCGCTCGGCGACCCGATCACCACCAGCAACAAGGTGCCGACCTTCACCGCGCGCGCGGACTACACGTGGTCGAGCGCGCTCGATATCGGCGGGTCGTTCAACATCGGGCGCCAGACGCTGGCGAGCGCGATCGACTCAACCACGGGCGCCGTCAGCTACGGCCCGGGCGGCGTGGCGCCAAGCGCATACGGTTCGTTCTTCTTCGGCGAACTCGACGCGACCTACACGCTCGCCGACATTCAGTACAACGCCGAAGTCGACTACGGCCGGCAGCAGCATGCGGCGTTCAACGGCGGCCTCGCGCAGTGGTACGGGCTGTCGCTGCTCGCGCACCGCAAGTTCAACGCGCCGGTGGTCGGCCGCATGGGCGTGACGCTGCGCTACGACCTGCTCGCGAACTCGAAGAACGGCGGCGGCGGCGGCGGCATCGCGCTGAACGGCAACGGGATGGACCCGAGCAACGGCTTCGGCGTCGACGCGGACTGCCTCGCGCAATCGAAGGCCGGCGGCGGCCTGGGCTTCGAGTGCAAGGGCGCGGTGCGCCAGGACGTCGCGCTCGACCTGCTGTTCTATCCGACCCAGCAGATCACCGTGAAGGTCGAATACCGGCACGACTGGGCGAACAACAAGGTGTTCCTGCGCAACGACGGGTCGTACGGCAAGTCCAACGACCTGCTCGCGACGCAGTTCATCTATTCGTTCTGATGCGGCACGCGCGGGGCGCCGTGCCGCACGCACGGCGTCCCGCGCCGTTTTCCGGCTGCGCGCTGATTGCAGCCTTGTCGAGGGAGTCGGTTTGATGACGCAGTCTTTCACCCGCCGCGCCGATGCGCTCGCGCGCGACTCGTACTACGAAGCCACGGCCACACGGCCCGTGACCGACGATCCGATCCTCGAGGAGACGATCGACGTCGACGTCTGCGTGATCGGCGCCGGTTTCGCGGGCCTGTCGACGGCGCTCGACTGCCGCGCGCGCGGGCTGTCCGTCGCCGTGATCGATGCGCACCGGCCCGGCTGGGGCGCGTCGGGCCGCAATGGCGGCCAGGCGATCACCGGCTTCGCGAAAGACGAGGTGATCGAGAAGCAGCTCGGCGCCGACGGCGCGCGCGCCGCGTGGTCGCTGTCGCTCGACGGCGTCGCGCTGATCGCCGAGCGCATCGCGCGCTACGGGATCGACTGCGACTTCACGCGCGGCTACCTGACGGTCGCGACGAAGCCGCGCCGCGTCGACGACCTGCGCGCGTGGATGAACGCCGCGACGTCGCGCTGGGGTCATCCGTCGCTCGCGTGGCTCGATACCGGCGAGATCCACGCGCGCATTGCGTCGACGCGCTATCTGGCCGGCGTGTACGATCCGCTGTCGGGCCATCTTCATCCGCTCAAGTATTGCCTCGGCCTCGCCGATGCCGCGCGCCGCGAAGGCGTCGCGCTGTATGCGCACACGCCCGCGCTCGACGTCGTGCGCGGCGCACGGCCCGTCGTGCGCACGCCGTCCGGCGAAGTGCGCTGCCGCTTCGTCGTGTCGTGCTGCAACGCGGGCCCCGGCGGCGTGCTGCCGGCCGCGACCGCCGCACGCATCGCGCCGATCGCGTCGTACATCATCGCGACCGAGCCGCTCGGCCGCACACGCGCCGACGCGCTGATCGCCCGACGCGAAGCCGTGTGCGACAACAACTTCTTCCTCGACTACTTCCGGCTGTCGGCCGACCACCGGATGCTGTTCGGCGGCCGCGCGAATTCGGCCGGCGCGTCGCCCGCCGCGCTCGCCGAAGCGATCCGGCAGCGCATGGTCGGCGTGTTCCCGCAGCTCGGCGACGTGCGCGTCGACCACGCGTGGGGCGGCTTCGTGGACGTCACGCGCAACCGCGCGCCGGACTTCGGCGCGATCGATCCGACCTTCTTCTACGTCCAGGGCTTCAGCGGACACGGCGTCGCGCTCACCGGCATTGCCGGCCGTGCGATCGCCGGCGCGATCGCGGGCGACACCCGCGCGTTCGACCTGTTCGCACGCTTGCGTCACCGGCGCTTTCCCGGCGGCGACGCGTGGCGTCAACCGGCGCTCGAACTCGGGATGCTGTATCACCGCGTCCGCGAGCTGTTCTGAGCCCTTTCACTCCGTTTTCTTCATCATGCAGACATTCGCCAACCAGCCGCACGTCGCGTCGTACTACGCGGCGACCGCCAACGACACGACCCGCCACGCGCCGCTCGCCGGCACGATCGACGCCGACGTGTGCGTGATCGGCGCGGGCCTCACGGGCCTGTCCGCCGCGCTCAACCTCGCCGAGCGCGGCCATTCGGTGACCGTGCTCGAAGCGTCGCGGGTCGGATGGGCGGCGAGCGGCCGCAACGGCGGCCAGTTGATCGGCGGCTTCGCGTGCGACATCGACACGTTCGCGCAGTTCATGCCGGAAGGCGACGTGAAGCGGATCTGGGACATGGGGCTTGAAACGCTGTCGCTCGTGAAGTCGCGCATCGCGCGGCACGACATCGACTGCGCGCTGGTGCCCGGCTACCTGACCGCGGCCAATACCGAGCGCGACGCCGATGCGCTGAAACGGTGGCGCGACGAAGCCGCGAAGCGCTTCGGCTACGACCGCTTCCACTTCGTCGAAGCCGACGAACTCGGCGACTACGTGCAGTCGGCCCGCTATCGCGGCGGCCTGTACGACCCCGACAGCGGCCACCTTCATCCGCTCAACTACACGCTCGGCCTCGCGCGGGCGGCCACCGAAGCGGGCGTGCGCATCCACGAGGACAGCTGCGTGACGCGCGTGCGCGACGTGTCCGGCGGCCACGTCGTCGAGACGAGCGGCGGCAACGTGCGGGCGCGCTTCGTCGTGCTCGCGTGCAACACCTACGTCGGCACGCTCGCGCCCGCGTTGTCGAGGAAGATCATGCCGGTCGGCACCTACGTGATCGCGACCGAGCCGCTCGGCGAAACGCGCGCCGCCGCGCTGATGCCCGCGCGCGCGGCGATCTGCGACAGCCGGTTCGTGCTCGACTATTTCCGGCCGGCGCCCGACACGCGGCTCGTGTGGGGCGGCAAGGTCAGCTATTCGACGCGCGAGCCGCGCGAGCTCGCCGCGGCGATGCGCGCGGACATGCTGAAGACGTTCCCGCAGCTCGCGGACGTGAAGGTCGACTATGCGTGGGGCGGCTTCGTCGACATCACGATGAACCGCGCGCCGCATTTCGGCCGCATCACGCCGACGACCTACTTCGCGCAAGGGTTCTCGGGGCACGGCGTGAACACGACCGCGCTCGCGGGCAAGCTGATCGCCGAGGCGATCGACGGGCAGGCGAGCCGCTTCGACCTGTTCGACAAGATCCGGCATCGCGACTTCCCCGGCGGCGAAGCGCTGCGCACGCCGGCGCTGGTGCTCGCGATGAGCTGGTACCGGCTGCTGGACGCGTTCGGCGTGCATTGAGCCCGCCGCACGCGCGATACCGAGGCACGACGAAAAACGGCCGCGCGTGCGCGCAGCCGTTCGATCGGATCGCGGCGTGCCGGCGCAACGGACACCTGACGATGCCCGCGCGCCGCGCGCCGCATGCACCGGTCAGTCCGTGCCGTACTTCGGCGAATGCGGGCCGTACAGCAAGCCGGCCGGCGGCCCGGCCGACAGCAGGCGGCTGCTCGTGAACGCGGCGACGTCGTGACTCTGGTCCATCAACGTGTTCGCGATCTGCTTGACCGCGGCCACCACGAGCATGCCGATCAGGCCGCCGCCGCCGTTGTTGCCGCCTTCGTCGCTGCTCGCGCTCGCGCGGCCCTGCCACAGCACGTCGCCGGTGCGCAGGTCGACGAGCTTCGCCGACGCCGACACCACCGTCGCGCTCGCGAGAATCCGGTAGACGGTGCCGTACTGCGACACCTTCGAATACAGCGCGGCGTCCGCGCCGAAGATCTCGCGCAGCTTCGCGGGCGACGTCTCCTGGATTTCGGCCGCATTGGTCAGGCCGTTCTGCTTGAAGGTCTCGTCCATCACGGCGACCGGCACGACGTAGTAGCCCGACTCGGCGAGCGGCAGCGTCATCTGCGACAGCAGCCCGTAGGTCGCGCCCACGTCGGAGGTTGCGTTGACGGGCGGCAGCACGAGGATCGAGCGCGGCTGGCTCTTCTTGAACGCCGCGTAATCGGGCCGTTTCACCGGCTGCGCGCAGGCGCTCAGCAGCGCGACGAGCGACAGCACGGACAGCAGCTTGAATGAGAGGGTCTTGAACATGGCTGGCGCGTCGCTCACTGTTTGGCGGTGGTCGGATCGGCGTTCTTCTGGCCGGCGACCGTCTGGTCGGCAGTCTTCTGGCCGGCGGCCTTCGGGTCAACCGCCTTCGGGTCGGCCGCCTTCTGCGCGCCGCCTTTCTTTTTCAGCAGGAAATCCATGTAGGTCGCGGATTCCGGAAACAGCTGTTTCTCGGCCTGCAGTTCCTGTTCGGCCTGCTGCTCGCTGCCGATGCTCGCGTACAGCATGCCGAGATGCGCATGGAAGCCCGGCGGCGGCATATGGCCCTTGCCGCGAATGTCCTGCAGCGCTTTTTCGAGCGCGTCGATCTGCTCCTGCGGCGACTTCTGCCCCTTGAAGTATTCGTACACCTGCGGCTGATAGCCGGTCCACTGATAGAGCGGCGGCGTGGAGCTCGCGCAGCCGGCGAGCAGCAAGGCGGCGGCCGTCGCCGGCAGCCAGTTACCCCGTTTCATGGTCTTTTCTCTTTTGATGTCGTGGTGAATCGTGCAAGCGGCGCCGGCCCCGGCGCCCGCTGCGGCGGGTTGCGACGCTTACTGCGCGACGCTTACCGCGCGACCTTCAATGCGCCGGCGTCCACCTGCTCCGCCAGATGGTTCACGGCTTCCTGAATCGCGAGGTCCAGCACCTTGCCGTTGAGCGTCGAGTCGTAGCCGGCCGTGCCGCCGAAGCCGATCACCTCGCGGTTCGACAGGCTGAACTCGCCCGCGCCCTGGCTCGATGCGACGACTTCCGACGTCGTCGTGTCGACGATGTTCAGGTTGACCTTCGCGTACGCGACCTGCGTCTTGCCGCGGCCGAGAATGCCGAACAATTGATGATCGCCGACGTCCTTGCGGCCGAACTCGGTCACGTCGCCCGTCACCACGTAGTTCGCGCCCTTCACGGCCTGCGCTTTCTTCATGAAGCCCGCTTCCTGCTTGATCTCCTCGAGGTTCTCGCGATCGAGCACGTTGAAGCGGCGGCTCTGCTGCAGGCGCGTGACGAGGATCGTCTTCGCCTGTCCGCCGAGGCGGTCGATGCCGTCGGAGAAGATGCCGCGCATGTAGCTCGAGCGGTTGTCGAACTTGCCGACGGCGATCGCGACGGGCTTGCCCGCATACGGCTTCTGCGCGCTGCTGACGGCCGGCACGTCGAGCGTGCGCGACGATTCGGTCGCGCAGCCGGACAGCGCCGCGACGACCGCTGCCGCCACGAGGACGGTGCGTCGTGTCTGAATGTTCACTGCTGGTCTCCTTGCGTGGAAAAAATGCCCGATGCGGGCGCGCCGGCTCGCGAACGATCCGGCGCTCGAAACGGCTGCGGCGCGACCACACGCGTGCGCATCGGCGCGATGCGCGCGTGTGCGGTCAGCGCCGGGCCGGCGATAGCGGTATGTGAAGGCGGGGCGCCCGCAACGGATCGGTTGCGGTACGAAGCGGATGGGCAATGCAGGACGCGACAGGCTCGCGTGCGCCGGTTACCCCGTTGTTCTGATTGCTGCGCTGTTGATCGCGCATGATACGGCCCCGTGTGTGATTTTTCGCGATCATACCAAGTCCGCTTGTCGACACGGGGATTCTTGAGAGGAATCGACGACTTTTCGACTCATGGGAAACACGCGATCGATGCCGGCACGCAACGGCATACGGGTATTCAGCCTTGCCGTGAATGCACGATCGATCGGCGCGATACGCACCCCTGCACGTCGGCCGCACGCGCGCGGGCGCCGCTGCCGACGCGCGTGCGGTTTCGGGTTTGCGCTAGTCGCCCACCTTCTGCCGCATCGTCACGAACTCTTCGGCCGCGGTCGGATGAATGCCGATCGTGTCGTCGAACTGCGCCTTCGTCGCACCCGCGCGAATCGCGATCGCGATGCCCTGGATGATCTCGCCCGCGTCGCGGCCGACCATGTGCGCGCCGATCACGCGCTGGCTGTCGCGCGCGACGACGAGCTTCATCAGCGTGCGCTCGTCGCGTCCCGACAGCGTGTGGCGCAGCGCCTTGAACGACGTGCGGTAGAGGTCGACGTCGCCCAGCGTGCGGCGCGCATCGGCCTCGGTCAGGCCGACCGTCGCGACCTCCGGCTGGCTGAACACGGCCGACGGCACGTACGCGTGATCGACCGCCACGCGCGAGCCGCCGAACAGCGTGCGCGCGAGCAAGCCGGCGTCGCGCGTCGCGACCGGCGTCAACTGCGGCCGCGACGTGACGTCGCCGATCGCGTGGATCGACGGCACCGACGTCGCCGAATACGCATCGACGGCAATCGCGCCGCGCGCATCGAGCAGGATGCCCGCCTGCTCGAGCCCGATCCCGTCGACGTTCGGCACGCGGCCGGTCGCATACAGCACCTGATCGTACGGCCCGTGCCGCGCGTCGCCGACGTGCACGAACAGCGTGCCGTCGCTCGCGCGCTCGATCGATTCGATCACCGCGTGCGGATGAATCGTGACGCCCTGCTTCGTCATCTCGTCGGTCAGGAACTGGCGCACGTCGTCGTCGAAGCCGCGCAGGATCTTTTCGCCGCGATAGAACAGGTCGACGTGGCTGCCGAAGCCGTTGAAGATGCCCGCGAATTCGACCGCGATATAGCCGCCGCCGACCACCGCGATGCGTTTGGGCAGCGTCGCGAGCGACAGCGCCTCGCGCGACGTGATCGCATGTTCGATGCCGGGCCGCGGCGGCAGCGACGGGCGCGAGCCGGTCGCGATCGCGATGTGGCGCGCGCGGATCGTGCGCGCGCCGATCGCGACGGTATGCGCATCGACGAGCGTCGCGCGGCCGGCGTGCATGTCGACGCCCGATTGCCGCAGCAGGCTGATGTAGATGTCGCTCAGCCGGTTGATCTCGCGATCCTTCGCGGCGATCAGCGCGGGCCAGTCGAGCGTGCCGGCGCCGAAGGTCCAGCCGAAGCCCTTCGCGTCGTCGACTTCGTGCGGATAGTGCGATGCGTAGACCAGCAGTTTCTTCGGGATGCAGCCGCGCAGCACGCAGGTGCCGCCGATCTGCTCTTCTTCCGCTATGCCGACACGTGCGCCGTATGACGCGGACATGCGCGCGAGCCGCACGCCGCCCGAGCCGGCGCCGATGACGAACAGGTCGTAGTCGAAATCCATCGCATTCCCTCATCGCAGTTCGGATGGGGTGACGATAGCAAGATTCGGGGATCCGTGCGGCGCGTCGTGCGTGCCGCGCGCCCAATAAAAAACGGCGAGAGACGAGGCCTCTCGCCGGTCAAACCGGCTGGCGGTTGTGCCATGCGTCACCGATCGACCGCATGCCCGACCTGCCGATTGCGCGGCACCGGTCGGCCCGGGCGCGCGAAGGGCGCGCCCGCGGCCGACCGGCCGCCATGCTCATGTCTGCGACGTGTCGCTGCCGTCCGTCGCCTGCGTATCGTCCGCCTGCTGCGGCTGCTCTTCCTTCTTCTCGAGCATGCCCTCGATCGCCTCGGCGCCCTTGAAACCGACGACGGCCGCGGCCGCCTTGGTCAGCAAGCCCGCATCCGGATCCAGCTTCTCCGCGCCTTCGACGGCGGCGACTGCGCCGGCGATCTCGCCCACGACGTTCAGGATACCCATCGTCATCCCCTTTCAAGAAAATCGTGAGCGCATCGTCCCACGAAAGAAACTGGCGAACCGCATTTGTCATCGCCGGATACACAAGTTACGCACCTGGCCGGCCACCCTCGACGAGCACCACCGGAACCACGCGCGCGCACGCCGGACGGCATGCGACGCGCGATGCACGCAGCGTAGCGGAAAGCCCGCGCGGGGACCGTAAAAGTATGTTGTGGCTTGCCGACGGATCGCTTACGGCGCGAGACTTCCGCAATGGAGCGTTCGCCGAATGGTTGGGCGCGCGCATGAAGCGTGCGTGACGAAAAAAAGAGGCGCCGCGGCGCCTCTTCGATGTGCGTCGGACGAAGCCGGCGCAGGCATGTTCCGACGTTCGTCAGAAGATATTGCGCAGGCCGATCGCGATGCCCGTCTGGTTGCTGCGGCCAGGCAGTTCGACGTTCGCCGCGCCGTTCGTCTTGTTGAAGTCAACGGTGCCGTAGATTTCGGTGCGCTTGCTCAGCGCGTACTCGGCGATGCCGACGATCGCGTAGCGGTTGCCGCTCGCGAGCGTGCCGTTCGTGGTCATCGCATTGCGCATGTGGTCGTAATAGAACGCACCCGTCAGCGTCAGCGGCGCGCTGACCTGCCAGCTCACGCCCGCGAACGGACCGTCGTCGATGCGGCCCGTGCCCTTCGCGACCGGAATCGATTGCTGCGCGAGCAGGCTGTCGACGAAACCCGTGTCGTCCTTCGAGCGCAGGTAGCCCGCGTAGATCTTCGCCTTGCTGAACGCATACACGACGTTCGCGTGATAGATCGTCTGCTTGCGCGCCGAGTTGTCGCTGTTCTGCTGCGCGCCGGCCGCGATGCTGAGCGGGCCCATCACGTACGACAGCGACACGCCCCACGCATTGCCCTTGCCGAGCGAGCCCGGAATCTGGCCCGAGAAGCCGCCGGCGCCGGTCGATTCGTAGTTGGTGCCGGTCGAGTACATCGCCTTCGCCGTCAGGCCCTCGAACTTGCCCGTGTACTTGATCTGGTTGTCCGCATAGAGGCCGCCGCCGAGTGCGACCGGCAGCCACGCGTTTTCGAGGTAGTTGCCGACGGTCAGAGGATCGTAGGTGTCCGACAGCAGGTCGAACAGCGGCGTCTTCTGGCGGCCGAGGGTCACGGTGCCGTACGGGCTCTGCAGGCCGACGTACGCCGCGCGGTTGAACAGGCGGCCGCTGTCGGCGAACGCGCCGTTCTGCAGGTTCACGCCGCTCTCGAGGTTGAACACCGCCTTCAGGCCGCCGCCGAGGTCTTCCGTGCCGTAGATGCCGAAGCGGCTGTTCGTGATCGCGCCGTTGGTCATCGACAGCAGGCCGTCGTTCTTCGCGTTGGCGTTGGTCAGGTAACGGATGCTCGCATCGGCGACGCCCCACAGCGTGACCGAGCTTTGTGCTGCTGCGTACTGGCTGGCGAAGGCCAGCGCCGCGCCCCCTGCGATGACGGCGAGTCGGGTGGTCTGCTTCATGAGCGTTCCTTTTTTAGGTGTCTCCATTCATGGCCAGCCGCGTGCGCAGCCGGGTGGCGATCGCCCACGCTCATGGCGCGCGCGATGTGGGCTGAATCATAAGACGAGTGCGAACGCTGAAAGAAATTGAAATAAGCGGCAATTGCGCGACTGTCGTCCGGGAACAACGGTTCGCGCGGCGCGCCTGTGTCGCGCGGCGGCGGCACGGGGCGCGGCGGCGCAGGCGGGCATGCGCGGCGCTGCAAGGTTCGGTGATGGTGCGGCGTGGTCACGCGGATCGCGGCGACATTGCCGGTGCGATCGTTGCGGGTTGCGGGTTGCGGGTTGCGGGTTGCGGGTTGCGGGTTGCGGGTTGCGGGTTGCGGGTTGCGGGTTGAAGCTTGCCGCCTGCCCGCCTGCCCGCCTGCCCTCAGGCCGTTTGCGTCGCCCCGTCGCTGCCGCCCGCGTCGCCGTTACCGCCCTCGCCGCCCGCATCGCCGTTCCCCGCGCGACGCCACGCGCGCCGCACGATTTCCGCGAACGCGCCGACGAGCAGCAACACGGCGCCCCACAGCGCGACGTCCGGCACGAGCCGCGTCACGAGGCCGCCGACCACCGCGCCGCCCAGGAAACAGAAGCTGATCGTCGCGAGCAGCGCCGAGTCGTGCAGCGCGCCCGCGTCGTAGCGCGGAATCAGCCCGACGAACAACTTCTGCGCGGCGCGCCGCAGGTTGCCGGTCGTCATCACCGACGTGTACGACAGTTCCTCGAGATGGGTGAACGACAGCGTCTGCAGCGTCGCGACGAACGAGATGCCCGGAATCAGCCATGCGCTCGACGCGCCGACCAAGCCGCTCGCGGCCACGCCGAGAAACGCGATTTCGACGATCAGGCTCACGAACGCGGTATGCCGCATCCAGCCGCGTTGCGCGGCGAGGCCGAGCAGGTGCGCGACGAACACCGCGAGCACGAAGCCGCCGAGCGGCGGCACGTGATGCAGCGCGGCGGCCCATTCGCCGGCCGACAGGTTGATGCCGAGCAGCGCGACGTTGCCGGTCATCGTGTTCGCGAACACGTGGCCGTGGCCGACGTACGTGTACGCGTCGAGGTAGCCGCCGGACAGCGTCAGCAATGCGGCGACGGTGAGATTGCGGCTGGCGCCGTCGAGATCCATCGATCCTCCCGTGAAAAGTCGCGCCAGTATCGCGCACGGGAGGCCGGTTGTGCGCCGCTCACTGCCCGATGCCCGTGAGCCCGATCAGCGCGCCGCCCGCGAGCAGCCATAGCGGATGGATGCGCGTGCGCCACGCGAGCACCGCGCATGCGGCCGTGATGCCCCACTGGATCGCGGTGCGGTTCGACGCCTCGGAAATCAGCACCGCGCTCGCCGCGACGAGGCCGGCCGTCACCGGCATCATCCCCTGCTGCACGTAGCGGCGCCACGGCCGGTCGCGAAAGCGCTCCCACGCATGCAGCGCCAGCACGGTGACGATCGACGACGGCCCGAACTTCGCGACCGACGCGACGAGCAGCCCGGCCCAGCCGGCCACGTGCCAGCCGACCAGCGACACGATCATCATGTTCGGCCCCGGCGCCGCCTGGGCCAGCGCGAACAGCGCGGTGAACTCGTGCGCGCTCATCCAGTGGTGCACGTCGACGACCTGCCGCTGCATCTCCGGCAGGATCGTGTTGCCGCCGCCGAACGCGAGCAGCGACAACTGGCTGAAGATCGTCGCGATGGCGATCAGCGTGTCGCTCATGGCCGGCGCTCCTGTTGCGTGTGGCGCGAGTCGTGCGAATCGTGCGCGCCTCGCGCGGCGTTCGGCGCCGGCCGCGGCGTGCCGGCCTCGCGACGGCGCGACGCGAGCCAGATGCTGACGGGCGTGAGCACCAGCATCGTGGTCAGTAGCGGCAGTCGCAGCACCGCGATCGCGACGAACGCGAGCGCCGCGATGCCGGCGGCCGTGCGCGGCGCCCGCAGCAGCGGCTTCGCGACCTTCACGGCCATCGCGACGAGCAGGCCGGCCGCCGCGGCGGCGAGCCCCGCGAACAGGTGCTGCACGTGCGGATCGTTCTGCGTCTTCGCGTACAGCACGCCGAGCGCGACGACGACGAGCGTCGGGCCGGCGATCAGCCCGAGAATCCCGGCGAACGCGCCGGCGACGCCGCGAAAGCGCATGCCGACGGCGACCGACAGGTTGATCACGTTGCCGCCCGGCAGGAACTGGCACAGGCCGAGCAGATCGGTGAATTCGTCGGCGGAGAGCCACTTGCGTTCGTCGACGATCGTGCGCCGCGCGAACGGCAACGCGCCGCCGAACGACATCAGGCCGAGCGACAGGAAGCCGGTGAACAGCTCGGCGAGGCCCACGCTGCGAGGGGGCGCGGCAGGCGGCGGCGAGGCGGGCGGAAAAGCGGATTGCATGGGGCTCCTCATCAAACGGTGAACCGAGGTTACCGCCGTTCAGGATTCCGGCAAAACGATTTTATCGGCGCGCCCTTGTGATCTAGAATCACAAGCATGGCACGCGATCTCCCGCCCTTTTCCGCGCTTCGGGCCTTTGAAGCCGCGGCACGACATGAAAGCTTCAGCGCCGCCGGCGACGAGCTGCATGTGACTCACGGTGCCATCAGCCGGCAGATCGCCGGGTTCGAGGCGTGGCTCGGCAAGCCGGTGTTCCACCGCTACGGCAAGCGCGTGAAGCTCACCGACGAAGGCCGCCGCTACCTGGACACCGTGCGCGCGGCGTTCGACAGCATCGCGCACGCGACCGAGCAGTTGCGCAACACCGGCGCGGCGCGCGTGCTGCGCATCAACGCGCTGCCGACCTTCGCGATGAAATGGCTGCTGCCGCGCCTGTCGCGGTTCCAGCGCGACGTGCCGAACGTCGAGCTGAAGCTGTCGACGTCGAACGCGCCGCTCGACACGCTGAACGGCTTCGACGTCGCGATTCGCCGCGGCCCCGGCCACTGGCCGAACTGCACGAGCGGCCACTTCCTCGACGAAAGCGTGATTCCGGTGTGCAGCCCCGCGCTGCTCAAGCGCGCGCCGATCACGCGCGCGGACGATCTCGCGCGACACGTGCTGCTGCATTCGGATACGCGGCCGGAAGGCTGGCGCGACTGGTTCGCGGCGGCCGGCGTCGCGATGAAGGGGCGCAAGCGGCAGTCGTTCGACCACTTCTATTTGGCACTGCAGGCGGCCGTCGACGGGCTGGGCGTCGCGCTCGGCCCGCTGCCGCTGATCGACGACGAGCTCGCGAGCGGGCGCCTGGTGATGCCGCTCGACGGGCCGCGCATCGCGACGCGCAGCTACTGGTGGATCGCGCCGGGCGCGCCGGCCGACGATCCGCTCGTCGCGCAGTTCTGTGCGTGGCTGCAGGGGCAGTCGAATACCGGCACATGAGGGACGCACGACGACGGGCGGCATTGCACCGCCCGCTCCCGAATCACACCACCGGCCCCGGTTCCTTCTCCTTGCGCAGGATCGCGTACAGGATGATCGCGCCGAACGTCGCGGTGCCGATCCCGCCGAGCCCGAAGCCGCCGATCTTCAGCGAGAAGTCGCCGGCGCCGAGCACGAGCGTGACGGCCGCGACGATCAGGTTGCGGTTGTCGGAGAAGTCGACCTTGTTGACGACCCAGATCCGCGCGCCGGTCACCGCGATCAGCCCGAAAACGACGATCGACACGCCGCCGAGCACGGGGCCGGGAATCGTCTGGATCACCGCGCCGAACTTCGGCGAAAAGCCCAGCCCGATCGCGATCAGCGCGGCGATCGCGAACACCAGCGTCGAATAGATCCGCGTGACGGCCATCACGCCGATGTTCTCCGCGTAGGTCGTCACGCCCGTGCCGCCGACGCTGCCCGATACGATCGTCGCGAGCCCGTCGCCGATGAACGCGCGGCCGACGTAGCGGTCGAGGTTCGTCCCCGTCATCGCGCTGACGGCCTTGATGTGGCCGAGGTTCTCCGCGACCAGGATCACCGCGATCGGCGCGAGCATCAGCATCGCGTGCGGATCGAACACCGGCGCACGGAAGCTCGGCACGCCGAACCACGCGGCCTGCGCGACGATCGCGAAATCGATCGGCTTGCCGAGGCCCATCCCGTTGGTCGCGATCGCGTAGATCACGTACGCGATCACGAGCCCGACGAGGATCAAGAGGCGCTGCATCATCCCGCGCGCGAACACGGCGACGCCGCCGACGCACAGCACCGTGACGAGCGCCATCACCGATTCGAAGGTCGAGCCCGACACGCCCTTGACCGCGATCGGCGCGAGGTTCAGCCCGATCACCGCGACCACCGCGCCGGTCACGACGGGCGGCATCAGCGTCTCGATCCAGCGCGTGCCGATCGCCTGCACCAGCGCGCCGAGCGCGACGTATACGACGCCGCACGCGACGATCCCGCCGAGCGCGACCGGAATGTTCGGGTTCGGGCCGCTGCCGCCGTAGCCCGTCACCGCGATCACGAGGCCGATGAACGCGAAGCTCGAGCCGAGATAGCTGGGCACGCGGCCGCCGACCAGCACGAAGAACAGCAGCGTGCCGATGCCCGACATGAAGATGCACAGGTTCGGGTCGAAGCCCATCAGCAGCGGCGCGAGCACGGTCGAACCGAACATCGCGACGACGTGCTGCACGCCCATCGCGATCATCTGCGGCCACGCGAGGCGCTCGTCGGGGCCGACCACGCGCGAGGCCGCGCCGGTCGGTTGGACCCGCCAGCGCGGGAAGTAGGAATCGGACATGGGGAAAGCGCTCCTGTCGGTCGTCGGTCGCCGGCTGCAAAGAATGCGCCGGTCTGGAATCTGGCGCGAGTTTACGGAGCGGAAATGGGGCTGGCAAGCGAACGGCCGGCGGGGCCGGCCAAACTAGGACGCGGCAGGCCGCGCGAGAGAACCGGTGCGCGACCGCGCGGCCCCGGCGAAGCGCCCGTCCGCGCACGATGCGCGGCTGGCGACGGCAAGCGCCGGCCGCGAAGTAAGCGTGCGCTCACATCGCGGCCGGCGCCGCGTGCATTACGGATTGATGTACTGGAACAGCGACAGGTTCTGCAGCTGCACGTACGCCTTCTGCGCGCCGGTCAGCGCGTTCTGCACCTGCAGGTACTGGCTGATCGTCGTGACCATGTTGGTGCTGGTCAGGTCCGTCAGGTTGCTGGTCGTCTGCAGCGACGCGGTCTGGGTGACGGCCTGCATCGCCTTCACTTCCTGCTCGCGGCCGCCGACGGATGCCTGGATCGTCGTCACGTTGCGCATCGTGTTGCCGACCTTGATCGACCCGGTCATCAGCGCGTTCTTCAGCGACACGGCCGCGACAGGGTTGCCGGTCACCGGCATCTTCAGCGCCGCGATCGTCGAGTCGAGCGTCGAGAAGATGTCGGCGCCGCCGCTCGCCTGCGGGCCGGGCGTCACGGCGAACGTATCGCCGGTGCTCGGCGTGCCCGATACGGCCACCGTCATCCCGCTGCCGAGCGCGATCGACGCACCCGACGTGTAGGCCTGCGCGGGCGTCGTGGTCGGCGGCTTGGCCGAGCTGTCGGTCACCGTGTAGGTCGGCGCGGCGGGCGTGCCGCCGAACGTGATCGTGAAATGGTGATCGTTGGTCGCGGCGGACGGGTCCGTCACCGTCACCGCGCCGATCGCGCCGGTGCCGACGTTGCCGGCGCCGGCCGACGGAACCTGCGCGCTGCCGAGCGACGGCACGGACATGAACACCGCCGAACCGGTGTCGCCCTGCGACACGCTGCTCGAATCGGCGATCTGCACCTGGCGCGTGCCCGAGTCGCCGACGTAGCTGATGCTGCCGTTCGGGCTGGCCGTGAACGGCGCCGTCGAATTGTTCAGGCCGGCGAACAGGTAATTGCCGGCACCGTCGTTCGAGTTCGCGAGCGTCACCAGCTGGTCGCGATAGCCTTGCAGCTGCGTCGCGAGCGCCGAGCGGTCGCTGTCGGCCAGCGAGCCGTCGCCGGCACGCACGAGCAGCGTCTGCACGCCGGTCAGCACGCTGCTCACGCTCTGCAGCGCCTGGTCCTCGGCCTGCAGCGACGCGAGCGCGGTCGTCTGGTTGGTCGCGTACTGCGACAGCGTCGCCGACGTCATCGACAGCTGCACGGCCTGCGCCGCGCCGACCGGGTTGTCGGCCGGCGTCTGCAGGCTCGTGCCGCTCGAAATCTGCTGGTACAGCTGTGCGAGCTGCGCCTGCTGATCGTTCATCTGTGAAACGTTCAGCTGGAAGAACTGGGCGCTGGAAATTCGCATCGCTTCTATTCCTCGAATCCGGTCAGTTGAACAGGCCGAGCACGGTCTGGAACAGCGTCGCCGCCGTCTGGATCACTTTCGCGTTCGCCTGGTAAAGCTGCTGGTACTGCATCAGGTTCGCCGCTTCCTCGTTCTGGTTCACGCCCGACACCGACTGCTGCGCGGTCGTGATCTGGCCGACGAGCGAGGTCTGCGCGGCGCTCGACGACTTCAGCTGGCTCGCCGTGTTGCCGATCGCGTTCACGTAGTTCGCATACGCGCCGGTCAGCGTCGTCGTGCCGCCGCCGAGCGCCTTCGCGGTGACGAGCTGCGACAACGCTTGTGCGTTGGAGCCGTCGCTCGTGCCGCCCGCGTACGGTCCGATCGTGAACGTGTCGCCATCCGACGGCGCGCCGGACAGCGTGACGGTCACGCCGTTCATCACGCCCGCCGGAGCCGGCTGCGTGGTGCTGTTGATCGTCAGCTTCGCGCCGGCCGTCGCGTTGTACGGCACGCTGTCGGTCGGGCTCGTGATCGTCACCGAGGTCGGCGGGGTGCCCGCGATCGTCACCGTGGTGCCGGCCGGGAAGCCCGACAGCGACTGCGACGCCGCGTCGTAGGTCAGCTTGGTCGGCGTCGTCGGCACCTGGTAGCCGGCGCTCACCGCGCCCTGCGTGATCTTTGCCGTGCCGATGTTGGTTTTCGATGCCGCAGCGACCACCGGCGACGCGGCCGCGATCGCCGAGCCGCTCGTGGTCGCGAGGCCGAAGCCGGTCAGCGCGCCGCGCGTCGGCAGCACGGTGAACTGGTCGCCGGCATTCATCGCGCCGGACGAGAACGAGAAGTTCAGCCCGCCGAGCGAGACCGGCATCGGACCGGCCTTCTGGTCGACCACCGACCCGCTCGCGCGGTCGGTCAGCGTGTAGTTCGTGCCGTCGTACGACAGCGTGTAGTCGCTCGTCGTCGGCTGCGACGCACTGGCGAACGACACGGACAGCGACGCGTTGCCGGTGTTGCCCTGATTCGAATAGACGGTCGGGTTCGTCACCGTGAACAGGTCGCCGCCCGGCTTGCCCGCCAGATCGACGCCGAGCGCGTTCTGCGCGTTGACCTGCGCGGCGAAGCTGGTCGCGAGCGCGCCGAGCTGCGCCTGGGCCGGGTCGAGCGTCTGACGGCGGAACGCGAGCAGGCCGCCGAGCGTGCCGCCCGACAGCGACGCATCCGGCAGCGCCTGGTCCGGCCCCTGCGGATTCGCGCCGGCGATGCCCTGCGACACGACGGTGAGCTCGCTCGGATCGGACGGCGACGTGACGGTCGCAAGCTGGTAGCTCTTGTCGGCGACGACGAGCGGCTGGCCGCCCGCGAGGAATACGCTGTAGCCGCTGTCGTTGCGCACGACCTGCACGCCGGCGAGGGACGACAGGTTCGACACCGCGAGATCGCGCTGGTCCATCAGCTGGTTCGGCGGCTGCCCCTGGCTGCTCGCCGCCGAGATCTGCTGGTTCAGCTGCGCGATCTGCGCGGTGTACGTATTGATCTGCGACACGGTGCTGGTGAGCTGCGTGTTCACGCTCTGGCGCAACGCGTCGTATTGCTGGCCCGCCGCCTTCAGCTGGTCGCCGAGAATCTGCGCGTTGCTGATCGCGGTCTGCCGCACCGACGGATCGGACGCATTGTTCGCGACGTTCTGCAGCCCGGTGAAATAGCTCGTGATCGCGGTCGAGATGCCGGCCGTCGGGCTGCCGACGTAGTTGTTCAGCTGCGCGACGAGCGAATACCACGTCGACAGCGCGCCGCCCTGCGTCTGCGCGCCGTTCAGCTGGTCGCTCAGGTACTGGCTGTACTGCCGCTGCACGGTGACGGTGTTCACGCCCTGCGGCATGTAGCCGCTGCTGGTGTACTGCCCGCTCGCCTCGGCATAGACCGGGCGTTCGACCGAATAGCCCGGCGTCGCCGCGTTGCTGATGTTCTGGCCGGTCGTCGTGAGGCCCCAGAGCGCGGCATTCAGGCCGCTGACGCCGAGGTTCATGAGTGTGTTGGACATGCGCGATCCTGATGAGCCGGCCGCGCTGCGGCCGCCGGGTTGCGTGACTCCCGGTATAACGGCCGCGGATTGAAAAAATTGAGGAAAAAATGCACGCGCGGCGCACGGGCGTGCGTCGCCGCTGGAAGCGCCCGGCGCAAGGCGCCGGCGGTGCTGCGCGGGCGGCCCGCGGGGGGCGCCGGCCGGATGCGCGTCAGGCCCGCGCGAGCGAGCGGCGCTTCATTTCGAGCTGCGTGATCAGCCGTTGCAGCGTGTTCTCCGCGCTGCCCGGCAGCGACATGTAGCGAAAGCCGAGCTGGTAGCGGCGCGACCCGTTCGGCATCTGCGTCGAACGCTGCGACACCAGCTGCAGGTCGAGCGACAGCTTGCCGTGGCCGGTCAGCTCGAGCTCGACGTCCGGCAGCAGCGTGCCGACCTCGAGCGCCTCGACGCGCTCATCCGCCGTGCGCAGCCCCACGCCGCCGAGCGACAGGTTGTGCACCTCGAACAGGAAGCTTTCGCCGTCCGGCAGCTTGCCGCGGCACAGGAACGGATCGACGATCGGCGCGTCGACGCGGAAATATTCGCGGCGCTGGATGCACACCAGCACGTCGGGGAAATCGGCGACGAACGCGGGCAGCCCCTCGTAGCGCGTCTCGCGCGGCGTGCCCGTGGTGAATTCGACGCGCACGCCCTCCGGCGCGGCCGCGAACGTGCAGTGCGACGCGCCGAGGATGCCGGCGTTCTGCTCGGACAGCGCGCCCCAGTCGAACGTGAACGTCCGCGCGCCGACGTCGACCTCGAGCAGACGCGTGACGAGCTGGCCGCCCGGGTACTGGACCGTCAGGAAATCGCCGCGGTTCACCAGGTTGCGCAACTGCACGCCGATTTCCAGCGGATTGCGGCGGGCATAGTCGGGCCCGGAGTGGCCTGCATCCAGGCTGGGGTCCGTCGACGTTTCGATATTCATGGCTAGCCGGTCTTTCTTGTCATGGGCGCCCGGGGCAACCGGTGCGCAATAAAACCGGGCCAGAACGGGGGCCCGGTCGCAGGTCTCTCACACTTAGCGGCAGTGCTGACCGAAAGTTTAGATCGAAACGGCGATTTATTTCTCGCAAACGTTGAAACCGCGCGCGGCAAGGTGCCGGGCGCGGTCCGAGGGGGGCCAACCGGTGGCGGGCGCGGCCGTCAGCCGATCTGCTGCATGATCGAGATCAGCTTTTTCGCGTAATTCGGGTCGGTGGCGTAGCCGGCCTTCTGCATCCCGTGCGCGAAGCCTTCGACGCTGCGGCTCGCGCTCAGCACGCCCGCGTAGCGCGGGTTGTTCTTCAGCAGGTTCGCGTAATCGGTCATCGCGTGCTCGTACGAGTCGTACGCACGGAACTTCGCGACCACGCGGCGCGGCGTGCCGTTCACGTATTCGGTGGTCAGCGCCGACACGGTGCGGCCGGTCCAGCCCTTGTTCGCCTTGATGCCGAACACGTTGTAGCTGGTCGAGCCGTCCGTCGCGCGGATCTCGCGCTTGCCCCAGCCCGATTCGAGCGCGGCCTGGCCGACGATGAAACGCGCCGGGATGCCGGTCGTCGCACTGGCCGCCTGCGCGGGGCCCGCGAGCCGGTCGACGAACGCGTCCGCGCCCTGCACGCCGCGCGCGCCCTTGAGCGGCGGCGTCAGCGCGCTGTCGGCCGAGTAGCCGCGCGCGCCGGCAAGGCCGCCGTTGTTCGCCGCGTTCGCATAGGCCTTCGCCATCGCGTTCATCGCGGCGAGGCTGCCTTCGTTGCCGGCCGTGCCGAGGCCGCCGGCGCCCATGCCGCCCGCGCCGACGTCGGCCGCCGTGTCGCTGCCCGCGCCGGCGCCCGCATTGCGCAGCAACTGCTTCATCAGCGCATCGGCGACGCCGATTCCGTGCTTCGACATCTGCTGCGCGAGCTGCTGGTCGAGCATCGACGTGTACATCTTCGACGTATGCGAATCGAACAGCCCGCCGTCGGGCGACGCGTCGCGCATGCTCTTGAGCATCATCTGCGTGAACATCGCGTCGAACTGGCCGGCGACCGCCTTCGCGCCGGCCTGCGGCGATTGCTTCGCCTGCGCGCGCAGCGCGTCGAAACCCTGCACGTCGAGCGCGAAGCGCTGCGTGAGGTCGTTTGCGTTGGGGAGCGTGGCTGCCATTTAGATCACCTCCAGGTCGGCGCGCAGCGCGCCGGCCGCCTTCATCGCCTGCAGGATCGACATCAGGTCCGCGGGCGTCGCGCCGAGCGTGTTCAGCGCCTTCACGACGTCGGCGAGATTCGCGCCGGCCGTCACCATCTTCAGCGCGCCGTTGTCCTGCTTCAGCTGGATCTGCGACTGCTGCGCGACCACCGTCTGCCCGTTCGAGAACGGCCCCGGCTGCGACACCACCGGCTGCGTGTTGACGACCACCGACAGGTTGCCGTGCGCGACCGCGCAGCTTTGCAGCGTGACCATCTGGTTCATCACGATCGAGCCGGTGCGCGCGTTCAGGATCACCTTCGCCGCGGCCTTGTCCGGGCTCACGTCGAGGTTCTCCAGGCGCGCCATGAACGCGACCTGCTGCGCGGAATCGGCCGGCGCGGCGAGCTGGATCGTGCGGCCGTCGAGCGCCGTCGCGGTGCCCGGGCCGAAGCTCGCGTTGACCGCGGACACGATCCGCTGCGCGGTGCCGTAGTCCATGTCGTTCAGTTGCAGCTGCAGGACGCCGTTCATCTGCGCGACCGCGTTCGGCACCGAACGCTCGACGATCGCGCCGCCGACGATCCGGCCGGCCGCGAGCTGGTTCACCTGCACGCGGCTGCCGTTCGCGCTGGCGCCCGCGCCGCCCACCGCCATGTTGCCCTGCGCGAGCGCGTACACCTGGCCGTCCGCGCCCTTCAGCGGCGTGAGCAGCAGCGTGCCGCCGCGCAGGCTCTTCGCGTTGCCGAGCGACGACACGGTCACGTCGAGCGCCTCGCCCGGCCGCGCGAACGGCGGCAGCGTGGCCGTCACCATCACGGCCGCGACGTTCTTCAACTGCATGTTGTTCAGCGACGACGGGCCGCCGTTGGCCGAACCGTTGTTGATCGAGATGCCGAGGTTCGCGAGCATGTTCGCGAGCGTCTGCGTCGTAAACGGCGTCTGCATCGTCTGGTCGCCGGTGCCGTCGAGGCCGACGACGAGGCCATAGCCGATCAGCGGGTTGTCGCGCACGCCCTGGATCTGCGCGAGATCCTTCAGGCGTTCCGCGTGCGCGGGCGCGGCGCCGAGCGCGCACGCGGCCAGCACGCAGGCGAGTGCACGAAACGACAGGCGGAGGAAAAGAGGCAGCTGCATCGTCATCACCACGGCGCGATGTTGAGGAAGAAGCGCTGCAGCCAGCCCATCGTCTCGGCTTCGTTGATGTAGCCCTTCGACGAGTATTCGATCTTCGCGTCGGCGACCTGCGTCGAGTAGACGGAGTTCGCGCCGGAGATCGTGTTCGGGTTGACGACCCCCGAGAAGCGCACGAATTCGTTGCCCTGGTTGATCAGCATCTGCTTCTCGCCGCTGACCACGAGGTTGCCGTTCGGCAGCACGTTGGTGACGGTCACCGTGATCGTGCCGTTGAACGTGTTCGCCGCGCTCGCGCCGCCGGTGGCCGCGAACTTGTTCGCGCCGGTCGCCGACAGGTTCGCCTTCGCGAACAGCCCGCCGAGGAAGCCAGCCGTCGGCACGTTGAAGTCGGTGTTGCCCTGCCGGTTCGTGTTCGCGCCCGACGACTTGGTCGCGTTGATGTTCTCCGCGATCATGATCGTCAGGATGTCGCCGATGTTGCGCGGGCGCTGATCCTCGAACAGCGGCCGCCCCGCGTAGCCGGGGTTGTAGATCGAGCCGGGCGCCTGCATCGACATCGGCATCGGCGGCTGCGCCGTCATCGGCTGCTGGATGATCGGATCGCGCGGAATCTGCGCGCAACCGGCGAGCGCCGCCACCGCGACCGCGCAGGCGGCGCGGACGGTGGCTGACGAGGGGAGGCGAACCTGCTTCATGGCTGCGACGGGACGTTCCGGTTAGCTCTTCATCTGCGTGACGGTCTGCAGCATCTGGTCGGACGTCGTCACGGCCTTGCTGTTGATCTCGTAGGCACGCTGCGTCTGGATCATGTTGACGAGTTCCTGCACGACGTTCACGTTCGACGCCTCGACGTAGCCCTGGTTGAGCACGCCCGCGCCGTTCAGCCCCGGCTGCGACACGTTCGGCGCACCCGACGACGTCGTTTCCGCGAACAGGTTCTCGCCCTTCGCCTCGAGGCCGGTCGGGTTGATGAAGGTCGCGATCTGCAGCGAGCCGATCTGCACCGCGTTGCTCGAGCCCGGCTGCGTGACCGACACGACGCCGTCCTTGCCGATCGTCAGCGACTGCGCGTTCTGCGGCACGGTGATCGCCGGCAGGACCTGGTAGCCGCTCGACGTGACGAGCTGGCCCTGCGCGTTGGTCTGGAACGAGCCGTCGCGCGTGTACGCGTTGGTGCCGTCCGGCATCAGCACCTGGAAGAAGCCCGCGCCGTTGATCGCGACGTCCTTCGAGTTGCCGGTCTGCGTGAGGCCGCCCTGCGTGTACAGGCGCTCGGTCGCGACCTGCTGCACGCCGGTGCCGAGCTGCAGGCCCGACGGCAGCTCGGTCTGCTGCGTCGAGTTCGCGCCGGGCTGGCGGATGGTCTGGTACAGCAGATCCTCGAACACCGCGCGCGACGCCTTGAAGCCGTTCGTGCTGGTGTTCGCGAGGTTGTTCGAAATCACGTCCATCTGCGCCTGCTGCGCATTCATGCCGGTCGCGGCGATGTAGAGCGAACGATTCACTTGTCAGGTCTCCTGCGTGGGCTGGCGCGGGCGCTCAGCTGAAGTTGAGCAGCTGGTTGGCCGTCTGCTCGTTCTGGTCGGCCGTCTGGATCAGCTTCGACTGCAGCTGAAACGCCCGTGCGTTGTCGATCATCGCGACCATCGCGGTCACCGGGTTCACGTTGCTGCCTTCGATCGAATTCGGCGTGACGACCACGTTCGGGTCGGCGTCGGCCGGATTGCCGTCGGCGGTGCGGAACAGCCCGTCGTTGCCGCGCGTGAGCGTGGCCGGATCCGGATTGACGAGCTTCATCTGATCGACGATCGCGACCGCGGTCGGCGGGTCGCCCGGCATCAGCGCGGACACCGTGCCGTCCTTGCCGATCGTCACCTCCGCGTTCGGCGGCACCGAGATCGGGCCGCCGTTGCCGACCACCGGCAGGTTGCTCGCGTTGACGAGCTGGCCGTTCTCGTCGACGTGCAGATTGCCGGCGCGCGTGTACGCCTCGCCGCCGTCGGCCGTCTGCACCGACAGCCAGCCCGCGCCCTGCACCGCGACGTCGAGCGGATTGCCGGTGCGCGTGATCGGACCCGGCGCGTAATCGGCGCCGGGCGTCGACGCGAGCACGTAGGTGCGCGTCGTCGTCGGGTCGATGTTGCTGCCGTCGCCGAAATTCATCGGCACCGCGCGATACGTCGCGAGCTGCGCGCGAAAACCCGTCGTCGACGCGTTCGCGAGGTTGTTCGCGACGATCGCCTGCTGGTCGAGCGACTGCGACGCGCCCGTCATCGCCGTATAGATCAGTCGGTCCATGGCTGCCGGTTGTCCGCGCTTACAGGTTGATGAGCGTCTGGTCGACGGTCTGCTGCGTCTTGATCGTCTGCGCGTTCGCCTGGTAGTTGCGCTGCGCGGTGATCAGGTTGACGAGCTGCGAGGTCAGGTCGACGTTCGAGTTCTCGAGCGCGCTGCCCTGCAGCGTGCCGTGGTTCGTGCTGCCCGGCGCCGACACCTGCGGCACGCCCGACGCCGCCGATTCGGCGTACTGGTTGCCGCCGAGGTTCACCAGCCCGTTCGGGTTGTTGAAGTTCGCGAGCGCGATCAGGCCGAGCACGGCGGTCTGGCCGTTCGAGTAGTTGCCGGTCAGCTTGCCGTCGGAGCCGATCGAGTAGGTGGTGAGCGTGCCGCTCGCGTAGCCGTCCTGCGCGAGATTGTTCACGCCGTCCTTGCCGCCGTACTGCGTCGTGCCGGTCAGGTCGAGCGTGAGCGCCTGCGGCGTCGCCGAGCCGTCGGTGTTCGGCACGGTGAACTGGAACTGGCCGAGCGACGCGGTCGGCGCGGCCGGCGTGCCCGTCGTCGTGCTCTTGATCGCACCCGACGTATCGAACGTGATCGTGCCCAGATCGGTCGTCGTGCCGCCCTGGACGCCCGCGTACGCTTCCCACGTGCCGGCCGCCGACTTCACGAAGTACATGTTGACCGCCTGCGAGCCGCCGAGCGAGTCGTACACCTGGATCGCCGTCGAGTAGTTGTACGTCGTGTTGTCGGTCGCGTTGAACGGCGTCTTGGCCGGCACCGTGTCCTGCGAGTTCAGGTTGAACTGGCCGGTGATCTTGGTCGTCGCGGTCGGCGCGATGTTGTTGGTCGGCGCCTGCAGCGGCACGGTCTGCGCGGTGTTGATCACGCCGCCCGCGTTGGCCGCGTAGCCCATCAGGTTACGGCCCTGCGCGTCCACGATGAAACCGTTCTTGTCGCGCTGGAACGTGCCGTCGCGCGAGTACGTCGTCACGCCGTTGTTCGACATCTGGAAGAAGCCGTTGCCGTTGATCGCGACGTCGAGCGACGAGTTCGTCGTATTGATCGTGCCCTGCCCGAAGCTCTGCTGCACCGAATTCAGCGCCGTGCCGATGCCGATCTGCGTGTTGACCGTCGTCGCGACCGAGTTCGCGTACATGTCGGCGAACTGCGCGGTGCTCGACTTGAAGCCGACCGTGTTCGCGTTGGCGATGTTGTTGCCGATCACGTCCAGCGCGTTCGATGCGCCGGCGAGGCCGCTCAGACCCTGTTGATAACCCATTTCGTTCTCCGTGACGAGAAAGCTCGATCAGTTGGTGGTGGTGTCGCCGGTCGAGGACGACTTCGTGTTCGGGAAGATCGACGCAACCTGGGTGAGCCCCACCGTCGTGCCGTTCGACAGCACGAGCCCCGCGGTGCCGTCCGCCTGCTTGACCACGCTCTGCACCTGCGCGGCCGCGAGCGTCGCGGCCGCCTGCGGCGTGCCGTTGCTGTCGGTATACGACGCGCTGACCGTGTACTTGCCGTCCGGCAGCGCGTTGCCGGCCGCGTCGGTCGGCGTCCAGTTGAACGGCACGGTGCCGGCCGACTGCGCGCCCGCGTTGATCGTGTTGACGACGGCGCCCGCCGAGTTCTTCACGGTGATCGTCAGGTTCGACACCGAGCTCGCGAGCGACACGCCGAACGGCGACGCCGCGCCGCTCTTCACCGCGACGCCGTTGCCCGGCGCGAGCACGTTCGTGCCGATCAGCAGCGCGGCCTGCGTCTGCTGGCCGGCCGCGAGCTGCGACGACAGCGACGTGAGCGACGTGTTCAGTTGCGCGATGCCGCTCACCGTGTTGATCTGCGCGAGCTGCGACGTCATCTGCGAGCTGTCCACCGGGCTGGTCGGATCCTGGTTCTGCAACTGCGTGACGAGCAGCTTCAGGAACGTCGCCTGCAGGTCGCTCGCCGACGTGCCGTTGGTCGACGACACGTTGTTGGTGTTCATCGTGTCGGTCGGCAGCGTCGACACGTTGGTGCCGTTGCCGCCGATCGTCGTGTTGGAGGAAGTCATCCTGGGTGGCCTTCTGTCGGAACTGTCGGTCCGGGTCTCGGTAGGGAAAGGTCGGGCGGCGCGCGGCTTACGAGCCGATCGTCAGCGTCTTGAGCATCAGCGTCTTCGCGGTGTTCAGCGTCTCGACGTTGGCCTGGTACGAGCGCGACGCCGAGATCATGTTCACCATCTCCTGCACCGGATCGACGTTCGGCATCTGCACGTAGCCGTTCGCGTCGGCGGCCGGGTTCGCCGGGTCGTAGGTCGATTTCATCGGCGACGGGTCGTCCATCACCTTGGTCACGCGCACGCCGCCCACGCCCTGGCCGGACGCGGTGCGCGCGCCGCCGATCGGGTCGGTCGCGAACACGACCTGCTTGGCCTTGTACGGCTTGCCGTCGGGGCCGGTCGCACTGTCGGCGTTCGCGAGGTTCGACGCGGTCACGTTCAGGCGCTGCGATTGCGCGGACAGCGCCGAACCGGCGACGCCGAAGATGTTCATCAACGAAGGCATGGAGGCTCCTTGTGCTGGGTTCCGGATTCGGACGCGGCGCTTACGCGTGCGTTACGAGTTCGTCGTGATCGCGGCGATCATCGCCTTGATCTGCTGGGTCATCACGGTCATCCCGGTTTCGTAGTGCAGCGCGTTGTTCGCGAACTGCACGCGCTCGACGTCGAGATCGACCGTGTTGCCGTCGAGCGAAGGCTGCAGCGGCATCCGGTATTGCGCGCGGCCGTAGTCGTCCGACGGGCCGCCGGTCGGGATCAGCTTCACGGTGCCCGCCATGTGGCCCGGCTCCGTCGACACCATCGACATGCCGCTCGTCACGCCGGCCGGCTGCGCCATCGGCAGTTGGCCGGCGTTGCTGGGCGCGAGCCCGCCGCCCGCCTGCTTCAGCGAGCGCGCGAGCGTCGACGCGAAATCGACGTCGCGGGCCTGGTAGCCGGGCGTATCGGCGTTCGCGATGTTCGACGACAGCAGTTCCTGCCGATAGGCGCGCACGTCGAGCGCCTGTCGGCCGAACGCGAATTCCGCATCGAGTTTGTCCAGCATGTGTGCGTCTCTCCGTATGAAGCGCTGCACGCCCCTCGCACCGGATGGCGACCCGAGAGGCTTTTTTCCATGACAGCGATGGTAGGCGCGGGACGCAACCGGCAATCGGGCGAATAACGCGGCAAAGGCCCCCTCTATTCATCGTTTGCGCGACGCCCCGGCTCCCTAGAATGCGAAGCGGATCAACGGATCGGGGGCATGGCGATGACAGGCGGCGCACTTCGCGACAGCAACGGGCGGCTCACGCAGGTGCGGCGTGCGTTCGCGCTCGCCGCGGCGCTGTGGATCGCCGCGCCCGCCGCGCATGCCGCCGACGGGATGATCGTGATTCCCGGGCGCGGCGAGACGGCCGAAACCGCGCTCGCGCACGCCAATGCGGCGAGCGGTGGGCAGTTCGGCAGGAATGCGGGGATGGCTTCGGCTTCGGGCGGACAGCGCGCGGTCGGCACGGCGAGCGCCGCGACCGGCGACGGCTATGCGGCGCAACCGGCCGGCCAGATGGTCGTGACGAGCGTCCCGCCGCCGGCCGCCGCGCCGCTCCCGACCTACGCAGCCGCCCGCGCGAACGCCGGATACGGCGCGACGCCGCGCGCGGCGGACCCCGCCGCCATCGCGACGGTCATCGCCGGCACGGCCGAGCCTGCATCGGCTTTCGCGCGGCCGGCGCCGCAATCAGCGGCCTCGGCCCGCCTCGCGGCGGCCCGTGCCGCGTCGGTCGCGGCGGCCCCGCGCACGGCGGCCGCTTCCGCCAACCCGACGGCGGCCCCGGCCCAGCCGGCGACGCCGCCCGGCCAGCAAGACCCCGAAACCATCCAGCGCGCGGCGCTCACGTTCCTGCAGCAGCAGATCGCCGGCCTGCCCGGCAAGACCACCGCGACGGTCACGACCGCCTTTCCGCGCGGGCTCGCCGCGTGCACGACGCTCGAACCGTTCCTGCCGACCGGCGCGCGCCTGTGGGGCCGCACGACGGTCGGCGTGCGCTGCGCCGGCGCGCGACCGTGGACCGTCTACCTGCAGGCGAAGGTCGCCGTGCAGGCCACCTATTACGTCGCCGCGCGCCAGATCGCGCCCGGCGAGCCGCTCTCCGCGGCCGACCTGGTCGCGCGCGACGGCGACCTGACGGTGCTGCCGCTCGCGGTGATCACCGATCCCGCGCAGGCCGTCGGCGCGACCGCGCTCGCGCGCATCTCGGCCGGGCTGCCGCTGCGGCAGGACATGCTGAAGAGCGCGGCGTCGGTGTCGGCCGGCCAGACGGTGCGGGTCGTCGCGGCCGGCCCCGGTTTCACGATTTCGGCCGAGGGCAGCGTGCTCGCGAACGCGGCGCCCGGCCAGTCGGTACGCGTGCGGATGGCGGCCGGGCAGATCGTCACGGCGATCGTCAAGGACGCCGGCACCGTCGAAATTCCGCTGTAGGGACGGATCGGCCGCAAAAATGTAAAGAATTGTTTATTCGGAGCATTTCGGGTTCGCGATGCTAAAGTTCGGGCCGACCCGGCCGTTATCTGGGTCAAACCGTACAGGAAACCCATCGTGAAAATCGATTCCACTCCGAAACCGAGCCCCCTCGCGCCGTCCGGCAACGGCGCGGCCCGTGCGCCGTCCGGCACGGCCGAGTCGTCCACGCAGGCAGCCGATGCAGGATCGAGCGGCGGCGACACGACCGTGAACCTGTCGGGTCTGTCCGGCCAGCTGCGTTCGGTATCCGCGTCGGGCGGTGCCGATATCGACACGGGCCTCGTCCAGTCGATCAAGGACGCGTTGAACGACGGCACGCTGACGATCGACGCGAACAAGATTGCCGACGGCGTATTGAACACCGCCCGCGAACTGCTGCAGCAGCAGCGCCCGCAGGGCAGCTAAGCCCCGGCCTCGTGGCCGGGTCACCCGGTTTGCCGGCGCGCGCGACACCGCACGCACCGGCGCGACGAGCATGACGCGATGAGAGAAGAGCTGCTGGCCACGGTCAACGACGAACACGCGACGGTCGAGGCGTTCGCGTCCCTGCTCGTCTACGAGGAAAAGGCGCTGACGACGGCCGAGCCGCTCGAGATGCTGCCCGGCATCGTCGAGAAGAAAAGCGAACTGATCGACCGGCTCGCGCAGCTCGAACGCACGCGCGACACGCAGCTTTCCGCACTCGGCTTCCCGGTCGGCAAGAAAGGCATGGATCAGGCGGCCGAGCGCGATGCGCGCCTCGCCAGCCGCTGGCAACTGCTGCAGCAGGCCGCCGAACGCGCGCGCCAAGCCAATGCGAACAACGGGATGCTGATCCGGATCCGGATGGACTACAACGAGCGCGCGCTCGCGGTGCTGCGCTCGGCGCCCGCGCCGGCCGGCGTGTACGGCCCCGACGGACGCGTATCGGCGCTCACGCGCTGACCGGCTGACGTCGCCGCGCGGCCGCCCGGCGGCCGCGCCCCCGCCCTTCCCTTCGTTACAGCAGCGGACACGCGGTGACTTGCGTGCCGCGTTCCACGCACAGCCGCTCGTAGTCGCGCAGATACGCGCGCTCGGCATCGTCCAGCAGATCCAGATCGATCAGGTCCCAGTCGTAGCCGACCGTCACGATGTTCTCGAACGTCACGGTGTCGGGCTGCGCGTCGTCCGGCCGCACGATCACGATGTTCTCGATCCGCACGCCGCCCTTGCCCGGCAGGTAGATGCCGGGCTCGACCGAAATCACCGCATTCGGCACCAGCCCGTACTGCGCGCCCGGCGCGAACCGCACGCCACCCTCGTGCACGTGAATCCCGACGCCGTGCCCGGTGCCGTGGCCGAAATCGTGGCCATGATCGCGGCACACCTGCCGCACCAGCGCATCGACGTCGCCGCCCGTCGCGCTCGCCGGAAAGCGCGTGACGAGCCCCTTGATGCAGGCCTTCAGCGCGACCGTGTAGATTTCGCGCTGCCACGGCTGCGCGACCGTGTCCGGCTGCGTGCGGCGCAGCACGACGCGCGTGCAGTCCGTCGCGAAGCCGGCTTCGTAGTACGCGCCGCTGTCGAGCAGCACGAGCTCGCCTTCGGTCAGCTCGACGTCGGCGCTCGCCGCCGTGTAATGCGCGAACGCGCTGTTCGCGCCGTTCGCCGCGATCGACGGAAACGACAGCGCGACCGCCGAACGGGCGCCGTATGCATCGTTGATGGTGCGCGCGAGGTCGTACTCGGTGTGGTGCACGCCCGGCTCGCCGGTCTTCGCCCAGCGCATCGTCTCGGCGATCGCCGCGGAGCTGCGCACGAACGCGTCGCGGAACTGATCGAGCACCGCCGGCGTCTTGCTCGCCCGCATCGCCTCGACCGGGTTGAAATCGGCATGCCGCGCGTGCGGCCACACGCGGTTCACCGCGTCGACGAGCGCGCAGTTCACCGATTCGAAGCCGTAGCACACGTGCTCGACCGCGAACTGCGCAAGGAAGCGCTCGAGCGCCGCGACGTCGCGCCGGATCACGTGCAGCGCCGGATACGAATCGAGCGCGACCTCGCAGCGGTCGCACCCTTCCGGCAAAAACAGCGCCATCTGCGCGCCGATCGCGAACAGGAAGCCGAGGTGCGACGACGCATTCGGGATGTGATAGCCGCGGCTGTTCAGCAGATACGCGAGATCGTCCGACGCGCAGGTGAAGAACGCGGTCTTGCCGTCCGCCGCGCCGGTATGCGCGGCGAGTTGCCGGTTCAGCGCGTCGAGGTTCTGCGCGACGCTCAGGCCGGTCATCGTGGCGGAAATCTCGAAGATCGGCCGCTCGACGTTCCAGCCCGGCAGCGCGATCGCGTGGTCGATCTCGCGATCGGCGAGGCTCGCCCAGTCGAGCGTCGCGGCCCGCGTCTGCTCGAACAGCCGGTTGCGCTGCGCGACGCTGATCCGCCGCGCGTCGTAGCCGACCCGCGCGAGCCGGTTCGCGTGCGCGACGAGCCAGTCGGCCATCGCCTGCCAGATCGTCGTGTCGATGCCGAGCTTCTCGACGCGCACGCGCGCCGGATCGCACTGCTCGTCGGCCTGGAAGTGATAGCGGCCGTCGACAAACAGCACGAACGGCGGCACGCCGAGCGCCTGCGCGGTCGCCGCGCTCAGGAAGATCCCGCAGCCGGCCGAACCGTCGAAGCCGGACACCGCGTAGCGCGGGTTGTTGCCGCGCGGCAGGTACTCGGTCACGTAGTCGTCCTGCGACGTGATCACCACCGCGTCGAGTCGCGCGGCATCGAGCAGGCGCGACAGGCCGGCCTGGGTCTCGGCGACGGACGCGTCGTACGGGGGAAGGCCGGAGAAGCTGTATTTCAGTCGATCGATCATCGGATGCCCGTTATTCATTGTTGTCGGCGGCCGGCGGCGTGTCGCGGCATCGCGCCTGCCCGCCCCCCGCACGTCGGTGCGACGCGCGGCCCGGCCGCACCGCCGTTCCAGCGGCCGCCCTCGGGAAATTTTCGTCTCACTTAACTTTGTTTGATGCGCGACAGAATCTAGAGCAGGCCGAAATCGAGGTCAAGCCAAAATTTTCGTAGGACTAAAATCGGCGCGCAGCCTGCGGATCCCGGCACAGCGCCGCTTCGCCCGGCGGTGCCGCGCGGTACAATGCGCCGGCCTCCGCTCCGGCGACCGCATCGCCGCCGCGCCCGCGCCCCGACTCGTTGCCACGAAAGAGATTCATGGATTCAGACCTCATGCGTATCGGCCAGCGCATTCGCCGCCTGCGCCGGGAAGCAAAGAAGACGCTGCTGGAAGTGGCGACCGAAGCGAAACTGTCGGTCGGGTTCCTGTCGCAGGTCGAGCGTCATCTGACGGGCATCTCGCTGTCGTCGCTCGTCAACGTCGCGAAAGCGCTGGGCGTGCCCCTCGGCACGCTGATCGAGCAGCCGCGCCAGCCGCAGCCCGATTCGCACGAGGGCAGCCGCAAGCCGTATGCGCTCGACGCCGCGTCGCAGTGGTACGAGCGGCTGTCCACCACGTTCGACGGCAGCCAGATCAATGCGCTGAAGGTGCAGATGATGAAGGGCTACCGGTCGGAATGGGTCGCGCACGGCGGCGACGAATTCGTGTACGTGCTGGCCGGCCGCGTCTGCTACACGGTCGGCAAGAAGAATTACCCGCTGGCGCCCGGCGACTCGCTGCATTTCGACGCGCGCAAGCGGCATCGCGTGGCCAATGTCGGCGACGGGCCGGCCGAGCTGATCAGCGTCAGCACGCTGCCGCTGTTCGACGACAGTTCGGCGGAATTCGCGGCCGCGACGACGGAAAGCACGCAGTCGACGCCCGGCGAGCCGCGCGTGAGCCGCCGCGCGCCGGCGCCCGGAAGGAATGATCGCGACGGCGCCGCGGCACGGCCGTCCAAGGTCGACGCAGCCCCAAAGAAAGGTGCGGCGAAGCCGCGCGCGGCCGCCGGCAAACGTCCGGCGGCGGCGACTCCGGCGCGCAGGAAGAAACCGTAACGGCCGACGGGCGCCCCTGCCGCGCGCCCGGTTCCGCGCCGACGACTCGCCGACTATTCGCCGATCGCGAGCGCCTGCGCGACGGCCTGGATCCGCGCGCGATGCACGGCTTCCTTGATCTTCTCCGTGTCGCTGCCGATGCCGCGCGCGATCGCGCCGGCATCGACGCTGCGCGCGGCCGCGAGCGCGACACGGAGCCGCTCGGCCTGCGGATACGGCTGCGCATCGAGCCCGAGCCGGCCGCGTGCGTCCGATTCGCACGCCTGCAGCAACTCGGCGAAGCGCGCCGGCTTGCGCAGCGCGTCGCTGCGCTCGAAGAGCCGCACCAGCGCGGCCGCGCCCATCTCCATCACGCGATGCAGGTTGCCGTGCTCGCGCGCGACCACCAGCGCGAGATCGCGGCACTCGTTCGGCACGCGCAACCGCTCGCACAACGGCTTGAGCAGCTCGACGCTGCGGCTTTCGTGGCCGACGTGGCGCGGCAGCACGTCCTCGGGCGTGGTTCCCTTGCCGAGATCGTGCGTGAGCGCCGCGAAGCGCACCGCCAGCGAATAGCCCTGCTTCGCCGCGTAGTCGACGACCATCATCACGTGCACGCCGGTATCGACTTCCGGGTGGTAATCGGCGCGCTGCGGCACGCCCCACAGCGCGTCGACCTCGGGCAGGATGCGCGCGAGCGCGCCGCAGTCGCGCAGCACCGCGAACATCCGCGACGGCTTCGCCTCCATCAGCCCGCGCGCGATTTCCTGCCACACGCGCTCGGGCACGAGCGCATCGACCTCGCCCGCGTCGACCATCCGCCGCATCAGCGCGAGGGTTTCGTCCGCGACCGTGAAATCCGCGAAGCGCGCGGCGAAACGCGCGACGCGCAGGATCCGCACCGGATCCTCGACGAACGCGTCGCTCACGTGCCGGAACACGCGTGCGCGCAAATCGGCCTGCCCGTCGAACGGATCGATCACGGGGCCGACCAGCGTGCCTTCCGGGCTCACCTCGCGCGCCATCGCGTTGATCGTCAGGTCGCGCCGCGCGAGATCCTCGTCGAGCGTCACGTCCGGCGCGAAATGAAACTGGAAGCCGTGATAGCCGGCCGCCGTCTTGCGCTCGGTGCGCGCGAGCGCGTATTCCTCCTGCGTCTGCGGATGCAGGAACACCGGGAAATCCTTGCCGACCGGCCGGAAGCCCTGCGCGGCCATCTGCTCGGGCGTCGCGCCGACCACCACGTAGTCGCGGTCCTGCACCGGCACGCCGAGCAATGCGTCGCGGATCGCTCCGCCTACTGCGTAGATGTTCATGGGTTGGGTTCGTATTCGGCAATGACGTTGGTTTCGCGGCGCGCGGCATCGATCCACCGCTGCACGGCCGGCAGCGCCGTCACGCGCGCCGCATAGCCGGCCGCCTCCGGCGACAGCGCCGGCGCATACGTGTTGAAGCGCATCACGACCGGCGCATACATCGCATCGGCGATCCCGAATTCGCCGAACAGGAACGGCCCGCCCGACGCCTCGGTGCATTCGCTCCACAGCGCGTCGATGCGCGCGACGTCGGCGAGCGCCTCGGGCGTCGCGCCGCGCCCCGGCATCGACGCGCGGATGTTCATGCCCATCTGCGTGCGCAGCGCCATGAAGCCCGAATGCATCTCGGCGGACACGCAGCGCGCCTGCGCACGCGCGAGCGGGTCGGCCGGCCACATCGGAAACTGCGGATAGCGCTCGGCGAGCGTCTCGGCGATCGCGAGCGAATCCCAGATCGCCGCGCCGTGATCGTCGACGAGGCACGGCACCTTGCCGGTCGGCGAGTATTCGCGGATGCGCGCGGCCGAGTCGTCGCGGCGCAGTTCGACCACGATCTCGTCGAACGGGATGCCGAAATGCGCGAGCAGCAGCCACGGCCGCATCGACCACGACGAATAGTTCTTGTCTCCAATCACGAGCTTCATGGCGAAATTCCGGAAAACGCGAAAAAAAAGAGCCGACCGACGGCGGGGCGCTAGCGACGCGAGCGGAACCAGTCGAATCGCGAGCGCTGCGTCGCGTCGCCGAGATACGCGGGCGCAATGCTTTCGAGACTCGCGGGCGAGAGCCCGAGTTCCGGCGCGAGCGGCCCCGACAGCACGTTCGGCACCGACATCGTCGCGAGATTGTCGCGCGTGAGCACGGGCTCGCCCGGCAGGCATTCGAACACGCTCGCCTGCAGCCGCGCAAGCGCGTCGGGCAGCCGCACGATGCGTGCCTGCCGGCCGACCAGCGTGCCACAATAGCGCACCAGTTGCTCCAGTGTGTAGACGGTCGGGCCGCCGAGTTCGTAGGTCTTGCCGTGCGCGCCCGCGAGATCGAGCGTGTTGACGAACGCGCGCACGACGTCGCCGACGAACACCGGCTGAAAGCGCGCGTCGGGCATCGCGAGCGGCAGCACGGGCACCGTGCGCTGCAGGTTCGCGAACGTATTGAGGAAGGCGTCGCCGGGGCCGAACACGACCGACGGCCGGAAGATCGTCAGCGCGAGCGAATCGGTGGCCGCGATCGCATGCAGCGCGGCTTCGCCGTCGCCCTTCGAGCGCTGGTACATGCTCGCGCCGTGCGAATCGGCGCCGAGCGCGCTCATGTGCAGCAGGCGCCGCACGCCGACCTCGGTGCAGGCGGTCGCGAGCGCGGCCGGCAGCGCGACGTGCGCGCGCTCGAAGCCGGGTCCGTACGGCGTGCCGCGGCCGCCGTGCAGCACGCCGACCAGGTTGATCGCCGCGTGCGCGCCGGCGACGAAGCGCGCGAGCGTGCGCGTATCGAGCGCATCGAGTTCGACGATGTCGATCGGCAGCATCTGCAGGTGGCGCGCGTGGTCGCGCCGCCGCGTGCCGATCCGCACGTGCTTGCCGGCGTCGATCAGCGCATTGACGAGCCGGCTGCCGATGAAGCCGGTGCCGCCCAGCAGCGCGACGGTCTGGCGATCCATGTTCCGAACCTCAAAAGAACACTGCCGCGTCTCGCGCGGCAGTTCGGTGTATCAGGGCGAGATCATGCCTAGACGTTTCTTCAACGACTGCGGTTTGCCCTCGAAGAGCGCCGCGTAGTAGACGGTGTTCGACAGCACGTTCTTCACGTAGTCGCGCGTCTCGTTGAACGGAATCGTCTCCGCGAAGATCGCGCCTTCGACCGGTCGCGTCAACACCTGGCGCCACTGGCGCGGCCGGCCCGGGCCCGCGTTGTAGCCGGCGGTGGCGAGCACCGGCGAGCTGTCGAAGTTGTTGTAGATGTCCGCGAGATACCAGGTGCCGAGCTGGATGTTGGTGTCGATGTCGTGCATCTGCGCACGCGAGATCGTGCCCATGCCGAGCTTCTTCGCGACCATCTGGGCCGTCGCCGGCATCAGCTGCATCAGGCCGCCCGCACCCACCGACGAACGCGCGCTGATGATGAAACGCGATTCCTGGCGGATCAGCCCGTACGCCCATTCGACGTCGAGGCCGGTCGATTGCGCGTAGCGCTCGACGGTCGTGCGGTACGGCGACGGATAGCGCAGCGTGAAATCGTGCTCGGCCTTCGTGCGGTCGGCCGTGTTGACCGTGCGGTCGAGCAGCTCGACGCGCTTGCCGTATTCGGCGGCCGCGAGCAGTTGGCGATCGGTCATCCCGCGCAGCGGCCAGTTCCATTCGCGATTGCCTTCGAGGCGCAGGTTCAGCGCGTAGAAGCGTTGCGCGAGCGCGAAGCCCGGAATCTTGCCCATCGCGTCGATCTCGGCGTCGCTCACCTTCGTGCGCGGCGGAATCGTCGTGCGCTGGCCGAGCTCTTCGCCGGCCAACTGCCCGTAGAAGTTGAACTGGCCGGCGACCTGCTCGAATTCCTGGTTCGCCTGCAGCGTGTCGCCGCTCTGCTTGAGCGCGCGCGCATGCCAGTAGATCCACGCCGGATCGTTGCGCAGCGACGGCGGCATCTGCTCGATCGACCAGCGCACCATCGGCCAGTTGCCGGCGAGCAGCGCGGCGCGCGTGCGCCATTCGTAGCTCGGGTTCGACAGCGGCGCGTTCGCCGATTTCGCATACCAGACCGACGCCATCGGCGAGCGCTTGATCGCGCCCTGGTAGCCGATCGCGCCCCACGCGATCGCCTGTTCCTGCTTGGTCAGCGAAGGCGCGAGCGTCGTCAGCATCCCGGCGGCGGCGTCCGGATCGTTGCGCGCCATGCGGCCGAGCGCGATCAGCGCGAGCTGATGCGATGCGGCGTCAGCCCCGACGCCGCGCGCGAGATACAGCGGCGGCGCGCTCGTCGCCTGGTCGAAGCCCGCGGGGCGCGGGCCGAGCGCGTCGACGATCTTGCCGCCGAGCGTCGTGTAGTTCTGCTCGTACGCGAGGCGCGCCTGCTGCCACACGTCGTCGCTCGTGAACTGCTGGTTGACGGCGAGCGCGGTGATCAGGTCGACGCACGCATCGCCGTAGTTCTTCGGCTCGACGAGCAGCGCGCGCGCCGCGTCGGCGACGTTCTCGTTGCGCGCCGCGCGCGATTCGAGCGCATAGCACTTGACCTGCGTGTCGTCGTCGAGCACGAAGCGCTTGTACTGGTCGTCGAAATTTCGCCAGTCGTGGCGCGCGCCGAGCACGAGCAGGTAGTCGTTGCGCAGGCGATCGGCGATCGCCTGGCCGTCGTAGCGCTGCAGGAACGACTGCACGAGCGCGTCCGGCGCATCGACGCGCGCGCGGCCCGTCGAATCGAACAACTGCGGCTTGATCTGGAAATACTCGACGTAGGACGGCACCGGATAGTTCGGGATCATCGACGCGAGCTGCGCGGCCTTCGCGGCGTCGTTGCGGCGTGCGGCTTCGCGAAGCTGCACGAAGATCTGGTCATCGCCGGGGAGCGTGTCGTCGTTCGGTGCGGCGCATGCGGTCGTGCCGGCGACGAGCGCGGCGGCCGAAAGCGCGAGCGCGACCGCGCGATATACTCGGAAAAGGCTGTTAGACATCGTTTTGAATGGAGCACGAAGTGAGCGAAAGCATAGCATGCAACCCTGTGCCGAACCCGAAGGTTGCGCTGCGCAAAACGCTGTCCGGCGCCCGTCGCGACGCCGCGTCGCAGCCCGCCGCGAACGCCGCGCTCGATGCGCGGCTGCGCACGCTGCTCGATCGCCTGGCGCCGTGCACGGTCGGGTTCTACTGGCCGCTGCCGGGTGAATTCGATGCGCGCGAGGCCGTGCTCGCATGGTGCGCGACGGGCGCCGGCCGGTGCGCCGCGTTGCCGGTGATCGGCGAGCGTCACACGCCGCTCGCGTTTCATGCGTGGGACGCGCACACGCCGATGCGCGAAGGCCATCACCGGATTCCCGAACCGGCGTCGGGCATCGTCGTCGTGCCCGATCTTTTGCTGATTCCGTGCGTGGGATTCGATGCGCAGCGCTACCGGCTCGGCTACGGCGGCGGCTACTACGACCGCACGCTCGCCGCATGGCCGGGCGACACGCCGCCCGTGACGGTCGGCATCGCGTACGAAGCGTGCCGCGTCGATGCGCTGCCGGCCGAGGCGCACGATCTCGCGCTGCGCTGGATCGTCACCGACGGTGCGCTTTACCCGGCCGCCGAATGATGGCGCGCGCGGCGCGGCTTGCCGCGAGCGCGTCGCGGCGACCGACCGTTTCCGCGATCGTTTACAGCGACGCCGCCGCGCGCGCGGCCGTGTCGTAGAGGCCCGATGCGTTGCGCAGCAACTGCGCCGCGTCGCCGATCTGCTCGTTGGTGAGCCCGCTTTCCTTCAGCGTCTCGATCAGGCAATGCTCGCGCACCTCGCGGTACTTCAGGCACAGCTCGCGGCCCGCGTCGGTCGCGAAGAAGAACGCTTCCTTGCCGCTCTTCTCGCTTTTCACATAGCCGCGGGCGATCAGTTTTTTCAGCGCATAGGTCGCGACGTGCGTATCCTCGATATTGAGCACGAAGCAGATGTCGGCGAGCTTCTTCTTGCGTTCGCGATGGCTGACGTGATGCAGCAGCGAGACCTCGACCGCCGTCATGTCCTTCGCACCCGCCGCCGACATGCAGCGCACCATCCAGCGGTTGAACGCGTTGCCGGCCATGATGAGCCCGTATTCGAGCTCCGACAGCTCCGCGCTCGAATCGGAAACGAGGTGTTCGGATGACACGATCTTGGTCGCAGGACGCTTCATGGAAAGGCGGCGCAAGCCGGATGACAGGATGTGCCCGAGTGTACGCCAGAAGCCCCGGCCGACGAGCTAGGCGAAAACGCTTATTGAGAAGTTGTCGATATTTTATTGACAATGTGCGCTAACATTGCCGTCCGAACCGTGCCAGTCCGATGACGCCACCCCGCATTTATCCGCTCGGCGATGCCGCCCTCGTCTGCGAGGTCCCGCCGCCCGCCACGCTCGATTGCCAGCGCCGCGTCTGGGCCGTGGCCGCGGCCGCGCGCGCATGGCCCGACGTGATCGACGTCGTCCCCGGCATGAATAACCTGACCATCGTGTTCGACCCGCTCGCCGCGACGGCCGACTCGCTCACGCCCGCGCTGCGCGACGCGTGGGAGACGGCCGACGTCGAGCACGCGGACGGCCGCGAGGTCGAAATCCCGGTCGAGTACGGCGGGGCCGCCGGCCCCGATCTCGCCGCCGTCGCCGCGCACACGGGCCTGTCGGCCGACGAGGTCGTCGCGCGCCACGCGGCCGGCGCCTACGTCGTGTTCTTCGTCGGATTCCAGCCGGGCTTCGCGTATCTGGGCGGCCTCGACGCGTCGCTGCATACGCCGCGCCGCGCGGCGCCGCGGCTCGAGGTGCCAGCGGGCTCGGTCGGCATCGGCGGCGCGCAGACGGGCATCTACCCGGCCACGTCGCCCGGCGGCTGGCAACTGATCGGCCGCACGTCGCACCGGCTGTTCGATCCGGCGCGGCCGCAGCCGACGCTGCTGCTGCCCGGCGACCGCGTACGCTTCACCATTGCGGGAGTCGACGCACGATGACCCAGAGCAACGCACCGGGCACCGTCGAGGTCGTGCGGGCCGGCCCGCTGTCGACCGTGCAGGATCTCGGGCGCCGCGGCATGCGCCATCTCGGCGTCGCGCAAGGCGGCGCGCTCGACGGCCTCGCGCTCGAAGTCGGCAACCGGCTCGTCGGCAACCGCCCCGACGCGGCGGCCGTCGAAATCACGATCGGCCCCGCCACGTTCCGCTTCACGCGCGCCACGCGCATCGCGATCACCGGCACCGAATTCGGCGCGACGCTCGACGGCAAGCCCGTGTATTCGTGGTGGAGCCTGCCGGTCGACGCCGGCCAGACGCTCGTGCTGCCGGCCGCGAAGCGCGGCATGCGCGGCTATCTTTGTATTGCGGGCGGCATCGACGTGCTGCCGATGCTCGGCTCGCGCAGCACCGATCTCGCGTCGCGCTTCGGCGGCCTCGGCGGCCGCACGCTGCGCGACGGCGACCGGCTGCCGGTCGGCGTGCCGCCGGCCGGCGCGGGCTGCCTCGCGGCCGACGCGCCCGAATTCGGCGTGAAGGCGCCGGCGTGGTGCGCGTTCGTGCGCGTCGACGAGCCGCCGCGCCGTCACCGCCCCGCCCATGCGCCGTGGGCGATGCCGGTGCGCGTGCTGCCGGGCCCCGACTACGCGTCGTTCGCGGCCGATTCGCAGCAGGCGTTCTGGGACGAGGAATGGCTCGTCACCGCGAACAGCAACCGGATGGGCTATCGCCTCGCCGGCGCCGAGCTCGTGCGCGAGCGGCCGGTCGAGCTGCTGTCGCACGCGGTGCTGCCGGGCACGATCCAGGTGCCGCCGAACGGCCAGCCGATCGTGCTGATGCACGACGCGCAGACCACCGGCGGCTACCCGAAGATCGGCACGGTGATCCGCGCCGACCTGTGGAAGCTCGCGCAGGCGCGCCTCAACCTGCCGATCCGCTTCGTGCGCACGACGGCCGACGCCGCGCGCGCCGCCCTCGTCGCGGAACGGGCGTACCTGCGGCAGATCGACGTCGCGATCGAGATGCGCGAGGAAGCGCGCCGCCGCGCCCAATCGCGCGCGGCGTGACAATGGCGGAAGCCGGAGAAGGACGGGCCACGCAACCAGTGGACGAGGAACATATGGAAATCGATCTGAATGCCGATCTCGGCGAAGGATGCGGATCGGACGAGGCGCTGCTCGACCTCGTCACGTCGGCGAACATCGCATGCGGCTGGCATGCAGGCGGCGCGAATGCGATGCGCGACTGCGTGCGCTGGGCCGTGCAGAAAGGCGTGTCGATCGGCGCGCACCCGAGCTTTCACGATCCGGAGAATTTCGGCCGCAAGGAAATGCAGCTGCCGGCCGGCGACATCTATGCGGGCGTGCTGTACCAGCTCGGCGCGCTGTCGGCGATCGCGCAGGCCGAGGGCGGGCGCATCGCGCACGTGAAACCGCACGGCGCGCTGTACAACCAGGCCGCGCGCGACCCGCTGATCGCCGACGCGGTGGTGTCCGCGATCCACGACTTCGATCCGTCGCTCGCGGTGTTCGGGCTCGCGAACAGCGTGTTCGTCGCGGCCGCGCGGCAGGCGGGGCTCGCCGCGGTGGAGGAAGTGTTCGCCGATCGCGGCTACCGCGCGGACGGCTCGCTGGTGCCGCGCAGCCAGCCGGGCGCGTTGATCGACGACGAAGACGCGGTGCTCGCGCGCACGCTCGACATGGTGCGCAACCGGCAGGTGCGCGCGCTGAGCGGCGAATGGGTGCCGCTCAATGCGCAGACCGTCTGCCTGCACGGCGACGGGCCGCATGCGCTGGCGTTCGCGAAGCGGATCCGCGCGGCGCTCGAGGCCGCCGGCGTCGACGTGGTTGCGCCCGGGGCGGTGCAGGCCGACGAAGGCGCGTAGCGAAGCAGTCGGCACCTGCCTGCGCGCCGCCCGTTTTCGTCGCACCAAAGAAAAAAGCGCCCTCGTGGCGCTTTTACGTTGATGCAATCGCCGCGGCTTCGCCGTCTGTCGATTCATCCCCCGAAACCGTCTTTCGACGGTGACCGGAAAAATATTCCGGATTAAAAAACGTCCGCCGCCGCCCGATCACTGCCTTCCCCGGTCAGACGACGGAACGTCGCTTATGTGCAAGTCGACCTGCATGCATGTGTTGTTCGACGACGATTGGCCCCGCCGTGCATGCAGACTCTCCGCGGCCGGCACGTGCTTCACGTGCCGGCGACGCTCACCCCGCGCTTTATTTCTGCTACCCCGTAGAACTTATCTATTCTTTTCATTTTTTCAACTTGTGGGATGAAGAATAGATATCGGCCGAACGGGATGTCAATCGTTTTAAACGCTATTTTCCGAAGTTTCGAGGGTTTTCCTTATCGACCGCTGCCCGCGCGCAAGCGCTTCGCGCGTGGCGCGCGACGTCGATCAAACAGGGGACGATCGGTGCGGGCGGACGGACGCGATCAGTTCGCGTCGACCCGGTATCCTTGCTGGCGCAACAATTCGAGCACGCCGCGCGAGCCACCCAGATGCAGCGCGCCGATCGCGACGAACAGCGGCCGGTTCGGCGCGGCGATTGCCGTCATCCGTGCAACGAAGCGCCGGTTGCGCTCGTACACGATCTTGTTGTCGAGCGACGCCGACAACGCCTTCGAACGCGCGAGCCGTTCGCTCTTCGCGACGGCCCACGCGGCGATCGCATCGGCGTCGCCAATTCGCCACAGTCGATGCAGCGCCTTGATGTCGTCGGCGTTCTGCGCGGGCGTTTGCACCATGTCCTGCGCGAGCATCTCGCGCTGCTCGGCGAGCGTCAGCCCGGTGAACGCGCGCATCTGTTCCGCGAGCGTCTCGAGCCCGATCACGCGGCCGCCCTTGCGCTTCAGGAACACGTTCTGCAGTTGCGCCTCGGTGCCGTATTCGGTCTGCAGCCCGGCCGACAGCGAATCGTAGGTCTCGACGACGAGCGCCGCGAGCCACGGCCTCATCTTGCGGATCTCGGCGAGCGCGGCCGGGTTGCCGCGCAGGCGCGCCGCGAGCTGCTGCCACAGCGGCTCGGAAAGCAGGCGCTGCAGGCACGGGTAGCGGCACACGCCGTACTTCGACACGTCGTCCTGCGATTCGAGCAGATCGTCGGGCGACAGTTCGAGCGCGAGCGTCGGCGATGCGGCGAGCGCCGCGAGGATACGCGGCCGGAACGGTTGCGCGCTGGGGTAATCGGACGGATCGCCCGTATGCAGCGTGCCGAGCACGTAGAGCGTGACCTTGCCCTTGGTCGCGACGTAGAACGGCATGCGCGCCGGCTGCACGCGCACGGTGCCGCGCGACACCGTGCCGTCGGACACGGCCGGCGCATGGAAGCCCGGCAGGCTCATGCCGGGCGGCGGCACCTGCGACGGATGAATCGGCGAAGTGGCCGGCGCACGCCCGTCGGCGCGCGCCGGTTCGACGGGAACCACGACGCTGGCCGCCACGCACGCGCCGGCCAGCGCCGCGCCCGTGACGGTACGCACGCTCCAGCGCCGCGCGTAGCGATACGCGCGCATCGCGCGCGCGCCGCCGGCTCCCGCACGGCGCACGCCGGACACGCGCGCCGCCAACGCTTCAGGCATTCTCCTCCCCGACCTCCTCGGCGCGATGGCAGGCCACGCGCCGGCCGTCGACTTCGCGCAATGGCGGCTCCTCGACGCGGCACCGCTCGACCGCGTACGGGCAGCGCTGGTGGAACGCGCAGCCCGACGGCGGATTGAGCGGCGACGGCAACTCGCCCTGCAGCTTGATCTGCACGCGGCGATCTTCCTCGAAGATCGCCGGCGTTGCCGACATCAGCGCCCGCGTGTACGGATGGCGCGGCCGCGCGTAGATCGTCGCCTTGTCGCCGAGCTCGGCGACGCTGCCGAAGTACATCACCATCACGTCGTCCGCGACGTGCTCGACCACCGACAGGTTGTGCGAGATGAACACGTAGCTCGTCTTGAACTGCTCCTGCAGATCCATGAACAGGTTCAGGATCTGCGCCTGGATCGACACGTCGAGCGCGGACACCGGCTCGTCGGCGACGACGATGCGCGGATCGAGGATCATCGCGCGCGCGATCGCGACCCGCTGGCGCTGGCCGCCCGAGAACATGTGCGGATAGCGCTTCGCGTGCTCGGGGCGCAGACCGACCGTGCGCATGATCTGCGCGATGCGCGCGGCGCGCTCGGCGGCCGTCAGGTTCACGTTGATCTCGAGCGGCTCGGCGAGCGTCTGCTCGACGGTCTTGCGCGGGTTCAGCGACGCGAACGGGTTCTGGAACACCATCTGCACGCGGCGGCGCAGATCGGCGACCGTCTCGCGGTTCGCGCCGGCGACGTTCTTGCCGTCGATCACGAGGCTGCCCGCGGTGGGCGTCTCGATCATCGTCAACTGGCGCGCGAGCGTCGACTTCCCGCAGCCCGACTCGCCGACGACGGCGAGCGTCTTGCCGCGCTTCAGCGAGAACGACACGCCGTTCAGCGCCTTCACCGTGCCCTGCCCGAACATCCCGCGCTTCACCGTGTAGTGCTTCGCGAGGCCGTCGGCCACCAGTACCGCTTCCTCGTCGTGCGATGCGCGAGGCGTTTCGTTGACAATATTCATCGTGCGCCTCCCGTCAGGTCGAGGTTGGAAAGATTGAGCGGCTTGATGCAGCGCGCGCGCATCGCGTCGTTGCCCGACACCAGCGCGTCGAGCGCCGGCCGCGCCTTGCGGCAATCGTCGACGACGTACTTGCAGCGCGGCGCGAACAGACACCCGGACGGGCGATCATCGCGGCCCGGCACCATGCCCGGCAATGCGGCAAGGCGACGCGCCCCCTGATTGTGCTCGGGAATCGCCGCGAGCAGCGCTTCGGTGTACGGATGATGCGGCGCGCGGAAGATGTCGGGCACGCGATTGGTCTCGATGACTTCGCCCGCGTACATCACCGCGACGCGATGCGCGACCTCCGACACCACGGCCAGATCGTGCGAGATCAGCACGAGCGCCATCCCGCGTTCCTTCTGCAGCTTCACGAGCAGATCCATGATCTGCGCCTGGATCGTCACGTCGAGCGCGGTGGTCGGCTCGTCGGCGATCAGGAGCTTCGGGTTGCACGCGACGGCCATCGCGATCATCACGCGCTGGTTCATCCCGCCCGACATCTGGTGCGGGAACGACGCGATGCGGTTCTTCGCATCGGGAATGCCGACCTGGTCGAGCAGTTCGAGCGCGCGCCGGTGCAGCGCGTCGCCGCGCAGCCCTTCGTGCAGCTTCAGCACTTCCTTGATCTGGTAGCCGACCGTGTAGCTCGGGTTCAGGCTCGTCAGCGCGTCCTGGAACACCATCGCGATGTCCTTGCCGACGATCTTGCGGCGCGCCTTCGGCGATGCCTTCAGGAGATCGACGCCGTCGAACGTGACCTCGTCGGCCGTCACCTTGCCGGGCGCGTCGATCAGGCCCATCAGCGCCATCATCGTCACGCTCTTGCCCGAGCCCGATTCGCCGACGACGCCCACCACCTCGCCCGGCGCGACCGACAGGTTGATCCGGTCGACCGCGGGCAGGCCGTTGAAGTTCACCGCGAGATTGCGGATGGTCAGTAGATTCTGGGTCATGTCGTCCTCCGCCGGGCCGCCCCAAGGAGGATGACCGCCCCCTTGGGGGGCAACGAACGAAGAGAGTGTGGGGGTCGTTTCATATCACGCCATCCGCTTCAGTTTGGGATCGAGCGCGTCGCGCAGCCCGTCGCCGAGCAGGTTGATCGCGAGCACCGAAATCAGGATCGACAGGCCGGGCATCGTCACGATCCACCACGCGTTGTCGATGTAGTCGCGCGCGGACGCGAGCATCGCGCCCCACTCGGCGGTCGGCGGCTGCACGCCGAGGCCGAGGAAGCCGAGCGCGGCCGCGTCGAGAATCGCCGACGAGAAGCCGAGCGTCGCCTGCACGATCAGCGGCGCCGTGCAGTTCGGCAGCACCTGCGAGAACATCAGGCGCAGCGTGCCGGCGCCGGCCACGCGCGACGCGGTCACGTATTCCTTCTGCAGCTCGCCGAGCGCCGATGCGCGCGTGAGACGCACGTAGGCCGGCAGCGCGACGATCGCGATCGCGAACATCGTGTTGGTGAGGCCCGGGCCGATGATCGCGACGACCGCGACCGCGAGCAGCAGCGACGGCAGCGCGAGCAGCACGTCCATGATGCGCATCACCGGCGTGTCGGCCCACTTCTGGAAGAACGCGGCGACGAGCCCGAGCACGATGCCGGGGATCAGCGCGAGCACGACCGACACGAAGCCGATCCAGAACGACATCCGCGCGCCGAACATCAGCCGCGAAAGGATGTCGCGGCCCGCTTCGTCGGTGCCGAGGATGAATTGCCAGTTGCCGCCGGCGAGCCACGCGGGCGGAATCTTCACGTAGTCGCGATATTGCTCGACCGGGCTGTGCGGTGCGATCAGCGGCGCGAGCAAGGCGACCGCGATCAGCACGATCACGACGATGCCCGCGCCGACGGCGCCGCGATTGCGCGAGAAGTTGGCCCAGAACTCGCGCAGCGCGAGCGCACGGCCGCCGGCCGGCGCGGATTCGGTCGGCAGGGTGTTTTGCAGATTGCTCATGGGATTACCTCGTGTGGCGGATGCGCGGATTCAGCACGCCGTACAGCAGGTCGACGACCAGGTTCACGACGATCACGAGCGTCGCGATCAGCAGGATGCCGCCCTGGACGACCGGATAGTCGCGGCGGCCGATCGCATCGATCAGCCACTTGCCGACGCCGGGCCACGAAAAGAGCGTCTCGGTCAGCACGGCGCCAGCAAGCAGCGTGCCGATCTGCAGGCCGATCACGGTGACGACCGGGATCAGCGCATTGCGCAGCGCATGCACGACGACCACGCGCACGGGCGACAGCCCTTTCGCGCGGGCGGTGCGGATGTAGTCCTCGCGCAGCACTTCGAGCATCGACGAGCGCGTCATCCGCGCGATCACCGCGAGCGGGATCGTGCCGAGCACGATCGCGGGCAGGATCAGGTGGCTCACCGCCGACTTGAACGAGCCTTCGTCCGGCGCGAGCAGCGCGTCGATCAGCATGAAGCCGGTCGGGTGCGGGAAATCGTATTCGACCGCGATGCGCCCGGACACGGGCGTCCAGCCGAGATATGACGAGAACACCATGATGAGGATCAGCCCCCACCAGAAGATCGGCATCGAATAGCCGGTGAGCGCGGTGCCCATCACGCCGTGATCGACGACCGAGCCGCGCCGCAGCGCGGCGATCACGCCGGCCGGCAGCCCGACCGCGAGCGCGAACACGAGCGCGCACAGCGACAGCTCGACCGTCGCCGGGAAGCGCGCGAAGAACTCGCCCGCGACACTCGTGTTGGTGATGATCGACATGCCGAGGTCGCCATGCAGCGCCCGGCCGATGTAGTGGAGATACTGCAGGGGCAGCGGCTGGTCGAGCCCGAGGCGTTTCATCGCCTCCGCGTGCATCGCGGGATCGACGCCGCGCTCGCCCATCATCACTTCGATGGGGTCGCCCGGTATCAGGTGAATCAGCGCAAACGCCAGGATGGTGATGCCGATGAAAGTCGGGATCACCATCCCCACGCGGCGCAACACGAATCTGAACATGATGCGTCTCGTATTTTCTTGTGGGAAATGTGCGACCGGCGACGAAGGGCTTCTGGCCCCTCGCCGCCGGATGATTTCAAGCCGGTTTTCTCAATGACGACAGCTTACGCCAGCCCGGTTACTTCACGCTGACACCGTCGAAACGCGCATAGCCGAGCGGTTCGATACGCATGTCGACCACGTTCTTGCGCACCGGCTGGTAGACGGTCGAGTTCGCGATCGGCGAGAACGGCAGCTGTTGCGCGAAGATCTGCTGCGCCTGCGTGTAGAGCTTCGTGCGCGCGTCCTGGCCCGTCGTCGTGCGGCCCTTCTGGACCAGTTCGTCGAACGGCTTGTAGCACCAGTGCGAGAAGTTGTTGCCCTTGATCGCTTCGCAGCCGAGCAGCGTGCCGAGCCAGTTGTCGGGGTCGCCGTTGTCGCCCGTCCAGCCGATCAGCATCGTGTCCTGCTCGCCCGAGTGCGCGCGCTTGATGTACTCGCCCCATTCATACGTGACGATCTTCGCCTTCACGCCGATCTTCGCCCAGTCGGCCTGGATCATCTCGGCCATCAGGCGGGCGTTCGGGTTGTACGCGCGCTGCACGGGCATCGCCCACAGCGTGATCTCGAAACCGTTCGGGAAGCCTGCCTTCGCGAGCAGCGCCTTCGCCTTCGCGGTGTCGTAGGGCGGCAGCTTCAGGTTCTTGTCGTACGACCATTGGGTCGGCGGCATCGGCGCGTTCGCGGCCTGGCCGGCGCCCTGGTAGACGGACTCGAGGATCGCCTTCTTGTTGATCGCCATGTCGAGCGCCTGACGCACTTCGAGCTTGTCGACCGGCTTGTGCTCGACGTTGTACGCGAGGTAGCCGAGGTTGAAGCCGGCCTGCGACGGCATGTCGACGTTCGAATCGGCCTTCAGCGTCGCGATGTCGGCCGGGCGCGGATAGCTCATCACCTGGCATTCGTTGCGCTTGATCTTCTGCACGCGCACGCCCGGATCCGGCGTGATCGAGAAGATCAGCTTCGAGAGCTTCACTTCGCCCTTCTTCCAGTAATCGGGATTGCCGTCGAAGCGGATCGTCGCATCCTTCGTGTAGCTGCGGAAGATGAACGGGCCCGTGCCGATCGGCTTCTGGTTGATGTCGGCGGCCTTGCCGGCCTTCATCAGCTGCTCGCCGTATTCGGCCGACAGGATCGACGCGAATTCCATCGCCATGTTCTGGATGAACGGCGCGTTCGGCTCGGCCAGCGTGAACTTCACGGTGTACGGGTCGACCTTCTCGACCTTCGTGATCAGCTTGTCGAGGCCCATGTCGGTGAAGTACGGGAACGACACCGGGTACGCCTTGCGGAACGCATTGTTCGGGTCGAGCATGCGCTGGAACGTGAACAGCACGTCGTCCGCGTTGAATTCACGCGTCGGCTTGAAGAAGTCGGTCGTGTGGAACTTCACGCCGTGGCGCAGGTGGAACGTGTACACCTTGCCGTCGGACGACACGTCCCACTTCTCGGCGAGGCCGGGCTCGACCTTCGTGCCGCCGCGCTCGAATTCGACGAGGCGGTTGTAGACGGTGAACGTGGCGGCGGTGAAATCGACGCCGGTCGTAAATTGCGCGGAATCGAAACCCGCCGGGCTGCCTTCTGAGCAGTAGACGAGCGTTTTGTTCGGGATCTGTGCGAATGCAGAGCCCGCGACGCCGAGCGATGCCGCTGCCACGCCTGCCATGGCGGTAACACGCAGGGTGTGCAACAGACGGTTGTATTCCATGTTTCCTCCAGGTCTCCAGATCGGAACCGGTCCCGCCAGGGTCCGGCGTACGCGGATATTACTTGAGCTAACGATGCGGCAACAAGCTGGAGAAAAAACTCTTCCATATGCGCGCCGGGTTTTTGCCGATTTTTAGTGGGGGTAAAAAATGCGACAACGCGCGCGAGCGCCGATTCCGTGCATTTCGCGCCTGTTTCGTTCGACGACTAAACAATTCGGGTGCGAACACGATGGGGCGACGCACGATGTCCCCGCGTTCTGCAGTACATCATTGCGTTTCGCGAAACGATGGGATGAGCGTCTTCAAATCGTCATGTCGTCACGCCGGCGCGTCGAGGTCGGCGCTGCGGGCGGGCACGAACGCGACCGCGACGATCGACAGCGCGATTCCCGCCATCACGTAGTAGGTCGGCGCGAGCGGCGTGCCGGTCGCCTTGATCAGCCACGTGACGATGAACTGGCCGAAGCCGCCGAACAGCATCACCGCGACGTTGTACGCGATCGACAGCCCGGTCGAGCGCACGTTGGCCGGGAACAGCTCGGCGATCATCGCGCCGAACGGCCCGTAGTAGCCCGCGAGCGTCACCGACAGCACGGCCTGCACCGCGATCAGCCGCCCGATGCTCGGCGCCGCGTCGAGCCACGCGAACAGCGGATACATCAGCGCGAACGTCAGCACCAGCGACCACAGCGACAGCCCCTTGCGGCCGATGCGATCCGACCACGCGCCCGCGATCGGCGACAGCACCATCAGCAGCAGGTTGCCGACGATCACCGCGTAGAACGATTCCGCATAGGGCAGCTTCAGCTGCTTCACCGCGAAGGTCGGCAGATAGCTGATCAGCACGTAGATCGTCACGGTGAGCGCGATCACCGAGCCGAGCCCGCACAGCACCTCGCGCGGGTGGCGCGTGAACACTTCGCCGAGCGTCGCGCGGCGCGCGCTCTGCTGCGCATGCAGGAATGCTTCGGAATCGGCGAGATGGCGGCGGATGTAGAAGCCGATCGGGCCGATCACGAGCCCGAGGATGAACGGCACGCGCCAGCCCCAGCTGCGCAGCGCGTCGTGCGACAGCCCGCGCGTGACGGCCGCGCCGACGAGCGCGCCGATCAGCAGCGCGCCCGCCTGGCTCGCCATCTGCCAGCTGCCGTAGAAACCGCGTTTCGAGAACGGCGCCGCCTCGATCAGCAGCGCCGTCGCGCTGCCGAATTCGCCGCCCGCGGAGAAGCCCTGCAGCAGGCGGCCGAGCACGATCAGGATCGGGCCGCCGATGCCGATCGCCGCATAGGGCGGTGCGATCGCAAGCAGGAAGATGCCGGCCGTCATCAGCAGGATCACGAGCGACAGCGCGGCCTTGCGGCCCGCGCGATCCGCGTACAGCCCGAACACGATGCCGCCGATCGGGCGCATGAAGAACGCGACGCCGAACGTCGCGGTGGTGAGCAGCAGCGACGAGTATTCGCTGGAAGTGGGGAAGAACAGCTCGGCGATCACGACGGTCATGAAGCCGAACACCGTGAAGTCGTACCACTCGAGCGCATTGCCGATCACGGCGGCCACGACGGCGCGCCGGTTCAGCGCGCGCTCGGGCCGGGCCGTTTTCGTTGAATTCGCAATCGTCGCCATGCGTGCCTCGTCCTCGTGAATTCGCCGTGTCGGGCGGTTCGGCGCGCGGGATGCCGCGGCGCGCTGGTGTGCAGCGAGTGTAGAAAGCGACGGAACCGTTTTCAAGCAATAAAAAACGCCCGCCATCGAACGACGGCGAGCGTGTTGCGGTTTTCGCCGCATTGCGGCATCGCACGATGCCGCACGGGCCTCAACCCATCTTCGAGAAGGCGCTGCACCAGCCCTTCGCCGACACCTGCTTGCCGGGGAACGCGCCGCACGGGCCCGACGCCGAGCCCTTCTTGCCCTGGTACAGCATGCAGGCCGCGCAATCCTGGCCCGCTGCGAATTTCGGGTACTTCGTCTTGTCGACCTTCGTGGCATCGGCCTTGTAGCCGAGCGCCACCGCGGTCGGATCGGTTTCCGACAGCATCGGCGCATCGGCCAGCGCTTCGCGCGACAGCGCCAGCGCGGACACCGCACCGATGCTCGTGATCAGGAAACTCCGACGGGATGTTTTCATGGGGACTCGCTCCAACGTTATCGGTTTGAAAGCCGTTCTGGCGACGGCGTTCAACAGAATAACCGCCAAGCGAATAAATGTGCGCGCCGAAATGCCGGAGATAAGGGATTCCACACGGGCGTCACGCGGCCCGCACGCACGGCGGCGGGCCGTGCGTCACGCGCGCGACACCATGTCGCCGACGCGCTGCGCGAGCGCGAGCGACGCGGTGAGCCCCGGCGACTCGATGCCGAACAGGTTCACGAGCCCGCGCACGCCGTGTTGAGCCGCCCCCTGCACGATGAAGTCGGCCGGCGGCTCGCCGGGCCCCGCGACCTTCGGCCGGATGCCCGCGTACGCCGGCTGCAGCGCGTCGTCGGGCAGGCCCGGCCAGAATGCGCGGATCGATGCGTAAAACGTGCCCGCGCGCGCCGGATCGACTTCATAGCGCAGCGAATCGCACCACTCGACGTCCGGGCCGAAGCGCGCCTGCCCGCCGAGATCGAACGTCAGGTGCACGCCGAGCCCCGCGCGATCGGGCATCGGGTAGATCAGGTGCGAGAACGGCGCACGGCCCGACAGGCTGAAATAGTTGCCGCGCGCGAGATAGAGCGGCGGCACCCAGCGCGGATCGAGGCCGCGCGTGCGGTGCGCGAGCGCCTGCGCGCCGAGCCCCGCGCTGTTGATCACGCATGCAGCCTCGATCTCGGTCGGCGCGGCGCCGCCGGTACGCACGATGAAGCGCCCGCCGCGCAGCACGTCGATCGCTTCGACCGGAGATTGCAGCGCGCACATCGCGCCGTCGCGTTGCGCGTCGCCGAGCAGCGCGAGCATCAACTGATGGCTGTCGACGATGCCGGTCGACGGCGAGAACAGCGCCTCCACGCATTCGAGCGCGGGCTCGAGCGTCTGCGCCTCGGCGCGCGTGAGCGGCAACAGGTCGAGCACGCCGTTTTCGGCCGCGCGCGCGCCGATCGCCTTCAACTGCTTCGCTTGCGCGGCGCTCGTCGCGACCAGCAGCTTGCCGGTGCGCCGGTGCGGCACGTGATGCGTGTCGCAGAATTCGTACAGCATGTCGCGCCCATGCACGCACGACGTCGCCTTCAGCGACCCGCGCGGATAGTAGAGCCCCGCATGAATCACCTCGCTGTTGCGCGAGCTCGTGCCCGTGCCGATCGCGTCGGCCGCCTCGAGCACGATCGTTTCACGCCCGCGCGCGGCCAGCTCGCGCGCAATCGCCAGACCGACGACACCCGCGCCGATCACGACACAATCCGTCTGCTCCATGGCTTTTCGCGCTGCTCGCGCGTCGAAGGGAGAGAAAAGAATTGTACGTCCCGGTTCGCCCGCTTGCCGAACGCGTGCGCATCGTGTCGCGACGATACGGACGGGGGTGCGGACAACGAAGTGGCCGGGCGTGCGATCCACACGCCGCGCACACCCCGCGCGCGCGCCGCAGCGGTGCGCGCGGGGCGGCGTCAGAAGCCGATCGGGCGGCGCTTCGCCGCGCCTTCGTCGGCGCGGATGTCGGCCGGCCCGATCGCGTCGCGGCCGTCGAGCCGCGCGGCGCCGAATGCGTGCAGCAGCGCGCGGCGCATCGTGCGCGGCGGCGTCGCGGCCAGCACGTCGAGCGCATCGTCGCCGAGCGTCTCGGGGAAGCGCCGCCCCCACGCATGCGACGTGCGGATCTCGTCGTAGATCGTCTGCGCGATCCGGCGCGCGCCGGCCGCATCGGGCGCCGCGATCTCGTACACGTTCATCCGGTTGAGCAGCGGCTCCGGAATCGCGTGCGCGTCGTTCGCGGTCGCGATCCAGATCACGTTGCCCGCGTTGATCGGCACTTCCGCGAATTCGTCGACGAACGCGCGCGCGGTGTCGTGCTCGAGCAACGCATACAGCGCGCCGAGCGGATCGTATTGCGCATCGCTGCCGGCCTTGTCGATCTCGTCGACCGCGATCACCGGGTTCGCGTAGCTGCCGTTCACGAGCGCGTCGAACACCTTGCCGGGCTTCGCGTTCTTCCATTGCGACGACGCGCCCGACAGGATCCAGCCGGCCGTCAGCGAACTCATCGGTACGTAGTGGTACGCGGTGCCGAGCAACTGCGCGAGCGCCTTCGCGAAATGCGTCTTGCCGATCCCGGGCGGCCCGAGCAGCAGGATCGGCATCAGTTCGAGCCGGTCGTCCGTCTCGAGACACAGGGCGATCTGCTTGCGCACGTCGTCGAGCGGCTCGCCGAAATTCGGTAACGCCTCGCCGAGCGCGTCGAACGACGGCATCCGGTTCGGCTTCACGCAGAAGCGCAGATTCCCCGTCTTGAGCATCCGCTCGTAGGTCGAGCGCAGCGCGTCGCTCGCGCTCTCGTTCAGGTCGCCCAGCGCCGTCTCGACCTGCTCGAGGTCGTACACCGTGCTGAAGGACGCCACCGCCAGTTCCTGTTTCACCATCGCCGTCGTCATACCCACCTCGCTGCACTTGCCGTCACACAGTCATCAGACCCTTACGATTTCAGTGTAACGATCCCGCATCGCCGTGCAAGCAAGCAGCCGGAGCACTCTGCTGCTAACAGCGCGCGCCGGCTGCACGGCCGCGCGCCGCGGCGTATGATCGAACGTTCACGACGCACGCGCCGGGCTCGCCGATCGGGCCCGCGCATCGCCCGCACACTGCCCCGCACCTCGCCTGACGCCTCGCCGCCCGAAGGTATGCCGATGCCCGTCCACGCTGCTTCCCCGCGCGTCGATTCCGACGCGATCCGTTCCGTCGAGGCCGTCGACGCCGCGCTCAAGTCGCGCCGCGCGGTCCGCGCGTTCCTGCCGACGCCCGTGCCGCGCGACACGATCGAGGCGATCCTCGAAGCCGCGAGCCGCGCGCCGTCGGGCACCAACATCCAGCCGTGGCGCGTGTACGTCGCGACGGGCGCCACGCGCGACGCGCTCGCCGCCGCGCTCACCGCGGCCTACGACGACCCCGCGCGCGACGAGAAATACGTCGCCGAATACGACTACTACCCGCGCGAATGGGTGTCGCCGTATATCGACCGGCGCCGCAAGGTCGGCTGGGACCTGTACGGCCTGTTGAACATCGGCCGCGACGAGAAGGCGCGCATGCATGCGCAGCACGCGCGCAATTTCCGCTTCTTCGATGCGCCGGTCGCGCTGTTCTTCACGCTGGACCGGGTCATGACACATGGCGCGTGGCTCGATTGCGGGATGTTCCTGCAAGGCGTGATGACGGCCGCGCGCGCCCGCGGCCTCGATACCTGCCCGCAAGCCGCGTTCGTGCCGTTTCACCGGATCGTCGCCGAACATCTCGACATTCCCGCCAACGAGCTGCTCGTCTGCGGGATGTCGCTCGGCCAGGCGGACCCCGACGCGATCGAGAACCGCCTCGTCACCGAGCGCGCGAGCGTCGCGGAGTTCGCGCGCTTTTTCGCTTGAAAACGCATGACGCGGCCCTACCTGTCGAGCAGGACCGGATCGTGCTGCGAACCTGTCGCGGCACGCCCCGTCACATCGCGACCGAAATCGATCGGGCGTAAGATGTGCGTCCGTTCCCCGCTATCCCGCGTTTCCGGAGACGTTTCATGCTGAAACACGGCCTGGCCGTCCTGCTTGCGAGCGTCGTGCTCGCCGCCCATGCGCAGAGCCCCGCGCCGGCCGTCGTCGCATGGGAAATCCAGGTGGTGCGCGACGGTCAGACGATCGACACGTTCCAGCAAAACACCACCGTGGGCCAGTCCCGCACCGATACCCATCGCTACCCGGCCGCCGTGCCGGTGGGCTGCGGCAATGCCGCGCGCGTCGTGCCGACCGAGCGCTCGCGCTCGGTGACGGTCGCCCCGCTCGCCGTCGACGCCAGCGCGAACACCGTGTCGCTCGGGCTCGACGTGCAGGAAACGCTCGACGACGAAAACGCGACGCGCAGCGATCCGTGCGTGCCGGCGTCGCCGCGGCAAATCGTCGCGAGCCACCCCGGCCTGGCGGTCGGCGGCGACGCCTGGACCGACTGGACGCTCGTCGAGCAGCATCCGCATCTCGTGTACCGCGTGCGGGCGCACGTCGCGAAGGACTGAACGTCATGTCCGCCGATGCCCTCTCCTTGCCGTTCGCCGAGCCGCACGCCGCGCCCGACGAAATCACCGCCGTCAGCTGGAACCTGCACAAAGGGCGCTCGCCGCTCGGCTTCACCGCGTGGAACGCGATGCGCGACTGGATGCAGTCGACTCACGCCGACGTGTATTTCCTGCAGGAAGCGATGGCGCGCCGCATGCCGCGCCCGATGCTCGCAGCGGGCTTCGGCGCGCCGATGGACGACACGGTCGACGACGTGTGGCATTGCCAGGCCACCGAGATCGCGCAGGCGCTCGACTGGCAGATCGCGCTCGGGCCGAACGTGTTCAAGCCGTCGTGGCGGCACGGCAACGCGATCCTGTCGCCGCATCCGCTCGACCTCGGCGGCCGCTGGGACATCTCCGCGCACCGCTTCGAGCGGCGCGGGCTGCTGGTCGCGCGCGCGACGCTCGCGGGAGCCCGACCGGTCACGCTGCTGTGCGCGCACCTCGCGCTCACGCGCGCCGCGCGGCTGCGCCAGATGCACTGGATCGCGCACTGGATCGTGCGCAACGCGGGCGACGGCCCGCTGATGCTCGCCGGCGACTTCAACGACTGGCGCAACGATTCGGTCGCGCTGTTCGGCGAGATCGGGCTGTCCGAGGTCGCGACGCTGCTCGGCGAATCGGGCCGCACGTTCCCCGCGTTCTCGCCGGCGCTCGCGCTCGACAAGATGTTCGTGCGCGGCCTGACGCCGCTCGAATGGCGTGCGCCGTCCGGCGAAGCCGCGTGGCTGTCGGATCACCTGCCGTACATCGCGCGCCTGCGCCTCGATCCGCAATAACGCCCGCGGCCGGCCGCGCGGCCGCCCGTCACGGCGCCGCCGGCGCCCGCCGCATTCGCCGCACCACGCGCGGCCGGCCACCGAAGGCCTATTGAAAGGATGTGTTGCGCCAAATCCGCGCAGCCGCGGGGGTCAAGCCCGCGATCCGCGTCAACAGGGTAAAATAACGAGTTCCTCAAACGTCTGTCATCGAGAAGGCGCGCGTCGGACGCGCGCCGGCCGGCCGATTCGCGATCGGGCCGTCGCACTCGGTTTTTGCCCATTTTTTGGGCCCGTTACACGCGTTCGCCACGCGCGTCCGTTTTCAAAGCCATGAGCAAATACGACACCGCCACCGTCCAATCCGTCCATCACTGGACCGACACGCTTTTCAGCTTCACCTGCACCCGTGAGGCGAGCCTGCGCTTCAACAACGGCGAATTCACGATGGTCGGCCTGGAGGTCGACGGCAAGCCGCTCGCGCGCGCCTACTCGATCGTCAGCCCGAACTACGAAGAGCATCTCGAATTCTTCAGCATCAAGGTGCAGGACGGCCCGCTGACGTCGCGCCTGCAACACCTGAAGGTGGGCGACACGGTGCTGATCGGCAAGAAGCCGACGGGCACGCTGGTCGCCGACAACCTCCTGCCGGGCAAGACGCTGTGGATGCTGTCGACGGGCACGGGCCTCGCGCCGTTCATGTCGATCATCCGCGATCCGGACATCTACGACCGCTTCGACAAGGTGATCCTGACCCACACGTGCCGCCTGAAGGGCGAACTCGCGTACATGGACTACATCAAGCACGACCTGCCGGGCCACGAGTACCTGGGCGACATCATCAAGGAAAAGCTCGTCTACTACCCGACGGTCACGCGCGAAGCGTTCGACAATGAGGGCCGGATCACCGACCTGATCGCGACGGGCAAGCTGTTCACGGATCTCGGCGTGCCGGCGTTCTCGCCGGAAAACGACCGCGTGATGCTGTGCGGCAGCACCGCGATGCTGAAGGACACGACCGAGCTGCTGAAGCAAGCCGGCCTCGTCGAAGGCAAGAACAGCGCGCCGGGCCACTACGTGATCGAACGTGCGTTCGTGGACTGATCGATCCCCGAATTTGTGCCGCATCAAGAACCGGAGCGAAAGCTCCGGTTTTTTTTCGTCCGGACTTGGCGAATTCGTAACAAACTGGGACCATTCCATCTCAAATAGTTACATTTGGATACGCCGTCCCCGGGCGGTCGGGTGTCAGTGTTTTTCCTACAACACCTTCATTCCGATTATTCACATTTACCCTTAAATGTCCGCCTGACATGACCTTTTCGGAAATTTTGAGATATTATTCGGCGCGCGTGGTTGCCGTTCGGATGAGCGTGAAAGGGTCGGATGCAAGTGTTACAAGACGTAACTTTTGTTACTTCGGCATGGAGCGATTTTCCGGCGGCGACCGTCATCTAAACGGCAGCCAGCCCACGCAGCCAGCCGGTGTCTGAACCGCTTTCTGACAGCAGGGAGAGTCATGGATACGTCGCTTAACGCGCCCTCGGGCGCCCACGCCCCGTTCCCGTCGCGGCAGCGCATGCCTGGCCGCGCTGCTACTCCGCCGATGGCCGACGCCGCGTCGAAACGCGACGCGTCCGCCGCACGGATCGCGGCACTTTCCGCCCAGCTTCTCGCCGCCGACGAAGCGGCTCGCCGCCATCTGGCCGGCGAACTGCATGACGGGCTCGGCGCCGAATTGACCGCCGCCCGCTTCGCACTCGCAAACGTTCAAACGTGGCTGCCGGCCGATGCGCCGGAAGGCTGCCTGCGCGCGCTGGCGCTGGCGCAGCAGGCGCTCGACGCCGCGACCGACGCGAATCGCCGCCTCATCGACGAGCGCGACACGCCGGCGCTGGACGCCGGCATGGTCGGCACGCTGGCGTCGTGGATCGACACCCATGCGGCCCGCACGGGCCTGCGCACGAGCTTCGTGTGCGCGGCCGACGCCCGCCTGACGCAGCTTGCCGGCGCGAGCGCGCTCGCGGTGTTCCGCGTCGCGCAGGAAGCGTTGTCGAACGTCGCGAAACACGCCCGCGCGACGTCGGTCGACGTCCGGATCGCCACCGACGGCACGCACCTGTCGCTCAGTGTCGCCGACGATGGGACCGGTTTCGCCCGGCACCGCCGCAACGGCTACGGCCTGGCCGGCATGCGGGCCCGCTGCGAGGCGTTCGGCGGCAGCTTCGAGGCGGCCACGCCGGCCACCGGCCGCGGCACGCGCGTCACCGCACGCTTCGCGTGGGATTCGCTGCTCGCGGTGCCGGTCGCGGCACGCCGCGCGTCGCATTCGTGAGGTCGCGATGAGCCTGAACATCCTGCTCGTGGACGATCACGCGATCGTCCGGCAAGGGATCCGACAGTTGCTGATCGACCGCGGCATCGCGCGCGACGTGACCGAGGCCGAGAACGGCGGCGACGCGATGGCCGCCGTCGACAAGCAGGAATTCGACGTGATCCTGCTCGACATCTCGCTGCCCGACACGAACGGCATCGAGGTGCTCAAGCGCCTCAAGCGCAAGCTGACGCGCACGCCGGTACTGATGTTCTCGATGTACCGCGAGGACCAGTACGCGGTGCGCGCGCTGAAGGCCGGCGCGGCCGGCTACCTGTCGAAGACGGTCAACGCCGCGCAGATGATCAACGCGATCCAGCAGGTCGCGGCCGGCCGCAAGTACGTGAGCCCCGCGATGGCCGAGGCGCTCGCCGAATACGTGTCGTTCGAGAACGAACCGCTGCCGCACGAGAAGCTGTCCGATCGCGAATACCAGACGCTCTGCATGCTCGCGTCGGGCAAGCGGCTCACCGATATCGCGAACACGCTGTCGCTGTCGGTGAAGACGGTCAGCGTGTACCGGTCGCGGCTGCTCGAGAAGATGCGGCTGTCGAACAACGCGGAACTCACGTTCTACGTGATGAGCAACCGGCTCGTCGACATGGCGCCCACGGCCGGCGCCTGATCCTCCGGCCAGCCCCGCATTCGTCCGATCGCGCGACGCGACGCGGCGCCCGCCGCGCCGCGCTTGGCCGCGCCCGCTTCGCCCCTCCCTTCGCACCCGTTTCGCGCGCAAACGCTTGTTTTTCCGGACGATTTCACGCCGCGCCGCTGCACCGCAGCGGGGCGCGCACGCCAAATCGGCTAAAATTATCGGTTTTCACTCAGTCGGCGCGCCGTGCCTGCGCGTGCCGGCGATTCATCCGCAATGTCTCTCTTCCGCAAGAAAAACGTCGATCGCATGATCGCCGGCGCGCAAGCCGCCGGGCTCAAGAAAGCGCTCGGCGCGATCGACCTCACGTTCCTCGGCATCGGCGCGATCATCGGCACCGGCATTTTCGTGCTGACCGGCACCGGCGCCGTGCAGGCCGGCCCCGCACTGATGCTGTCGTTCGTGATCGCCGCGATCGCGTGCGGCCTGGCCGCCTTGTCGTACGCGGAGTTCGCGTCGTCGATCCCCGTCGCCGGCTCGATCTACACGTATTCGTACGCGACGCTCGGCGAGCTCGTCGCGTGGATCATCGGCTGGGACCTGATGCTCGAGTACGGCCTCGCGTCGTCTGCCGTGTCGGTCGGCTGGTCGGGCTACCTGCAATCGCTGCTGCAGGGCTTCGGGCTGTCGCTGCCGACCGTGCTGACGGCCGCGCCCGGCGCGATGCCGGGCGTCACCACGTGGTTCAACCTGCCCGCCTTCCTCGTGATGATCGTGATCACGACGCTGCTGTCGATCGGCATCCGCGAATCGACCCGCATCAACAACATCATGGTGTTCATCAAGGTGTCGGTCGTGCTGCTCGTGATCGCGGTCGGCCTGTTCCACGTGACGCCCGCGAACTGGAAGCCGTTCATGCCGCACGGCTGGAACGGCGTGTTCGGCGCGGCCGCCGTGATGTTCTTCGCGTTCATCGGCTTCGACGCGGTGTCGTCGGCGGCCGAGGAAGTGAAGAACCCGAAGCGCGATCTGCCGATCGGCATCATCGCGTCGCTCGCGGTGTGCGCGGTGCTGTACGTGACGGTCGCCGCGGTCGCGACCGGCATCGTGCCGTCGGCCCAGTACGCGAACATCTCGCACCCGATCTCGTACGCGCTGCAGGTCGCCGGCGAGAAATGGGTCGCGGGCTTCATCGATCTGGGCGCGGTGCTCGGCATGCTGACCGTGATCCTCGTGATGAGCTACGGCCAGACGCGTGTGATCTTCGCGATGTCGCGCGACGGGCTGCTGCCGGCCGCGCTGTCGCGCGTGCATCCGCGTTTTGCGACGCCGTTCCTGACGACCTGGCTGGTCGGCCTGTTCTTCGGGCTGATCGCCGCGCTCGTGCCGCTCAACGTGCTCGCCGAGCTGATCAACATCGGCACGCTCGCGGCGTTCTCGATGGTGTCGATCGCCGTGCTCGTGCTGCGCCGCACGCACCCGGAGCTGCCGCGCGCGTTCCGCTGCCCGGGCGTGCCCGTGGTGCCGATCCTCGCGGTCGCGTCGTGCCTGTTCCTGATGCTGAACCTGCAGCCCGTCACGTGGGCCGCGTTCGGCATCTGGCTCGTGATCGGCCTCGTGATCTACTTCCTGTACTCGCGGCACCACTCGAAGCTCGCGCACGGCCACCCCGACGCGCACTGATCGCCGCCGTGCCGCACGCGGCACGGTGCGCACCCGCGGGCCGGTTACCGGCCCCGCTCGCCCTCCCTTCTTCTGTTTCACGCATCACGCCACGTTGCCTTTCCTGCAACGGTCCGCGCGTCAATTCCGATTTCCATTTGCCGTTTTTCGAATGCCGGTATATTCGATTTCGATCGAAAAATCGATCGATCTAAAATGTCATTGAATTGAATATAAATAGAAGAAAATAATATCGTGCCCAGCATTGAACTCTTGCATCGGCCAAACTAGTATTCAGTCGGCTGGCCGCGTTCCTCGCCCAGCCCCGATCAGACGGGGTTCTGCGCCGCAGCGGGCGCAACGCGATGCAATCGATTCAATCGAAGCGTCTTTTCATCAAACGGAAATTCATTGCACGTTCACAAGCGAGTTTTTCAGAACCTTTTTAATTAAAAAATAAAACCGGATAAATCCGGTCGCTGGTATTGAATTGCCTCCATCCGGAGGCATGTCGCTGCACCTGTCCGAAGTTCAACAAAAACCTGAGAGGTCTTTCATGAGCAATACATTGGTCAACGTCACGGCGAAGGTCGAAATCAGCGCGACCAACCAGACGATTACGGGGCTCAAGGATTATCAGAGCAAGAACTGGGCGATCGGGCTGAACGGGGATACGCTGGCACCGGACGGTTTCCTGACGTTCTTCACCGAGCGCAACCTGCCGTTCAGCTACTACGTCCGCGCGCGTGGCGTCTCGGTCGGCGAGCCGAGCGCGTACCAGGCGAATATCGAAACGCTGACGCAGCACATCAACGCGATTCGCGCGTCGGAGACGAACCTCGTCCAGGCGACGATCCGCGAGCTCGAGCTGTACAAGTCGAGGAACTGGGCGATCGGCCTGAACGGCACGACACTGCAGCCGGACAACTTCCTGCCGTTCTTCGGCACGCGCTCCGTGCCGTTCGAGTACTACGTGCGCAGCGGCGGCGTCGAGCTTGGCTCGCCGAGCGCGTATGACACCAACATCCGCAACCTGACGCAGTACCTGGGCTCGCTCTGACGCATCGCCCCGCCGGGCGGATGCATCCGCCCGGCGCCTGCCGACCGCCCCGTCACGGGCCGCGCTGCCCGCCTTCCTTGCCGCCGCGCCTCGCCCTTCCCCGTCTTGCCTCTTCCCCGTCGCCTGCACGCTTGCCCCGGCCGGTTCATAATCGCGCCATCGAACGGCGGCCCGCATCGGCGGTGTCGCCCGGCAACAGGAAGAAGATGATGGAAAGCGTCGATCTCGATGTATTGAAATCCAGTGCGCGCTGGCTCGAAGAAGGGCGTCGCGTGCTGCTCGTGACGGTCGTGAAGACGTGGGGCTCGTCGCCGCGCCCCGAAGGCGCGATGCTCGCGGTGCGCGAGGACGGCCTGGTGGTCGGCTCGGTGTCCGGCGGATGCATCGAGGACGACCTGATCGCCCGCGTGCACGCGAGCGGCATCGCGGCCGATGCGCGCCCGGAAGCGCTCAAGTACGGCGTGACGGCCGAGGAAGCGCACCGCTTCGGCTTGCCGTGCGGCGGCACGATCCAGCTCGTGCTCGAACCGCTCACGCGCGACAGCGGCGTCGCCGCGCTGTGCGCGGAAGTCGAGGCCGGCCGCCTCGTCACGCGCACGATGACGCTCGCGACCGGCCGCGCATCGCTGTCGCCCGCGCAGGCGACCGACGGGCTCGCGTTCGACGGCGAACGGCTCGTGACGATCCACGGGCCGCGCTACCGGATGCTCGTGATCGGCGCCGGCCAGTTGTCGCGCTACCTGTGCCAGATCGCGGTCGGGCTCGACTACCAGGTGACGGTATGCGATCCGCGCGACGAATACACGGATGCGTGGGACGTGCCGGGCACGCGCGTCGTGCATACGATGCCCGACGATACGGTGCTCGACATGAAGCTCGATGCGCGTTCGGCCGTGATCGCGCTCACGCACGACCCGAAGCTGGACGATCTCGCGCTGATGGAGGCGCTGAAGACGCCCGCGTTCTACGTGGGCGCGCTCGGCTCGCGGCGCAACAACGCGGCGCGGCGCGAGCGGCTGCGCGAATTCGATCTGAGCGAAGTGGAACTGGCGCGGCTGCACGGGCCGGCCGGCATCTACATCGGCAGCCGGACGCCGCCGGAAATCGCGATCTCGATCCTTGCCGAGATCACCGCCGCGAAGAACAACGTGTCGCTGCCGACGATCCTGCAGGTCGAAGGCGCGAAGGCCGCGCGCGAAATCGCGGCGAACAGCGGCGCGGCCTGCGGCCTCTGACCCGCGGCGGCGGGCGGCCGCGCGCTCGCCGTCGGGCGCAGGCCCCGGCCGGCGCGAACGTCGATCAGGTCAGGCCGGCAGCCAGCGCGGCGGCGACCGAACCGACCACCAGCACGACGCCGACCGTGCGGCGCTTGTTCAGCTCGGTCCACAGCAGCACGCCCGTCAGCGACAGCAGGATCAGCGAGCCGGCGATCGTATCCATCAGCAGCACCCAGCCGAGATTCATCCCGACGCCGCGATGCAGGTTGTTCAGCGTCGTCAGGAACGTGTTGCCCGTGCGCTTCACCGACACGTAGCCGTTGCCGACCCAGTATTCGCCCTGCAGGTTCTGGTGCGGCCCGAACACGCCGAATTGCCAGTGCTCGGGCTGCATCACGCGCTTGTCGCCCCACGCGACGGCCTGCGCGGGCTCCTTGCGCATGCGGCCCGGCTTGCCGTCGAAATGCAGCTCCTGCTGCAGCCACTTCGTCATCGCGGCGGGCGTCTTCGGCACCGGATCCGGCAGCGCGATCTGCATCTCCTCGACCTGCGGCTCGCCGGTCGAGATCTTCAGCGGCGGCGCGCGGTGGTTCAGCACCACGCCGGTCACGCCGAACAGCAACCCGAGCACCGCGCCCCACAGCCCGACCCAGCCGTGCACCTTGCGCAGCCACTTGATGAAGGTCGCGCGGCGCGAGCGCCGGCGGCGCGCGGCCAGCTCGTCGTCGTTCAGCGGGCGGCCCGCCGGGTGCAGCACGGTGACGCCGCCGCGCGGCATGCCCGTCTTGGGCGGGTCGATCGTTTCGGGCGCGTTCACGCGAAGGTATCCATTCGTTCAAAACGACGGGCGGCGCGCAGGAAATGCGCGCCGCCCGGGCAACATGAAAATGAGAATGGATATCATTACATAAATCGGAAGGCGGCTCAATCCGTGCGCGTACGGACCGGCAGGACGCACGCCGCGCACGAACGCGGAAAAAAGGATGCATTGCGACCCGATGGCGACCGATAGACGCAACATGTCGACCGAATGATCCCGCCGACCACGGACGGCCGTCCGTCGGAAGCCACCCGGCGGCAGGCCGTTCAGCGCAACGGCGGCAACGGGAAACGCGGCGCGGCGGCGTCCGGCGCGGGCTCGGTGCGATCGAGCGCGTACAGCCACGCGAGCAGGTCGGCAACCGCCTGATAGAGCTGCGGCGGAATCCGGTCGTCGAGATCGACCTGCATCAGCAGCGACACCATCTCCGGCGCCGTGTGCACGTACAGCCCCGCATCGTGCGCACGCGCGACGATCATCTCGGCGAGCACGCCATAGCCCTTCGCGACCACGCGGGGCGCCGCATCGCCGCCTTTCGGGTCGTAGACGAGCGCGGCCGCGCGCTTGCGGGACGTCATGCTCATCGCAGCGCCTCGTCATCGTCGCCCGGCGCCCGCACGTCGGGGCCGCCGGCCGCGCCGCGCGCATACGCGGCGGCGGCCGTCTGCGCGGCGAACAGGTCGAAGCCGTCCGGCCCGTCGTCGACCGCGCGGATCGACAGCCCGCCCACCGTGAGCCCCGAGCCTTCGAGCCGCTGCCGCAGCGCGGCTTCGTGGCGCGTGAGGCGATCGGCGCCCGTCTGGTTCGCCCGCAGCCGGGCGAGGAGCTGCGCGCCGTTCAGCACCAGTTCCGCATCGACCGTGCCGAGCGACGGCAGCGTCAACGTGAGGCGCGTGCGCCACGCGATGCCGTCGCCCGTGTCGTCGCCGCCGCCGCGCGGTGCGCGGTGGCCCGGGTCGTCCGGTTCGATCGTCCAGTCGAGCCGCGCGCCGGGCCACGCCTCGCCGGTCCAGCGAAACTGGTCGGTCGCGAGCGCATCGAGCTGCTGTCGAACGAGCGGCACGGCGGCCGGATGCACCGTCGCGAGTGGCTGCGCCTGCAGATCGGACGATGCGGCGGCCAGCTCGGCGCGCGCGGGCGTCCAGCGCGTATCGGCGTGCGCGGCCAGCGGATCGGCGGTATCGGGCGGCAACGACGCGCCCGGCCGGGTCGCGGCCGGTGGGGCCTGCCCCGGGTCGCGCGCAGGAGCGCCGCCCTGGGCCGGCGGTGGCGCGCTGGCCCGCGCGGCGGCCGGCAGCGGCGGCGGGCGCTGCGCGAGCAGTTCGTCGAGCACGTCGGTCGGTTCGTGCGGGACGGCTGCCGGGTCGGCCGGCGCGAGCGCGGTGGCGAGGCGTGCCTGCGGCTCGCGCATGAGCGCCGCGAGCGGACGTTGGCCGGCCAGCCACTGCGCGAGATGGGATTCGTAGAAGAGGCCGCTTTCGCTCACGGTCTGCGCCAACGCCGCGCGCAACGCCGCGACCGGCGGCGGCACGGCCGCTTCGCGCACCGCCGTGGCGGACGATGCCGGATCGGCAGCCGGCGTGGACGACGCTGCGGGACCGGGCGCAGCCGGCGCGCGCGCCGGCACCGGCGTATCGGTGAGCAGCACGGCGGGATCGGCGAGCAGCGGGAGCCGGCCGACGATCGCCGGCGTCGCGTCGCCGCCCGAGCGCGAGATCGCGTCGAGCACGCGTCCGACATCGGACAGCGCGGTCTGCGTGGAAGCCAGGGGTGCGGCGGGCGGGCTGCCGGCCGGCGGCGGGGACGACGCGCCGGTGCCCGGCGTGCCGACCTGCGCGGTCGCGCCGCCGCCGGCGGGCGCCGCCACGGTGCCGGTCAGCAGGCTGTCGAGGCGGCTCGCCAGCAGCGCGGCCGCAACGGAGTCGATACCGGTCATGATCGGGGCCTGCTCAGCTCAGCCAACGGGTTGCGAATTCGTGCGCGGCACGCCGGTGCCGCGCACGGGAACAGCGCGCGCCGCGTGCGGCGCCGGGTGCCTCGCGCCGGTTTCCCGGCGAACGGCCCTACCCGCGCGCGCGATAGAGATCGGTCAATACCTGGGTCGAGCGCCGCGCCTCGAACAGCGCGGACAGCCGCGCGACGTCCGGGCTCGCGAGATCGCGGATCGCGGCGTCGTCGGCCAGGATGCGGCGGATCAGGTCGAGCTTGCGGCCGAGATCCGATTCGTCGAGCACGACGCCCGGATCGGCCTGCTTCAACCCGTCGACGAGTTGCATGAATTCGGCCTGCAACTCCGGCAACGCGTTCCAGTCGGCGCCGCGCGCGGCGCACAGCATCCGGCCCGACACGGCGGCGAGCGCCTCGTAACGCTCGAAGTATTCGGCCTTGTGATTCATCGTGTTGCTTCCGCTACCTGTTGCGCGGCCATCCGCGCGACTTCCGGGGCGATGCCCGTCCATGCTTCCTCGAGCGTCGCGAGCAAGCCGTCGACCTCGACCAGCATCGCGTCGCTCGCCTGCGCGTTCGCTTCCAGCAGCCGCCGGCCGATATACGCATACAACGCATTGAGCCGTTCGGCGATCTCGCCACCCGCGTCGCGGTTCAGCGACGCCTGCAGGCCGCTCTCGACGATCCGGATCGCCTTGCCGATCGCTTCGCCGCGCCCGGCGACGTTGTCCTGCTGCAAATGCATGCGCGCCAGCGCGATCGCCTGCCGCGCGCCCTGGTACAGCATCGCGATCAGCCGGTGCGGGGAGGCGCCCATCACCCCGGTCTCGACGCCGACACGCGCATACGCATTGGCTCCAGCGTGTCCTGGGGAAAACATGCGCTTCTCCTTGTTATTTGCCTTGGCTAGTCGGGAGCCGCCGCCGTGCGTCGCACGGTGCGGCTTTCACCGGAGTTATCGGAAGGGATTTGGAAAGCTTTAGGTGCGCGGGCGCCGCGCCGGCGTCCGATGCCGGTTCGCCGGCCCCGTCGTGCAAGCCTGGAACCGTCTCTGGATGCCCGTCGCCGTTAGCCGCCCCCGGATGCCCGTCGCCGGATGGCCGCTCAAACCGACATCTGCATGATGTCGTTGTAAGCGCTCACTAGCTTGTTGCGGACCTGGAGCCCGAACTGGAAGCCGATGTTGGCTTTCTGCATGTCGACCATCACGTCGTTCAGCGAGATGTTCGGCGCGCCGACCTCGAACGCCTTCGCCTCGCCCAGCGCGTGCTGCTGGTCGCCGCTGATCTTGTCGAGCGACGCCTTCATCGCGCTCGCGAACGTGCCGGCCGTCGCCGCGCCCGAGCCGGCCAGCGCCGCCGTCGGGCTCGCGACGCCGCCGGACGCCTGCGCGGCCATCGACTGCATCTGTTGCAACACCGAACCGATTCCGCTGACGTTCGCAGTCATGCTGTCCCCAGACATAGAGAAGAGACCCGGACGCACCGGGCGACCCGCCGGCGCCGCACCACGCGCACCATGCCGGATCGCGAAAAAGGATAGCAGCGCGGCGCGCGTCAAAGCCGCGAAAGTACGGGGGAAACCCCGCTCTTTTCGGTCGATCGGAGTGCGCCGCGGGTCACGATAATCGCATCGTGTCATTGTCCGCCCGCTCGTCCGAGCGAGCTCAGTCGTCCCGCTCCGGAGAAACTCGACGCATGGATTCGCAGGCCAACTCGCTGATCAACCCAGACGCCCGCGCGGGCCTCAGCCCGGCGCCAGGCGCCGCCGCGGCCGCCGCGTTGCCGGGCGCGGGCGGCGCAGGCGCGGACTTCGGGCTGGGCGGCTTCGCCGAACGCATTCCCGGCATCTCGCGGATGAAGGGCAACCCCAAGCTGCCGTTCGTGATCGCCGTCGCGTTCGCGATCGCCGCGATCACCGCGCTCGTGCTGTGGAGCCGGGCGCCCGACTACCGCGTGCTGTACAGCAACCTGTCGGACCGCGACGGCGGCGCGATCATCGCCGCGCTCCAGCAGGCAAACGTTCCCTACAAGTTCGCCGATGCCGGCGGCGCGATCCTCGTGCCGTCGAACCAGGTGCACGAAACGCGCCTGAAGCTCGCCGCGATGGGGCTGCCGAAGGGCGGCTCGGTCGGCTTCGAGCTGATGGACAACCAGAAATTCGGCATCAGCCAGTTCGCCGAGCAGATCAACTACCAGCGCGCGCTCGAAGGCGAACTGCAGCGCACCATCGAATCGATCAACGCCGTGCGCAGCGCGCGCGTGCATCTCGCGATCCCGAAGCCGTCGGTGTTCGTGCGCGACAAGGAAGCGCCGAGCGCGTCGGTGTTCGTCGACCTCTACCCGGGCCGCGTGCTCGACGAGGGCCAGGTGCAGGCGATCACGCGGATGGTGTCGTCCGGCGTGCCCGACATGCCGGCCAAGAACGTGACGATCGTCGACCAGGACGGCAACCTGCTGACCCAGACCGCATCCGCGTCCGGCCTCGACGCGAGCCAGCTCAAGTACGTGCAGCAGGTCGAGCACAACACGCAGAAGCGCATCGACGCGATCCTCGCGCCGATCTTCGGCGCCGGCAACGCACGCTCGCAGGTCAGCGCGGATCTCGATTTCTCGAAGATCGAGCAGACGTCGGAAAGCTACGGCCCGAACGGCAATCCGCAGCAATCCGCGATCCGCAGCCAGCAGACCAGCAGCTCGACCGAACTCGCGCAGGGCGGCGCGTCGGGCGTGCCGGGCGCGCTGTCGAACACGCCGCCGCAGCCCGCTTCCGCGCCGATCGTCGCCGGCAACGGCCAGAACGCGCCGCAGACCACGCCGGTCAGCGACCGCAAGGACCAGACGACCAACTACGAGCTCGACAAGACGATCCGCCATACCGAACAGCCGATGGGCAGCGTGAAGCGGCTGTCGGTCGCGGTCGTCGTCAACTACCAGCCGGTCGCCGACGCGAAGGGCCACGTGACGATGCAGCCGCTGCCGCCCGCGAAGCTCGCGCAGGTCGAACAGCTCGTGAAGGATGCGATGGGCTACGACGCGAAGCGCGGCGACTCGGTCAACGTCGTGAACAGCGCGTTCTCGACCGTGAGCGACCCGTACGCCGACCTGCCGTGGTGGCGCCAGCCAGACATGATCGCGATGGCGAAGGAAGCCGCGAAGTGGCTCGGCATCGCGGCGGCCGCGGCGGCGCTCTACTTCATGTTCGTGCGCCCGGCGATGCGCCGCGCGTTCCCGCCGCCCGAGCCGGCCGCGCCGGCGCTCGCGGCGCCGGAAGACACGGTGGCGCTCGACGGCCTGCCCGCGCTGGAGAAGGCCGCCGACGAACCCGATCCGCTGCTGCTCGGCTTCGAAAACGAGAAGAACCGCTACGAACGCAACCTTGACTACGCGCGCACGATCGCCCGCCAGGATCCGAAGATCGTCGCCACCGTCGTGAAGAACTGGGTGTCCGATGAACGCTGAAGGCTTGACCAAGAGCGCGCTGCTGCTGATGTCGATCGGCGAGGAAGAAGCCGCGCAGGTATTCAAGTTCCTCGCGCCGCGCGAGGTCCAGAAGATCGGCGTGGCGATGGCCGCGCTGAAGAACGTCACGCGCGAGCAGGTCGAGGACGTGCTGCAGGAGTTCGTGAAGGAAGCCGAGCAGCACACCGCGCTGTCGCTCGATTCGAACGAGTACATCCGCTCGGTGCTGACGAAGGCGCTCGGCGAGGACAAGGCCGGCGTGCTGATCGACCGCATCCTGCAGGGCAGCGACACGAGCGGCATCGAGGGCCTCAAGTGGATGGATTCGGCCGCGGTGGCCGAACTGATCAAGAACGAGCATCCGCAGATCATCGCGACGATCCTCGTGCACCTCGACCGCGACCAGGCGTCCGAAATCGCGTCGTGCTTCACCGAACGGCTGCGTAACGACGTGCTGCTGCGGATCGCGACGCTCGACGGCATCCAGCCGGCCGCGCTGCGCGAGCTCGACGACGTGCTGACGGGCCTGCTGTCCGGCAGCGACAACCTGAAGCGCAGCCCGATGGGCGGCATCCGCACCGCGGCCGAGATCCTGAACTTCATGACGAGCGTGCACGAGGAAGGCGTGCTCGAAAGCGTGCGCCAGTACGACGCCGATCTCGCGCAGAAGATCATCGACCAGATGTTCGTGTTCGAGAACCTGCTCGACCTCGAGGATCGCGCGATCCAGATGATCCTCAAGGAAGTCGAGTCGGAAACGCTGATCATCGCGCTGAAGGGCGCGCCGCCCGCGCTGCGCCAGAAGTTCCTCGCGAACATGTCGCAACGCGCGGCCGAACTGCTCGCCGAGGATCTCGACGCGCGCGGCCCGGTACGCGTGTCCGACGTCGAGACGCAGCAGCGCCGCATCCTGCAGATCGTGCGCAACCTGGCCGAGAGCGGCGCGATCGCGATCGGCGGCAAGGCGGAAGACGCGTATGTCTGATTCGGCGAGCGATCGCGTGGGCACCCTCACCGCTTACCAGCGGTGGGAGATGGCGTCGTTCGACCCGCCGCCGCCCCCGCCGCCGCCCGACGACGCGGCCGCCGCCGCCGCCGCGCTCGCCGAGGAACTGCAGCGCGTGCGCGACGCCGCGCACGCCGAAGGCCATGCGGCCGGCCACGTCGAAGGCCAGGCGCTCGGCTACCAGGCCGGTTTCGAGCAGGGCCGCGCCCAGGGTTTCGAGGCCGGCCAGGCCGACGCACGCGAACAGGCCGCGCAGCTCGCGACGCTCGCCGCGTCGTTCCGCGAAGCCGTGTCGGCGGTCGAACACGATGTCGCGTCCGACCTCGCGCAGCTCGCGCTCGACATCGCGCAACAGGTCGTGCGCCAGCACGTGAAGCACGACCCGGCTGCGCTGGTCGCCGCCGTGCGCGACGTGCTCGCGGCCGAACCCGCGCTGTCCGGCGCGCCGCATCTCGCGGTGAATCCGGCCGATCTGCCCGTCGTCGAAGCGTATCTGCAGGACGACCTCGACACGCTCGGCTGGAACGTGCGTACCGACGCGTCGATCGAGCGCGGCGGCTGCCGCGCGCACGCCGCGACCGGCGAGGTCGACGCGACGCTGCCCACGCGCTGGCAGCGCGTCGCCGCCGCGATCGGCAAGGTGAGCACGTGGTGACGCGCTCGCCCGACGCGCTCGCGCACGACGGCATGACGCCGCTCGAACGCGAGCTCGCGCTCGCGTCGTTCGGGCCGGCGGCCGCGTCCGATGCCGCGGATGGCGCCACGCCGCGTGGGGCAGCCTCGGCCGCCGCCGCCCCGCGTGCGCCGCACAACCCGCATCTCGCCCACTGGCGCACGCACCTGAACGGGCTCGCCGCGCGCAGCCACCACGCACTGCCGCTGCGGCCGTGCGGGCGCCTCACGCGCGCGGCCGGCCTCGTGCTCGAGGCGATCGGGCTGCGCCTGTCGGTCGGCGCCGAATGCACGATCGAACTGCCGCCCGGCAGCACGCTGACGCACGCGGAAGCCGAAGTCGTCGGCTTCGCCGGCGACCGCCTGTTCCTGATGCCGACCACCGACGTCGCCGGCGTGCTGCCCGGCGCACGCGTGTGGCCGCGCGAAAGCGCGCCGGTCACCGATCCGCTCGCGGGCGCGAAGCGGCTGCCGGTCGGCTGGGAAATGCTCGGGCGCGTCGTCGACGCGTCGGGGCGCCCGCTCGACGGCCTCGGCCCGCTCGCGTCGAAAGTCGATGCGCCGCTGTCGGCGCCGTCGATCAACCCGCTCGACCGCGAACCGATCCACCACGTGCTCGACGTCGGCGTGCGCGCGATCAACGCGCTGCTCACCGTCGGCCGCGGCCAGCGGATGGGCCTGTTCGCGGGCTCCGGCGTCGGCAAGTCGGTGCTGCTCGGCACGATGGCGCGCTACACGAGCGCGGAAGTGATCGTGATCGGCCTGATCGGCGAACGCGGCCGCGAAGTGAAGGAATTCATCGAACAGATCCTCGGCGAGGACGGGCTCGCGCGCTCGGTCGTCGTCGCGGCGCCGGCCGACGTGTCGCCGCTGTTGCGGATGCAGGGCGCCGCGTACGCGACGTCGCTCGCCGAGTATTTCCGCGACCAGGGCAAGCACGTGCTGCTGCTGATGGATTCGCTGACGCGCTACGCGATGGCGCAGCGCGAGATCGCGCTGGCGATCGGCGAGCCGCCCGCGACGAAGGGTTATCCGCCGTCGGTGTTCGCGAAGCTGCCCGCGCTCGTCGAGCGCACCGGCAACGGGCCCGAAGGCGGCGGCTCGATCACCGCGTTCTACACGGTGCTGACCGAAGGCGACGACCAGCAGGACCCGATCGCCGATTCGGCGCGCGCGATCCTCGACGGCCACATCGTGCTGTCGCGTGCGCTCGCCGAGGCCGGCCACTATCCCGCGATCGACATCGAGGCGTCGATCAGCCGCGCGATGACCGCGCTGATCGACGAAACGCATCTCGACCACGTGCGGCAGTTCAAGCAGATGCTGTCGCGCTACCAGCGCAACCGCGACCTGATCGCGGTCGGCGCGTACGCACCTGGCCGCGACGCGCAGCTCGATCGCGCGATCGCGCTCTACCCGCGCATCGAGGCGTTCCTGCAGCAGGGCTTTCGCGAATGCGCGCCGTTCGCATCGAGCCTCACCGCACTCGATGCGCTGTTCGACGCTTACGGAGGCTGATCCCGATGGCCCACGGCTTTCCCCTTCAGTTGCTGCTCGACCGTGCGCAGGACGACCTCGACTCGGCCGCGAAGCAGCTCGGCACCGCGCAGCGCGACCGCACCGCGGCGGCCGAACAGCTCGACGCGCTGCTGCGCTATCGCGACGAGTATCACGCGCGCTTCGCGCAATCCGCGCAGAGCGGGATGCCGGCCGGCAACTGGCGCAATTTCCAGGCGTTCATCGACACGCTCGATGCCGCGATCGCGCAGCAGCGCACCGTGCTCGCGGCGGCCGAAGTCCGCATCGACGAGGCGCGCCCGAACTGGCAGCAGAAGAAACGGACCGTCGGCTCGTATGAAATCCTGCAGGCGCGCGGCGTCGCGCAGGAAGCGCAGCGCGACGCCCGGCGCGAACAGCGCGACGCCGACGAACATGCCGCGAAGATCCTGCGCATGCGGGCCGACGCGGCCCGTTCGTCGTAACCGACCACCGCATTCGAACGAGAGAATCGTCATGCCTCCCCTGCCCCTGCTCGGCGCGCTGCTCGACACCGCCGGCGCCGCACTCAAGGCCGCCCGCGGCTCGGGTGCGTCCGCCACCAACGATACGTCGGCCGCCACGAGCGCCGTGCCGTTCGCGCAGACGCTCAAGCAAAGCGTCGCCACGCGCGACGATACGGCCCACGCCGGCACGCCGGACGCGTCGACCAATCAGGCTGCGTCGAAGCCGGCCGCCGGCGCGAAACCGTCCGGCACGGACGACGACAAGGCGACCGACGACACGGCCGCGAACGCCGCCACCGTCAACCCCGACGCCGCCGCACTCGCGGCCGCCGCGGCCGTGCAGGCGCAATTGCAGGCGCGCCCGGACACCGCGACGCCGGCCGACGCGGCGACCACCGCGGCCATTGCCGCCGCGGCCACCACGCAAAAGACGGCCGTGTCCGGCCAGCCGGACGCCACGGCGACGCTCGCCAATCATGCAACCGCGGATGCGGCCGCCCAGCCGACCGACCCGGCATCGAGCCGCGACGCGCTGCAAGCGGCGCTCGCCAAGCTGGCGGGTGGTGCGGGCGCGATTGCGATGCCGGCGACCGGCGCGAGCGCCGCCACGCCGACGGCACCGGCAGCGACCGCGTCGAACGCCGCCGCGCCGCTGACGCCGAAAGTCCCGACGTTCGACCGCACGCTCGCCGACGCGAAAGGCGCGCTCGCCACGCAACAGACGCCGACACAGATCACCGCGCAGGCCCTGCAGGCCGACGCGAACGCGCAATCGGGCGCCCAGCATGCGCTCGCGGCGGCCGCCAACGCGACGGCCCCGGCCGCCAGCGCGACGCTTGCGGCCGGCGCAACGGCTGCCGCCGCCGCGCAGGCGAACCTGCAACTGTCGCCGGCCGCCGGCGCGATCGCCGCGGCCAACGCGCACGTGCTCGCGCCGCACGTCGGCACGGCCGACTGGACGGACGCACTGAGCCAGAAAGTGGTGTTCCTGTCGAATGCGCACCAGCAGAGCGCCGAGCTGACGCTCAACCCGCCCGATCTCGGGCCGCTGCAGGTCGTGCTGCGCGTCGCGGACAACCATGCGCACGCGCTGTTCGTGTCGCAGCACGCGCAGGTGCGCGACGCGGTCGAAGCCGCGCTGCCGAAGCTGCGCGAGGCGATGGAAGCGGGCGGGCTCGGGCTCGGCAGCGCGACCGTCAGCGACGGCGGCCTCGCGTCGCAGCAACAGCAGCAAAACCCGCAGCAGACCTTCGCCCACGGCCAGTCGCCGCGACGCGGAAACGGCGGATCGTCAGCCGTCGATGCACCCGTCGACGCCGCGCAATCCGCACCGGTCGCCGCGCGCGCGAGCCGCGCCGGCCTCGTCGATACGTTTGCCTGAGCATGGCCGTGGCCGCACGCGCCGCGTTCAGCGGCCGTGCACCGCGGCAGCCGCCTCGCCGCGCGGCACCCCGCCCTTGCGCGCGGCGACGATGAAGTCCGCCGCGCGCTCGCCGATCATCACCGACGGCGCATTCGTGTTCCCGCCGACCAGCGTCGGCATCACCGACGCATCCACCACCCGCAGCCCGTCGACGCCGCGCACGCGCAGTTGCGGATCGACGACCGCGCGCACGTCCGAGCCCATCCGGCAGGTGCCGACCGGGTGATAGATCGTGTCCGCATGCGCGACGATCGTCGCGCGCAGCTCCGCTTCGCTCTGGTCCGGCCGCGTGTACAGCTCGCGCCCGCCCTGCGACGCGAGCGGCGCCTGCGACAGGATGCGGCGCATCGCGTGCGTGCCGCGCACCAGCAGGTCGAGGTCGCGTGAATCGCTGAAGAAGCGCGGATCGATCAACGGCGCGTCGCGCGCATCGCCGCTCGCGAGCGCGACCGTGCCGCGGCTGAACGGCCGCAGCGCGCACACGTGCAGCGAATAGCCGAAACCCCAGTGCATCTTGCGGTTGTGATCGTCGACGAGCGCCGTGCAGAAATGCAGTTGCAGGTCGGGCCGCGCGAGCGACGGATCGCTCTTGATGAAGCCGCCGGCCTCCGCGACGTTGCTCGTCATCATCCCCGTGCGGCGCGAGAAATAGCGCACGAGCGCCGGCGTCATCTTCGCGATCCCGCGCAGGCACACGCCGACCAGTTCCGACGAATTCACGCGCGTGTTGATGATGAAGTCGATGTGGTCGATCAGGTTCGCGCCGACGTCCGGCGCATCCTGCACGACCGCGATCCCGTGCCGGCGCAACTGATCGGCCGGGCCGATCCCCGAACACATCAGCAATTGCGGCGAATTGAACGCGCCGGCCGACAGGATCACTTCCGCGCGCGCGCCGAGCGTCTCGACGCGCCCGTTGCGCGACACGACGACGCCGACCGCGCGCTTGCCGTCGAA
>NZ_JBYQCG010000110.1:0-42856 GCF_057837105.1 Burkholderia sp. APQ4-4ca | reverse complement strand
CGGAACTTCAGCACCTGCTCGTGCCATTTCTGGTAAGTCGTGCTGCCCGGTTTCGCGAGGGCGTTGTGCACGCCGACCGTCTGCACGCTGTACCAGTCGCCGAACTCCCATTTGAGATCGTCGCACGACACGAAGCTGCCGAGGCCCGGGTGGAACGGGACGACGTGGTAATCCTCGAGGTAGACCTCGATGAACGTCTTCCAGTTGTAGTCGCACTCGTGCACTTCGACGTGATCGAACTGGTACTCGGAGAAGTCGAAATGATGCTTCGTGCCGAGGTTCGCGAGATCGCGCGCGACGTCGCGGCCCTCGGCCTCGAACAGCAGCCCCTGCCAGTTCTGCAGCGGGCTCTTGCCGAGGTTCAGGCACGGCTTGTCGGGGAAGTGCGGCGCGCCGAGCAGCTGGCCTTCGAGATCGTACGTCCAGCGGTGCAGCGGGCACACGATGTTCTGCGCATGGCCGCGCCCGTTGAGCATGATCGCCTGCCGGTGGCGGCACACGTTCGACAACAGTTCGATCTGGTTCGTCTGGTTACGGACCAGCACGCGGCCTTCCTTCTCGGAGGGCAGCGCAAAATAGTCTCCCGCCTCGGGCACCATCAACTCATGCCCGACGTAGCGAGGACCTTTCTTGAAGAGGGTTTCGATCTCGCGCTCGAGTAGCGCCTCATCGAAATATGCAGTGACTGGAAGCTGGCTGTGGGCCGACTTCAACTGAAGCGCATCGCTCAGATTGGACATTCCCACTCCCGGTGTTAGCGTGAAAGCAGTGAACAACCCAACCATCGAAAAATCGATTTAGGGAAACGGAGAATTATACCCGGTTCGCCCCGCAAGGCTAGGATTAAGTGCCTGATTTGTGTCAATTTTTTGTCGGGCGACCGTCGAAAGGCGCACACTGTGCGTCGTAGATGGGGCCGGAATTGTGCGCGGGCGCCCACGACGGCAGGTCGGAAAATTCTCTTTTGCCGTAGAATGTCCGACTTGTTTTGAAATTTGACACCTCGTCCATGGCGAAAACCGCATCCCCAGGCGCCACGCCGCCCGGCAATGGCACCGAACCGTTGCCGGACAATTATGAGATGGCGCTCGCGGAACTCGAGACGCTGGTTGCCCGGATGGAAGGCGGCGCGTTGAGCCTCGAGGATTCGCTGGCGGCGTATCGCCGCGGTGCGACCCTCGTTGCGTTTTGCCAACAGCAGCTCGAGAAAGTGGAGCAGCAGGTTCGCGTGCTCGACGGCGCGACGCTGAAGCCGCTTTCGTCCGGAACGGCCGCCACGGACGGCGAAGACGACGATCTATGACATTCGAACAATGGATGCGGTCCGTGCTCGACCGTGTCGAGGACGCACTCGGCCACTATCTGCCGGCTGAAAACGCGACGCCCGCGAAACTTCACGAGGCGATGCGCTATGCGGTTCTCGGTGGCGGCAAACGCGTTCGCCCGCTGCTGTGCCATGCGGCGGGCGAACTGACCGGCGCGACGGAAGCGGCGCGCAACGCGGCGGCGGCGGCGCTGGAGATGATCCACGTCTACTCGCTCGTGCACGACGACATGCCGTGCATGGACGACGACGCGCTGCGTCGCGGCAAGCCGACCGTGCACGTGCAGTACGACGAGCCGACGGCGCTGCTGGTCGGCGACGCGCTGCAGTCGCAGGCGTTCGTCGCGTTGACCGACGCCGATGCGCTGTCGCCGGTGCAGCAGGCGGCGCTCGTGCGCGAGCTGGCGCTCGCGAGCGGCTCGATCGGCATGGCCGGCGGGCAGGCGATCGACCTGGCGAGCGTCGGCCTGAAGCTGACGCGCGAACAGCTCGAGACGATGCACCGGATGAAGACGGGCGCCTTGCTGCGCGCAGCCGTGCGGATGGGCGCGCTGGCCGGCGAGACGCCGTCGGCGGAAACGATGGCCGCGCTGGACGTTTACGCGGGCGCCGTGGGTCTGGCCTTCCAGGTCGTCGACGACATTCTCGACGTCACGACCGATTCGGCGACGCTCGGCAAGACGGCCGGCAAGGATGCGGCGAACGACAAGCCGACCTATGTATCGATCCTCGGTCTCGAGGCGTCGCGCGAACTGGCGGCGCAACTGCGCGCCGAAGCGCACGACGCGCTGAAACCGTTCGGCGCACGCGCACAGCGTCTCGCCGAACTTGCCGACCTGGTAGTGAACCGGGTCAGCTGACGCGAAAGCCCGCCGCCGCGCACACGCTACGGTGCGTGCAAAAGAATGCGGGCGCGGTTGATTTCCTACAATGGAACGACGATGTACGACTTGCTGAAAACCATCGACGACCCGGCGGATTTGCGCCGCCTCGATCGTCGCCAACTGCAACCGCTCGCGGATGAACTGCGCGCGTTCGTGCTCGACAGCGTGTCGAAGACGGGCGGCCATTTGTCGTCCAACCTCGGGACGGTCGAGCTGACGATCGCGTTGCACTACGTGTTCAACACGCCGAACGATCGCATCGTCTGGGACGTGGGCCACCAGACCTACCCGCACAAGATCCTGACGGGCCGCCGCGACCAGATGCATTCGCTGCGTCAGCAGGACGGCATCTCGGGCTTTCCGCGCCGCAGCGAATCCGAATACGACACGTTCGGCACCGCGCACTCGAGCACGTCGATCTCGGCCGCGCTCGGCATGGCGATCGGCAGCCAGCTGAACGGCGACGACCGCTTCTCGATCGCCGTGATCGGCGACGGCGCGATGACGGCCGGCATGGCGTTCGAGGCGATGAACAACGCGGGCGTGTCGGAAGACGCGAAGGTGCTCGTGATCCTGAACGACAACGACATGTCGATCTCGCCGCCGGTCGGCGCGCTGAATCGCCATCTCGCCCGCCTGATGTCGGGCCGCTTCTATGCGGCCGCGCGCGCGGGCGTCGAGCGCGTGCTGAGCGTGGCGCCGCCGGTGCTCGAACTCGCGCGCAAGCTCGAGGAGCACGCGAAGGGCATGGTCGTGCCGGCCACGCTGTTCGAGGAGTTCGGCTTCAACTACATCGGCCCGATCGACGGTCACGATCTCGATTCGCTGATCCCGACGCTGCAGAACATCCGCGAGCTGCGCGGCCCGCAGTTCCTGCACGTGGTGACGAAGAAAGGTCAGGGCTACAAGCTCGCCGAAGCCGATCCCGTGCTCTATCACGGCCCTGGCAAGTTCAATCCGGCCGAAGGCATCAAGCCATCGGCCACCCCGGCGAAGAAGACGTACACGCAGGTGTTCGGCGAGTGGCTGTGCGACGAAGCCGAGCGCGATACGCGCGTGGTCGGCATCACGCCCGCGATGCGCGAAGGCTCGGGCATGGTCGAATTCGAGAAGCGCTTCAAGGATCGCTACTACGACGTCGGCATCGCCGAGCAGCACGCGGTGACGTTCGCGGGCGGTCTCGCGACCGAAGGGCTGAAGCCCGTCGTCGCGATCTACTCGACCTTCCTGCAGCGTGCGTACGACCAGCTGATTCACGACGTCGCGCTGCAGAACCTGCCGGTCGTGTTCGCGATCGACCGCGCGGGCCTCGTCGGCGCGGACGGCGCGACGCATGCGGGCGCGTACGATCTCGCGTTCATGCGCTGCATCCCGAACATGACGATCATGGCCGCGTCCGACGAGAACGAATGCCGCCAGATGCTGCACACGGCGCTGCAGCAACCGAACCCGACCGCGGTGCGCTATCCGCGCGGCGCGGGCACGGGCGTGGCGACGGTGAAGGAATTCACCGAGATTCCGCTCGGCAAGGGTGAGGTGCGTCGCCGCACGTCGCAGCCGGAAGGCAAGCGCGTCGCGATCCTCGCGTTCGGCACGATGGTGGCGCCGTCGCTCGCCGCCGCGGAGGAGCTCGATGCAACGGTCGCGAACATGCGCTTCGTGAAGCCGATCGATGCGGCGCTCGTGCGTGAGCTTGCCGAAACGCACGACTACGTCGTCACGGTCGAGGAAGGTTGCGTGATGGGCGGCGCGGGCTCGGCCTGCGTCGAAGCCCTGATGGAGAGTGGGGTTATCCGACCCGTACTACAATTGGGCCTCCCTGACCTGTTCATCGATCACGGCGACCCCGCGAAGCTGCTGTCGCAATGCGGCCTCGACGGCGCGGGCATCGCGAAATCGATTCGCGAACGCTTTCTGAATCCGGCGGCCGATGTCGCCGGCCAGGCGAAGCGCGTCGCATAAGTCGACGCCGCCCGGGGGCGGCGTCGGTGCGACTGGCGCAACCGGTCTTCATTGATGCGGAAAACATGGGCCTGCGGGCCCATGTTGCTTTTCCGGCCGCCGCATGATGCGGTGTGCGCGTCGTCGGACGCGCGGCTTACAAGGATTGAACAAATGAACCAGATGAATCCCGCCTTCGTGATGCCCGACGTGCAGAGCACGGTGGATACCCGTCAGATCCCGATTCAGCGCGTGGGCGTGAAGGCGGTTCGGCATCCGTTGACGGTGTGTACCGAAAGCGGCGACGTGCAACCGACGGTCGGTGTCTGGAACCTCGACGTCCGTCTGCCGGCCGATCAGAAAGGCACGCACATGTCGCGCTTCGTCGCGCTGCTCGAAGAGAATCGTGCGCCGCTGACGGTCGAGCGCTTCCGCGCGATGCTCGCGTCGATGCTCGAAAAGCTGGAAGCCGAGGCCGGCCGCATCGAAGTCACGTTCCCGTATTTCGTGAACAAGACGGCGCCGGTGTCCGGCGTGCAGAGCCTGCTCGACTATGAAGTGACGCTCGCGGGCGAAAGCCGCGACGGCGACACGCGCGTGTTCCTGAAGGTGCTCGTGCCGGTGACGAGCCTGTGCCCGTGCTCGAAGAAGATCTCGCAGTACGGCGCGCACAACCAGCGCTCGCACGTGACGATCGATGCGGAGCTGGCCGCCGATCTGCCGGTCGAGGCGCTGATTCGCATCGCGGAAGAGGAAGCGTCGTGCGAACTGTGGGGGCTGCTGAAGCGTCCGGACGAGAAGTTCGTCACCGAGCGTGCATACGAGAACCCGAAGTTCGTCGAGGATCTCGTGCGTGACGTCGCGCAACGTCTCGATGCGGACGAGCGGGTGATCGCGTACGTGCTCGAAGCCGAGAATTTCGAGTCGATCCACAATCACAGCGCGTATGCGCTGATCGAGCGCGACAAGCGGCTGGCGGCATAACGCCGCGGCGTTTTGTCGCGCCAATGACGAAGGCCGCTCGGAACCGAGCGGCCTTTTGTTTTCCTGCCTGGAGCGTTGCGCGGCGCGATTCAGCTCGCGAGCGACGCGAGATCCCAGCGCGGTTTCACCGTGAACGCGTAGTCGGCATTCGCCTGTTCGGGCCAGCGGCCGAGCCGCAGCGCACCCGCGAGCGCGATCATCGCGCCGTTGTCGGTGCACAGCGCGAGATCGGGGTAGTGCACGTCGAAGCCGCGCTTGGCCGCGGCCGCCGACAGGGCGGCGCGCAACTGGCGGTTCGCGCCGACACCGCCCGCGACCACGAGGCGCTTGAGCTTCGTTTGCTTCAGCGCGGCGAGCGACTTCGCGACGAGTACGTCGACGGCCGCATCGACGAAGCCGCGCGCGAGGTCGGCCTTCGCGCGTTCGAGTGCTTCGCCCTCGAGCTTCGCCGCTTCGAACTTCTTCATCTGTGTGAGCACGGCCGTCTTCAGGCCACTGAAGCTGAAGTCGAGATCGCCCGAATGCAGCATCGGGCGCGGCAGCACGACCGCGCCCGGCGTGCCGGTTTCGGCGAGCTTCGATACTTCGGGGCCGCCCGGATAGCCGAGACCGATCAGTTTCGCCGTCTTGTCGAACGCTTCGCCGGCCGCGTCGTCGAGCGTCTCGCCGAGCGTCTCGTACACGCCGACGTCCGTCACGCGCATCAGTTGCGTGTGGCCGCCGGAAACCAGCAGCGCGACGAACGGGAACGGCGGCGGCTCGTCGACCAGCAATGGCGACAGCAGGTGGCCTTCGAGGTGATGGATGCCGACGGTCGGCTTGTTCCACGCGAGCGCGAGCGCATTCGCGATGCTCGCGCCGACCAGCAGCGCACCGGCGAGGCCCGGCCCCTGCGTGAACGCGATCGCGTCGATGTCGTCGCGGCGCGCGCCGCTTTGCGCCATCACTTCCTCGAGCAGCGGCAGCGCGCGGCGGATATGGTCGCGCGACGCGAGTTCGGGCACGACGCCGCCGTAGTCGCGGTGCATCGCGATCTGCGAATGGAGCGCGTGTGCGAGCAGGCCGCGCTGCGTGTCGTAGAGCGCGAGGCCGGTTTCGTCGCAGGAGCTTTCGATGCCGAGAACGAGCATGGGTGAGGGCAGGGCGCGCCCGTTTCGGACGCGCCGCGGGTAGGTCGACGTAACCCGAAATTATAGCAGGCCGGGGCTCGCGGCCGCCGCGGGCGGCCCGGGCCCGAGGGTGGACAGGTACAATCCGCGCCATGGAAACCTATGACATCGCCGTGATCGGCGCGGGCGCCGCCGGCATGATGAGCGCCGCGGTTGCGGGGCAACTCGGCCGCCGCGTCGTGCTGATCGATCACGCACCGCGGCTCGCCGAGAAAATCCGCATCTCGGGCGGCGGCCGCTGCAACTTCACGAACCTGTACGCCGGGCCCGACAACTACCTGTCGTCGAATCCGCATTTCGCGCGTTCGGCGCTGGCGCGCTATACGCCGCGCGACTTCCTCGGGCTGCTCAAGCGCCATCACGTGAGCTGGCACGAAAAGCACAAGGGCCAGCTCTTTTGCGATCACGGCAGCGACGCGATCATCGACGTGCTGAAGCACGAGTGCGACGCGGGCGGCATTGCGTGGCGCCGGCCCGTCGTCGTCGACGCGGTGCGCCATGCGCCGGCCGGCGGCTTCACGCTCGACACGCAGCAGGCCGGCCCGATCGGCGCGCGCGCGCTGATCGTCGCGACCGGCGGCCTGTCGATCCCGAAGATCGGCGCGACCGACTTCGGCTACCGGCTCGCGAAGCAGTTCGGCCACAAGCTCGTCGATATGCGGCCCGCGCTCGTGCCGCTGACGTTCGCGCCGCAGGACTGGGCGCCGTTCGCGGCGCTGTCCGGCGTGTCGCTCGAAGTGCGCGTATCGACCGGCGACAAAAAACGCGGTGGCGAATTCGTCGAGGACCTGCTGCTGACCCATCGCGGGCTGTCCGGGCCGGGCATCCTGCAGATCTCGAGCTACTGGCAGCCCGGCGATCCGATCCGCATCGACCTGCTGCCGCAGCGCGACACGGTGGCCGACCTGCTCGACGCGAAACGCACGTCGAAGCGCCAGATCGGTTCGCTGCTCGCGGAGTGGGTGCCGTCGCGCCTCGCGCATGCGTGGCTCGATACGCATCGCGTCGCGGCCGACGCGCGGCTCGCGGATCTGCCCGACAAGACGCTGCGCCAGATCGGCGACGCGCTGTCCGGCTGGACGCTGACGCCGAACGGCACCGAAGGCTACAAGAAGGCCGAAGTGACGAAGGGCGGGGTCGATACGCGGGAGCTGTCGTCGGCGACGATGATGAGCGCGCGCGTGCCCGGGCTGTTCTTCGTCGGCGAGGCGGTGGACGTGACGGGCTGGCTGGGCGGCTACAATTTCCAGTGGGCGTGGGCGTCCGGCACGGCGGCCGGGCAGGCCGCGGCCGAGTACGCGCGAGGCGCCTGACGCGCCGGCCGGCGACGTTCCGGCGGGGATGGGGTCCGTGCCTTTGACCCATCGCTCTGCTATACTCGGTAGTCTTTCCCTGCAAACCTTTATTCGTGTCGGATCATGACGATCATTCGCGTTAAAGAGAACGAGCCGTTCGAAGTTGCAATGCGTCGCTTCAAGCGCACGATCGAGAAGAACGGTCTGTTGACCGAGCTTCGTGCGCGTGAGTTTTACGAGAAGCCGACCGCAGAACGCAAACGTAAGAAGGCCGCTGCGGTGAAGCGTCATTACAAGCGTATTCGCAGCCAGACGCTGCCGAAGAAACTGTACTGAACGATTGGGCGCCGCGCGGTTCGCTGAGCGGCGCACCGGCGACTCCGTGCGATCGGGTGCGGTCGCGCAGCCGATCAGGCGGCGAGTCGCCGATGCCGGATTCGAGCAACCCGCTTGAGACACTGTCCCAAGCGGGTTTTTGTGTTGACGCCCGTTCGCGGGCGTCGGATTCACGTTTCCATCCCGGGTGAAAGATGAGTTTGAAAGAGCAGATCAGCGAAGACATGAAGGCCGCGATGCGCGCGAAGGAAAGCGAGCGCCTGGCAACGATTCGCCTGCTGATGGCCGCGATCAAGCAGCGCGAAGTCGACGACCGGGTCACGCTCGACGACGCGGGCATCACGGCCGTGATCGACAAGATGATCAAGCAGCGCAAGGATTCGATCAGCCAGTTCCAGGCGGCCGGCCGTGACGATCTGGTCGCGAAGGAGCAGGCCGAGCTGGCCGTGCTGGGCGGCTACATGCCCGCGCAGCTGTCGGACGCCGAAGTGGCGGCCGAGGTCCAGGCGGCGGTCGCGCAAACCGGCGCAGCCGGTCCGCAGGACATGGGCAAGGTGATGGGCGTGCTGAAGGGCAAGCTCGCCGGCCGTGCCGACATGACGGCCGTTTCCGCGCAGGTCAAGGCCGCGCTCACGAAGTAAAACCCGTTCCCGGCGCGCCCAGCGATGCGTGCGCCGGGCGTCGTATTGTCTTTTTTCGCTCGATCCCACGGTGATTCCGCATTCGTTCCTGCAGGATTTGCTGAACCGCGTCGATATCGTCGACGTGGTGGGCCGGTACGTGCAGCTCAAGAAGGGCGGCGCCAACTTCATGGGGCTGTGCCCGTTCCATAACGAGAAGAGTCCGTCGTTTACCGTCAGCCCGACCAAGCAGTTCTATCACTGCTTCGGTTGCGGTGCGCACGGCACGGCGATCGGCTTCCTGATGGAACACGCGGGGCTCACGTTCCCGGAAGCCGTGCAGGAACTCGCGCAATCCGTCGGGCTGACCGTGCCGCACGAGCCGTCGATGCGCGGTGGCGGCGGAGGCGGTGGCGGCGACTATCCGGCGCCCGTGTCGAAATCGGTGGCGACCGCGCTGTCCGATGCGATGACGGCCGCGTGCGACTACTACCGCAAGCAGTTGCGCGGCGCGACCGTCGCGATCCAGTACCTGAAGAACCGGGGCCTGACCGGCGAGATCGCCGCGCGCTTCGGTCTCGGCTATGCGCCGGACGGCTGGCAGAACCTCGAAGCCGCGTTCCCCGACTATCGCGACGAATCGCTCGTCGAGGCGGGGCTCGTGATCGTCAGCGAGAAAACCGACGCGCAGGGCGTCGCGCGCCGCTACGACCGGTTCCGCGAGCGGATCATGTTCCCGATCCGCAACGTGAAGGGGCAGGTGATCGGTTTCGGCGGCCGCGTGCTCGGCAGCGGCGAGCCGAAGTATCTGAACTCACCGGAAACGCCGCTGTTCAACAAGGGCAGCGAGCTGTACGGGCTGTTCGAGGCGCGCCTCGCGATTCGCGAGCGCAAGTACGTGCTGGTCGTCGAAGGCTACATGGACGTCGTCGCGCTCGCGCAGCTCGGCTTTCCGAACGCGGTCGCGACGCTCGGCACCGCGTGCACGCCGATTCACGTGCAAAAACTGCTGCGCCAGACCGACACGGTCATTTTCAGTTTCGACGGCGATTCGGCCGGGCGGCGCGCGGCCCGGCGCGCGCTCGAGGCCTGCCTGCCGCATGCGGGCGACAACCGCACGATCCGGTTCCTTTTTCTGCCGACCGAGCACGATCCGGACAGCTACGTGCGCGAGTTCGGCGCGGATGCGTTCTCCGAGCAGGTCGAACGCGCGATGCCGCTGTCGCAATTTCTGTTGAACGAAGCAATTGCCGGCAAGGCGCTCGATCAGCCGGAAGGCCGCGCGAAGGCGCTGTTCGATGCGAAGCCGCTGTTGCAGGCGCTGCCCGCGAACGCGTTGCGCGCGCAGATCATGCATATGTTCGCCGATCGCCTCGATATCCCGTTCGAAGAGGTCGCTGCGCTGTCCGACGTCGATACGCGCATCGCGACGCCGCCGCGGCAGGCGCCCGCGCGCAGCGAGCGGCGCCGCGTGACGGACAGCGAAAAGCGCGCGTTGCGTACGCTGGTGATGCATCCGCGCGTCGCATCGCAGCTCGACGACGAACAGATTGCGACCCTGCGCGCGCTGCCGCGCATCGGCGAGCTGTTCGCGGAAGTCGTCGATCATGCGCGTGCGCTGGGCGACGGCGCGGAGTTCCGGCTGCTGTCGGATGTCCTGAGGACGTCCTCGAATGGGGCGACTTACGAGGAAATCTTCCGCGAAATTCTGGACTATGATGAAAACGTCCGCGATTTGCTGTTACAGAATCCGGAAGACGAGACGGTGCCCGAGCGGCAGCGTGAGCAGGAGCGGATTGCGGGGGAGGAGCTGCAGGCAGCGGTGCTCAAGATGCGCTATGACGCTTGCTGCGACCGGCTGGACAGGCTGGCGCGGCAATCCACCTTCACCCCCGAGGAATTGGCCGAATTGACGGACTTGAACCAGCAGCGAACCGACATGAAGCGTCGGCTCGGGCTGTAGGCGGCCGGGGCGCTTAGAGAGGGCTCCCCAGCATGCTATAATATAAGGTTTCCAGCGGTTTGTTTTCCAAGCAGAGGCGAGAATCGCGATGGCAAAGACGACAGGCGGAAAGAAAGCAGCAGGCAAGGGCTCGACGGAGCCGACCAAGAAGGTCACAGCGGCCAAGTCTGCTTCTTCCGCCAGGACAACGTCTTCAGCCACGTCAGCCCCTGCAGGAAAGAAAACCGCGGCCGGCACTGCTCAGGCTGCGCCGGCGCCGGCAGCCAGAACACGGGCTGCCGCGAGACCCGACTCCGGGCCGGCCAAGCCGGCGGCGAAGCGGGCAAGTGCGAAAAGCGCAAGGGACACGACTGCCGACGCGGACGAAACGGCAGTACGTACTACTCATGCACCCACGGTTCAACCGGCTGTCGTCCAGCAGCCGCGAGTCGATATAGCCGGTACGGCGAACTCCATGACCAAAAAGCTGAACGAAGTATCCGTCGAAGACGACGCAAATCAGAGCGACGAGCAGCCCGCAGCCGCGGCTGCACCGGGCAAGTCCAAGGTGCGCGATCGTCGCGCCAAGGAAAAGGCGCTGCTGAAGGAAGCGTTCGCGACGAGCACGCCGGGCACGGCCGAGGAGCTCGAAGAGCGCCGCGTGAAGCTGCGCGCGCTGATCAAGCTCGGCAAGGAGCGCGGCTTCCTCACGTACGCCGAAATCAACGACCACCTGCCGGACAACTTCACCGAGACGGAAGCCCTCGAGGGCATCATCGGCACGTTCAACGACATGGGCGTGGCGGTTTACGAGCAGGCGCCGGACGCGGAAACGCTGCTCTTGAACGACAACGCGCCCGCCGCGTCGTCGGACGACGAAGTCGAGGAGGAAGCGGAAGTCGCGCTGTCCACCGTCGATTCGGAATTCGGCCGCACGACCGATCCGGTCCGGATGTACATGCGCGAGATGGGCACGGTCGAGCTGCTCACGCGCGAAGGCGAAATCGAGATCGCGAAGCGGATCGAGGACGGCCTGCGCCACATGGTGATGGCCATCTCCGCGTGCCCGACGACGATTGCCGACATCCTCGCGATGGCCGAACGCGTCGCGAACGAAGAGATCCGCGTCGACGAGCTCGTCGACGGCCTGCTCGATCCGAATGCTTCGGACTCCGCCGATACGGACGGTTTCTCCGCGAAGGAAGCGGAAGCCATCGAGAACGAGGACGAGGAAGCCGAAGAGGAAGAGGAAGAAGAGGAAGAGGAGGAAGACGACGGTGCCGCGCAGGCATCGGCCAACGCCGCCCAACTCGAAGCCCTCAAGCGTGCGTCGCTCGAGAAGTTCTCGCAGATCAGCGAGTGGTTCGACAAGATGCGCCGCGCGTTCGAAAAGGAAGGCTACAAGTCGAAGGCCTACCTGAAGGCGCAGGAAACGATCCAGAGCGAGCTGATGACGATCCGCTTCACCGCGCGTACCGTCGAACGCCTGTGCGACACGCTGCGTGCGCAGGTGGACGAAGTGCGTCAGGTCGAGCGTCAGATCCTGCACATCGTCGTCGACAAGTGCGGCATGCCGCGCTCGGAATTCATCGCGCGCTTCCCGGGCAGCGAGACCGATCTCGACTGGGCCGAGAAGATCACGGCCGAAGGCCATTCGTACAGTGCGGTGCTGTCGCGTAACGTTCCGGCGATCCGCGAACAGCAGCAGCGCCTGCTCGACCTGCAGGCGCGCGTCGTGCTGCCGCTGAAGGACCTGAAGGAAACCAACCGCCAGATGGCGGCCGGCGAACTGAAGGCACGTCAGGCGAAGCGTGAAATGACCGAGGCGAACCTGCGTCTCGTGATCTCGATCGCGAAGAAGTACACGAACCGCGGCCTGCAGTTCCTCGACCTGATCCAGGAAGGCAACATCGGCCTGATGAAGGCGGTGGACAAGTTCGAATACCGTCGCGGCTACAAGTTCTCGACCTATGCGACGTGGTGGATCCGTCAGGCCATCACGCGCTCGATCGCCGACCAGGCGCGCACGATCCGTATTCCGGTTCACATGATCGAAACGATCAACAAGATGAACCGCATCTCGCGGCAGATCCTGCAGGAAACCGGTCTCGAGCCGGATCCGGCCACGCTCGCCGAGAAGATGGAGATGCCGGAAGACAAGATCCGCAAGATCATGAAGATCGCGAAGGAGCCGATCTCGATGGAAACGCCGATCGGCGACGACGACGATTCCCATCTCGGCGACTTCATCGAGGACACCAACACGGTCGCGCCGGCGGATGCCGCGCTGCATGCGAGCATGCGCGACGTCGTGAAGGACGTGCTCGATTCGCTGACGCCGCGCGAGGCGAAGGTGCTGCGGATGCGCTTCGGTATCGAGATGAGCACCGATCACACGCTCGAGGAAGTCGGCAAGCAGTTCGACGTCACGCGCGAGCGGATCCGTCAGATCGAGGCCAAGGCGCTGCGCAAACTGCGTCACCCGAGCCGTTCCGACAAGCTGAAGTCGTTCCTCGAAGGGAACTGATTTCCGGCGTCTCTGCCACGAACGCCGCCGGTATCCGCATGATGCCGGTGGCGTTCGTTCCCTTTGTCGTCTTTGTTGTTACAATGCCGGCCCGGCCTCGTTGCCGGGGTGGCGTGTAGCACGCCTTGCTTCTCGTCTGGGCCCCTAGCTCATGCTTGGTTAGAGCAGCGAACTCATAATTCGTTGGTGCCGGGTTCGACTCCCGGGGGGCCCACCAGATTCGCTTCCACGGTTGTCCGCGGAAGCCGCGAAACCCGCGATGCCGCATGACGTCGCGGGTTTTTCTTTGGCGCACCGGCGCCGCCTGTCGCATCTTCGCCACCGCGGAAACACGGAAAGCGTGCCGCCCCGATATCAATCGAAGTATGCTGTAGCGCGATCCGGTCGCACGCGGCTCCGTAGCGCGCACCGTGGAGCCGCGCCGCGCTCCGTCCGGCAGCCCAGCCAGAACAAACACAATCCGACTTCGCCCGACAGTGGGGGGCGGCCAACATGATCATGCTGCGTTCGTGGAGTGCGATTCTGTCGTTGCTGATGCTTGTCGCATGCGCGAGCCTGCCGCCGCTGGCTGATCGCGCACCGACGCATGCATTCGCCGATACCGACGACACGCGCCTCGGCGTGGCATTTCGCCAGCAGGCTGCCGCGCATCCGGGGCAGGACGCGTTTCATTTGCTGACCGATCCGGTCGACGCGCTGGACGCGCGCGTGTTGCTCGCCGACCGCGCCGACCGCTCGCTGGACCTTCAGTACTACATCTGGCACGACGACCTGACCGGGCACCAACTGGCCGACGCGATCATGCGTGCGGCCGATCGCGGCGTGCGCGTGCGCGCGCTGCTCGACGATCTCGGCACCAACGCGGACGACCGCAAGCTGCTCGAGATCAGCGCGCATCCGAACATCGAGATCCGGCTGTTCAATCCGGTGGCCACGCGCCGGTTCAAGAAGATCGGCACCGTGTTCGAGTTCTCGCGCGTCAACCGGCGCATGCACAACAAGGCGATGATCGCGGACAACCAGGCGGCGATCGTCGGCGGCCGCAATATCGGCGACGAATATTTCGGCGCATCGTCGATGCTGGAATTCGGCGATCTCGACGTCGTCGTCCACGGCCCTGTCGTGAAGGACATCTCGACCGAATTCGATACGTTCTGGAATTCGCCGTATGCGTATCCGGTCGATACGCTGGTCGGGCACGAGGCGGCGCCGGGCGGCCTCGACCACGAGCGCGAACGGTTGCGCGACTACCTGAGAGAGATGGAAGACAATCCGTACGTGCTCGAGGCCCGCCAGCGGCTCGACCGGATCGTCCACGGGCAGGGCACGGAATTGTCGTGGGGGCATGCGACGGTGCTGTACGACGATCCGTCGAAGATCGCGCACCCGCCGAAGGACCGCGACGGGCACCTGATGCCGCAGTTGCGTGCGCTTGCGTTGCAGCCGCAGCACGACCTGCTGATCGTGTCGCCGTATTTCGTGCCGGGCAAGGACGCCGTCGAGCGGCTGCGCGCGCTCGTGGCGCGCGGCGTGCGCGTGACGGTGCTGACCAATTCGCTCGCGTCGACCGACGTGGCGGCCGTACATGCCGGCTACCGGCGCTATCGAAGCGAACTCGTGAACGCAGGCGTGCGGCTTTACGAGCGCCGGCCCTCGGGCGACAAGAGCATTTCGAAGCAGGTCATCATCGGCTCGTCGCGCGCGTCGCTGCATGCGAAGACCTACGTGTTCGATCACACGAGCATCTTCATCGGATCGATGAATCTCGATCCGCGCTCGCTGAACCTCAATACGGAGATCGGCCTTTACTGCGAGAGCCCTGCGATTGCGTCGCAGGTGGCCAACGATCTGGAATCGCGGCTCGACCGGATCGCGTGGCGTGTCGAAGCCAGAACCGATCCCGCGGGCGAAGGGCGGCTCAAGTGGGTTCAGACCGATGCGGACGGGAAAGTCACCGAAATCGATCACGAGCCGGAGGTGTCCGCCGGGCGGCGGATGGAAGTGTGGTTCCTCGGGCTGTTTCCGATCGAATCGCAACTGTGAGCGGTGCTCAGCGCCGCACATGGCCGGCGAGCGGCGCGACTAGCCACTTTCGATGTGCGTGTATTTGGCTCGATTCGGCGAGCAACTGTCGATGGGCTAGGCAATCGCGTGCTCACGCCGGGATACTGCACGATACCGATACAATTAATTTTGCAGTACAGATATATGAATGAACAGACCACGCTCTCTTCCACACCACGCACGACCATTCGCCGCCTGCCTGAACTGGCGAGTCACGATCGCACGATGCTCTACCGCATCGTGGACGACGCGTACGTCTGTCACGTCGCGTTCGGCGACGGGCAGAACACCCACTGCATCCCGACCGCGCACTGGAGGACGGGCGACGTGCTCTATATCCACGGGTCCAACGGCAGCCGGATGATCAAGGCGCTGTCGGCGGGCGCGCAGGCGTGCGTCGCCATAACGCTGCTGGATGGTCTCGTGCTGGCCAGGGCCGCCTTCAACCATTCGATGAATTATCGGTCCGCGGTGATCTACGGGCAGTTCGACATGATCGAAGGCAGCGCGGAAAAACTCGCCGCGCTGGATGCGTTGATGGACAAGATCGCGCCAGGCCGCAAGCACGAAGCGCGGCCGGGCAATTCGAAGGAAATCAATGCGACGAGCGTGCTGCGGATTTCGATGGCGGAAGCGGCCGTGAAAATCAGCGATTCGCTGCCGTCCGACAAGGAAGAGGATCTCGGGCTGGCGGTGTGGGCCGGGATCCTGCCGCTGAAGACGGCACGTGGCGCACCGGTTCATGCGGGCGGCAACGTGCCGGTGCCGGACTATGTCCGGAACTGGGCCGATTGAATGGCATGACGGGCCGTATCGCGCCCGCATGGCCGAGATGCCGGCGCGTCGTGCGTTAACCCGGCCGATGTTCGCGCGACTCGTGTTGCGGGTGCGACTCGGCCGGATGCGACGTGTGCGCATGCTCGGGCGCCGCTTGCCGAGGCTGCGGTGACGCATGTTCGTGTGGTGGCGCTTCGGGGTGCGGCTGCATCTCCTTGCGTTGTTGCTGTTGGGCCGCCTCGCTCCGCTGTTGCTGCTGAGCCTCGTTACGTTGCTGCGCTTCCATGCGCTGCTGTTGTTGTTGCACTTCGTTGCGTTGCTGCGCCTGAGCGCGTGCCTGCTGCTGCGCGGCATTGCGTTGCTGTATTTCTTCGCGCTGCCGGGCTGCGTCGCGTTGCTGCATGTCCTCGCGTTGCCGTTGTTGCTGCGCCACGCGAGTTTCCTGCGCGGCCCGCTCGCGTTGCATCGCCTGCTGCCGCTCGTCGTGCGTCGCACCGGGCGGATGCGACGCGGGCGCCTCGGCATGCGGCGCATTCGCGCGATTCTGCGCGAATGCTTCGGGCGCTGGTCGCGCACCGGGGCGCGCGTCGTTTGCAACGAAGTGCGGCATCGTCATCGGCGCGGCGCCCGGATGCCGCGCCATGGCCTGGCCATGCATCGGCTCCGCGCCCGGCCGGATCGTATTGCGCTCGATCGTCGCGCTATTGTTGGTGACGTTGCCGCCGTAGTTGTTCGTGATGCGTGTGTTGCGGATGTTCGTGATGTTGTTGATCACCGTGGTCGACTTCGTCACGTACGTGGTGTGGTTGTACACCACGGCCGGGCGCTGCCAGCCGCCGTGCCATGCCGGGCCTTCCGGGCGCGGCGCGCCCCAGTTCACGCCCCATGCATGCCAGCCCCAGTCGTGATGCCCGAAGATCGCGGCGCCGACGGCGACGCCGACGCCGAACGTGATCAGGCCGGCCGTGACGATCTCGCCGGTGTTGTAGGCGGGCGGCCGATACACGTAGCCGGGATAGGACGAAACCGGCTCGCCGTAGACGACGGCCGGGTTGTACGACGGCACGTACACGACATCGGGCTGCGCGGGCTCGATCGCGATCGCCTGTTCGGGCGGCGGCACGATCGCCGGCCCGCTGTAGACCACCGGTGCGTCGGTGGCCGGCGTGTAGCCTGCCGGCGCAGCCTGCGCGACTTGCGTGACACGCATCTGGCCGCTGGAGCGAAGATGGCCGGACTTCTGCGCGCGCTGGCGCATCACCTGGATCGCATTCATCACGTCGGTCGGATCGTTGTAGTACGCCTGTCCGAGCGAGGTGGTCCAGGCCTGGTTCGACGCCATTTGCGACAGCACCGCGGGGAACGCGGTCAGCGCCTTGACGGACGGGTCCCACGGTTGTGCATCGGCGGCGGTCGCTAGCGCCTGGCCCTTCAACGACGGATTTTGCGTCACCCATGTATTCGCGGCGGTTATCTGGTCCGGATAGGTTGCGCCCGCCAGCACCAATGCGACCAGCTTGTCGGGGAACAGCGCGATCGGCGCGACCATTTGATAGAGCTGGTCGGCGCTCGGCGGCGTGTACGCGACGGGCGTCGACGCGGGCTGGGCCGCCGAGGCGGCGTTCGCATCGCTGGCCGGCGCGGCGGTGCTGCCGTCGTCGTGCTTGCAGGCCGACAGGCCGAGCAGCGACACGATGACGGACGACGCGATCAGCGTCCTGACGGGGCGGTGTGCACGTGTGTGGTTCATGTTGTTCGTTCTGTGTGATGGCAGCGTTGGCAGGCACGCGGGCCGCGCGATCGACTTGAACACCGTGTTGCGGACGTCCGCGCAGATTCCGGTGGCATTGGCCGGATCGGGCGGCTGGATCGTGTTCGCATGGTGGTTGGCCCGCGACGAATCGATACCTTTAGTTAAACGCACGATATGCACGGAAGTTGTCGCGGTGTTGTGTAACAGTGTGTACCTTGCAGTGCGTAAGCAGGCAGGCGGGCGCGCGGTAACCCACATGAAAGTTGTTTGCGCAACGATTGCAAGGTTGGGGCGCGCGTGTCGCTCGCCGCGCGTGGCGACTGGGTGCTGAATGCAGAAACCCGCGATGGCTTCGCAGCCTTCGCGGGTTTATTCAACGCGATGGGTGGGGTGCGGCCCCGGCGCGCGTGATACGTCGCGCTCCCGCCCCCGGTTCTGTCAGCGATTCATCAGCGTGCGAAATCCGATGTGCTCTGGATGAACGCGTTCAGCTTCGAGATGTTCACGCTGCCGAAGCCCGTCGTCGCATCCCAGCCGGCCTTCGCCTTGTAGCCGTAAGTGCCGCTGCCGTTGTTGCCGGACGTGACGTCGTGCAGCAGCGCCGCGTTGGTCGGGAAGTACTTGTAGATGCTCGACGCCGGGAACCCGAGCGCATTGTTGTTGGCCGACTGCAGCCGCGCCCAGATGCCGGTGAAGATCGGCGCGGCGAGGCTCGTGCCGCCTTCGTTGTTCAGATAGCCCGAGCCCCACAGCGTGTCGGACGTCTGGCCGTTCACGACGAGAATCGCACCCGTGCGCAGGTCGGCGTCGAAGCCGACGTCGGGCAGCGCGCGCTTGGTCGAGCCGGTGAGGGTGGACGACTGCCACGTCGGCGCGGTCTCGTACTTGCTGTACCCGCCGCCCGTCGACCACACGGTGCCCGGCTGCCAGCTCGGATCGTTCCAGACGATTTCGCTGTTGTACGCATTGGTCGACGTATTGGTGAACAGCGTCGTGCCGCCGACCGCGACCACGTACGGCGACGTGGCCGGCTCGCTCACCGTGTAGGTCGAGCGCGACGGCGTGCCGCTCGCGCATTCGTACGCGCCGTGGTCGCCGGCGGAAACCGAGAAGGTTTGCCCTTGCGCGACCGCCTGCTTGAAGATGGTGTCGTCGGTCGCCTGCGAGCCGGTGCTGTTCGCGGACGATTCGCACACGCCGAGCGATACGTTGATCACCTTCGCGACGTTGTCGGTCACGGCCTTGTTGTAGGCGGCCGTGATCGCGGTGAGCGTCATCGACGGCGCGACGTAGAACACGACCTGCTTCACGCTGCCGCCGGCCGCGCCGACGATCGACTGGCTGTCGAGGTTCCACTCGACGGTGCCGTCGGTGTCGGTGTACGAACTGCCGGACGGGCCCGTCTTCACGATGCTGCTGCTGATCGTACCGAGGCCGTTGTTCGCGGCGAACGTATTGAGGTCGCTCACCGTCTGCGACAGGTCGCCTTCGGAGATGATGCCGACCGTGGTCTGCGAGGCCGTCGGCGTGCCGTCGCCGCCGTAGATCGACGAGAACTCGGTCGGATTGTGCGGCACCGCCGACGCGCCGGCCGGGATCGTCAGGTTGCTGGTGTTGCCTTGCGGTTTGCTGCCCGCGCCCGTATGCACGAGCTCGACGTTCTGCAGGCCGAGCACCGAGCCGACGACGTTGCCGATCGCATTCGGCACCTGCGCGGCGTCGGTGTTCGCATAGACGCTGCGACCGTTGCGCGTGAAGCGCTTGAGGGTCGTGCGGAACGCGGCCTGGACGGTTGCCGCGGTGCCGGACGCGGAGACCAGCAGCCGGTTCGGTGCGACCACGATATTCACGAAGCCGGCCTTGCGCAGGTGGGCGACGACGGACGCGACCTGCTGGTCGGTCGGTGCGTATTGCGCGGCGAATTGCGCAGGCGTGAGGAACTGCCGGTAGTGCGGCGAGCCGGGCGTATGCAGGTCGCGCAGGTATTGGTCGAGCTGGGCCTCGTTGCGCAGGTTCAGCCCGAGCACGATGTCCACCGATTCACCGGGCGCCATGTCGATGGCCGAGGCGGCAGCGGCGGCCGTGCTCGCGGCGGGCGCGCCGGTCGTGCCGGCTTCGTTCTGCTGCACGAGCGGCAGGAACCCTTTGGTGCGCGTTTCCGTCCAGCCGGCCGCAGGCGCGGCATGGGCGGCCGCCATGCCGAACGAAGCGGCGGCTGCGGCGACGGCGAGTGCGAGATTGACGGTGCGAATGTGCTTTTGTTTCTTGTTTGCAACCTGATTCATTTGAATTACCCCTCCGGTTGAACAACGAACGGCACGAACAACAACGGTCGACGGCGGTGCGGGTCATGCACCGCCGTTTTCTGTCGCATGCAGGCGGATGGCACGGACGCGACAGGGCCTTTCGCCCGATCCGGAAAGTGGTTTTTCTCCGGGGGCGAAATACGGAAAACGCGGTAACGGGAAAGGCTGCACCGCAGGGCGGGGCAGTCGCGCCGGAGTCGGCGCGGGCGGGATTGCTAGAGCAACAGCTTCGTTATCCTGCTCATTTGATTCGATCCTTCGGCCCGCTGCCGGATGGCAGCCGTCCAGTGAAATGCATCGGGATGCTGCACGCGCCGGCGAGCGAACGAGTCATTCGGCAGCGCGTACTTCGGTGCAGCGGAAGCGAAAAAACGTGGAGCGGAATCGATTGCGTGGCGGGCAATCCGTCGGATTGCTTGCATCGGACGGTATCAAGAACGAAAGTACGGTGTCAAACTTTTTTTGATTATATGAAACAATATTAAATCGAATAAGACGCAATGATTTTGAAAGATCGGCGGCATTTTGTAATGTTCGAAACCGGCATGACAGGTAATGCAGAAAGCGACTCGCCGATCCTTTCCGATGCGTATTGAAACGGCCGTTCGTTATCGAGGAAACGTTCGAATCGCCGGGGCTCGTCGGCGCCAGCCGAACCATCCGACGAGGCGGCGCGCCAGCAACTGGCCGGCGACGACGGGGCCGCTGGGCACACGCGTGGGGGGACACGGCGCCTCGCGCGATCGGCGACGCCGATCGGGTCAGCGAATGGGGCGCTCGATTCGACGCGCAGGCGCGCTACGGTTTGGCGCCGGCATTGCGCAGGGCGTCCGCGGCATACGTGTTGTCGTGCGTCAGCGCGAGCTGAAGCAGCGATTGGCCGCGCCGGTCGACATGGTTCGGATTCGCGCCATGCGCGACGAGCAGTGGAATCAGCTCGAAGCGGTTGAACAGCGTCGCGAACCCCAGCGCGGTTTCGCCGGCGCCGTTCGTCTGGTCGATCGGGCAGCGCGTGTCGATCAGGCGCCGCGCGATGTCGGGTTCGTTCCGGAACAGCGCGCCCATCAGCGCGGTGTTGCCGTGACGATCGCCGATGCACGCATCCGCGCCCGCCGACAACAGGTAGTCGAGCGCCGCGGGCTGGCCGTCGTACGACGCGAGGATCACGGCCGTATAGCCGTGGCTGTCGGTCGCGTCGACCGGATAGCCGGCGTCATGCAGCGCGCGGAGGATATCGACGCGGCCGACGCGCGCGGCGTCGAACCAGTCGTCGTCATAGCGGTGCAGCGCGGCAGGGTCGGCCTTGCCGTACGTCGGCTGGTCGGGCAGGTGCGCGCAGCCGGCGAGTGCAGTCAGCGCGAGCGCCGCCGCGGCCGCGCGAATCGCGTGGGTGAAGCGTTCGGATCGCATGGGGAAGTCCTGATGAAAGGGGCGGGCCGACGTGCGCGGCGGGAGCGCACACGTCGGCGGCGACCGGCGTCGCGAGATCAGTTGTCGCCCAGCTTCGCCGCGAGCGACTGCACTTGCTGGACGTTCGCGTGAACGGCCTGTGCGAGGCGCGTGCCGTAGTCGGCGTCGGCCTTGTAGAAGTACGACAGCATCGCGTATTGGTTCTGCGCGTTCTTCACCTGGCCGAGGTCGCCGGACAGCGCGGTGACGAGGTCGTCCTTGTCCTGCTGCGACAGGCTGCGGTAGTACTCGCCCGCCTGACGGAACGGCAGCTTCTTGCGGATCGCTTCCTGCTGCGTCGTGCCGCTGAGCGCCATGCGGACCGACTTGTACTGCGGATCCTGCGCGAGTTCGTTCAGCGTCGACGGCTCGTAATTCACCTCGCCCTTGCGGTCGCCGGCATTCATCTTGCCGTCCTGGTTGTTGTTGACCACCGGCACGACCGGGCGGTTGATCGGCAGGTCCATGTAGTTCGCGCCGAGCCGGTACATCTGCGTGTCGGCGTACGCGAACAGGCGATCCTGCAGCATCCGGTCTTCGGACGGCTCGATCCCCGGCACGAGCCGCGACGGCGCGAACGCCGATTCCTCGGTCGACTGGAAGTAGTTGTCGGGCACGCGGTTGAGCGTCATCGTGCCGATCTTGCGTTCAGGCACGCCGGTCCACACCTTCGTGTCGTCGAGCGCGTCGAAGTCGAAGCGGTTCAGGTCCTTCGGCGTGAGCACCTGCACGTACAGGTCCCACTTCGGGAAATCGCCCCGTTTCAGCGCGCCGTACAGGTCGTTCGTCATCAGGTTCCAGTCGCGGCCGATCGATGCGGCGATTTCTTGCGGACGCAGACCGTGCACGCCTTGCTGGCTCTTCCAGTGGAACTTCACGTAGTGCACCTCGCCTTGCGCATTGACGAACTTGAACGCATGCACCGCGAAGCCGTCCATGTGACGATACGAATCGGGCATGCCCTCGTCCGTGTACAGCCGCGTCAGCATGTGGGTCGCTTCGGGCGTGTGCGCGAAGAAGTCGAACGCGAGGTTCGGGTCCTGCACGCCGGTCACGGCGCTCGGCTTGTTCGCGTGCACGAAGTCGGGGAACTTGATGCCGTCGCGAATGAAGAACACCGGCCAGTTGATGCCGACCATGTCCCAGTTGCCTTGCTGCGTATAGAACTTCACCGCGAAGCCGCGCGGGTCGCGTGCCTGCTCCGGCGAGCCGCGATAGCCCATCACGGTGGAGAAGCGCACGAACACCGGCGTGCGGGTGCCCGGCGTGAAGACTTTCGCCTTCGTCAGGTCGGAGATGTCGGCGCTCGGCACGAACTCGCCGAAGGCGCCGGTGCCGCGCGCATGCACGACGCGTTCCGGAATGCGCTCGCGATCGAAGCGCTGCAGCTTCTCGATGAGCGCGGAATCCTGCAGCAGCACCGGGCCGGCGGGGCCGGCCGTCTGCGAATTCTGGTTGTCGCCGACAGGCGCGCCGGTGTCGCGCGTGAGTTCGGCGGCGTACGGAGAGGCGGACAGTGCGACGCAGATCGCGGCGACTGCGTGCCGCAGCACGCGATGGGAAGATGAGGACATGACGATGGAACTCCTTGAATCCGATCGGTGGTGGGGAAGCCGACTGAATTAGAAGATATCGTCAGACGATTGGCTAATTGAAATTCGATATGTTTTCGATAGCCGCGGCGTCGATGCGGCGCGAGCCTGCTCGTCGCGCAGGGAACGCAGCAGTATTGTTGCGCGCGCAATGAGTGATGGCCGAATTGTTTCGACGAGCATGACGCATCGGTCGTGCATGATTTGTGGCCGCGCCGTCAACCGGCGTTTGCCTGCCATCCGAGCCCGAGGCTCTTCTGCACCGACACGTAATCCTTGATCAGTTCGGCCTGCCCGGCGATCACGTTCTGCTGCGTGGCGAGCGCTTCGCGTTGCGTGTCGAGCAGGTCGATCATCGACGCGACGCCTGCGCGATAGCGCTGGTCCATCAGTGCGCGCGAATGCACGGCCGACGTCTGCACCTTCGTCAACGCGACGACGTGCTCGCGCTGATGCCCGTAACGCTGCAGTGCAGTGTTGGCATCCTGCAAGGCACCGAGCACGGCCTTTTGATAATTCGCTTCCGCTTCGTCGCGTGATGCTTCGGCCGCGCGCACCGCACCGCGCGTGCGTCCGAAATCGAGAATGTTCCATTGCAGATACGGCGCGCCGACCCACGTGAAATTCTGCTTGCGGAACAGGTGGCCGGGGTCGGTCGCGCTGAAGCCGAGATCGCCGAGCAACGTTACCTTCGGGAAATAGTCGGCGATATGCTCGCCAATCTGCGCATTGCTCGACGCGAGCCGGCGTTCGGCCGCACGGATGTCGGGGCGTTGCTTGAGCAGCGTGGCCGGATCGCCGATGGCGACGCTGCCGGGCAGCGTCGGCAATGCGGCGTCCGGTGCCGACAGCGCGGCGTCGAGCGCGCCGGGCGCGCGGCCCGTCAGGATCGCGAGCCGGTCGAGCGATTCGGTCACCTGGGCATCGAGCGGGATCAGCGACGCGCGCGTGTTCTCGACCTGCGTCGTCAGCCGCTCGATGTCCGCATCGGCCGCGACGCCGCGCGCGCGGCGCTGCTGCGTGAGTTCGAGCATCTGCTGTTGCAATTGCGCGGTGCGTCGCGACAACGCAAGTCGTTGCTGCTGGTCGCGCAGGTCGACGTACGCATTCGCGACTTCGGCCGCGATCGACACCTGCGTGTCGGCGAGATCGGCGTCGACGGCCTCGGCCTGCGCGGATGCGGCTTCGACCGCGCGGCGCGTGCCGCCGAACAGGTCGATTTCCCAGGTCGCGTCGAAGCCCGCCGAATAGAGTTGCAGCGGCCCCGAGCCGCCGAGCGACGGCGACGTGCCGCTCGATTGGCCGGAGCCGTTCGACGGCAACAGCGAGCCGAGCGCGCTGACGTCCGGTTCGCGCATGCGGATGGCGGCGACGGTGGCCGACGATTTCGGCAGCTGCGCCGCGCGCTGTTGCGAAAGCTGCGCACGCGCCGCGCGCAAGCGGGCCTGTGCCGCGTGCAGATCGGGGTTGTACACGAGCGCGGCGACGATCAGCTCGTCGAGCTGGCGATCGTTCAGCGCGTGCCACCACGCGCTCGGTGCAGGCGCGGCGGTGTCGACGCCGGTGGCCGGCGCACGCACGAAGGTCGGCGCATCCGGTGCGGCGGGCGCGCCGCGATAGTCGGGGCCGACCGTGCAGCCGGCGAGCAGGCACGCGGCCGCGCACAGGGTGAGCGCGGGGCGGCGGGGCAGGGAAAAGGATTTCATCGCGTATGACGGGTCAATGGCCGGACGACATCGGTTGCGGCCCGCGCGGCGTTCTCAGCAGCAGCGCGAGCGGCACGCAGGCGAGCAGCGCGAGGCCCAGCAGATAGAAGGTTTCGGAGTAGGTCATCACGACGGCCTGGATCTGGATCTGCTGCGCCAGCTGGCCGAGCGCGCGCATGTTCGAATACGCGAGATCGCCGGTGTGCGCGAACCAGTTGACCGCATAGGCCGACAGGCGGTCCTGGCCGATCAGCGAATTCGCGGTCACCGATTCGCGCAGCGCGGCCGTATGGAAGGTCGTGCGCCGGTCGATCACGGTGCCGATGATCGCGAGCCCGATCGAGCCGCCGAGGTTGCGCGCCATGTTGTAGAGCCCGGCCGCATCGCCGGAGTCTTCGCGGGCCACGGCCGCCATCGACGCCTGGTTCAACGGCATCATCGCGAGCATCTGCGCGAGGCCGCGGATCAGTTGCGACCACACGAAATCGTGGCCCACGCTCTGCGCGGTCAGGCTGATGTCGAGCATGCAACTCAGGCAGAACAGCAGCAACCCCGTGATCACGAGGATGCGGAAATCGACCTTGCCGAGCAGGCGCGGCAGGATCGGCATCACGAGAAAGGCCGGCAGCCCCGACAGCAGCATGATCGCGCCGGCCTGTTCCGCGTTGTAGCCGGCGACGATCGCGAGAAACTGCGGCAGCAGGTAGGACACGCCGTACAGCCCGGCGCCGACCGCGGACACGATCACGATCACGCTCGCGTAGCGCGGGTTGCGCATCAGCGACAGCCGCATGATCGGCCGCTTCGCGAAGCGCTGCGACAGCGCGATCAGGACCATCCCGACGAACGACACGACGCTCAGCGTGACGATCATCTGCGATTCGAACCAGCGTTCGCGCTGGCCTTCCTCGAGCACGACGGTCAGCGAGCTCAGGCCGATCGCGAGGCCGAAGATGCCGAGCCAGTCCGCGTTGAAGAACGCGCTCCATTGCGGGCGGTCCGACGGCAGGCCGAACACCAGCAGCGCCATCAGCAGCAGACACACGGGCAGGTTCAGGAAGAAGCACCAGCTCCAGTTCACGTTTTCCGCGAGCCAGCCGCCGAGCACCGGGCCGAACAGCGGCCCGAGCAGCACGATCAGGCCGAACAGCGTCATCCCGACCGGCAACTGCGACAGCGGCAGGCGCGTGCGGATGATCGTCTGCGCGGTAGGGATCAGCGCGCCGCCGGTGAAGCCCTGGCCGATCCGGCCGGCGATCATCATCGGCAGCGAATGCGACCAGCCGCACATCATCGAGAACGCGATGAACAGCGCGGAGTTCGTCAGCAGGAAATTGCGTAGCCCGAACACGCGCGTGAGCCACGCGGCGAGCGGAATCATCACGATTTCCGACATCAGGTAGCCGGTCGAGATCCACGTGCCTTCGGTGCCGGTCGCGCCGATTTCGCCCTGGATCTGCGGCAGCGCGGAGTTCGTGATCGAGATGTCGAGCGTCGCCATCAGCGCGCCGAGCGCGCCGGCCGCGACCGCGATCCAGTCGGTCACGCTCGCGCGGCCTTCGTGCGGCGGCATGGGTATCGTGGCGGGCGTATCAGCCATGATGCTGCTCGTCGCGGGCCGAGCGCGTATCGACGTCGACCGTCACCGACAGCCCGGGCAACAGCATGCGTTGCGCGCGGGCGTTCGCGGCGAGGCGGATGCGCACCGGCACGCGCTGGACGATCTTCGTGAAGTTGCCGGTCGCGTTCTCCGGCGGCAGCAGCGCGAACTGCGCGCCGGTGCCGGGCGCGAAGCTGTCGACGACGCCGGACAGCGGGCCGTCCGGCAGCGCGTCCACATGCAGCTCGACGGGCTGGCCGATGCGCATGTTGCCGATTTGCGTTTCCTTGAAGTTCGCGACGAGATAGACCGCGTCGACCGGCACGACGGTCAGCAGGCGCGTGCCGGGCTGCACGTATTGCCCGACGCGCACCGTGCGATCGCCGACGCGGCCCGCGAGCGTGCTGCGCACGATCGTGTTGTCGAGGTCGAGCTGCGCCTGCGCGGCGCTGGCCTGCGCGGCCTCGAGCTGCGCGCGCGCCTGCTGGAGCTGCGCGGTGAACGACGCGATCTGCGTGCGGGCGGCGGCGATCGACGCGTTGTTCGCGGCGAGCGTCGCGAGCGCCTGGTCGCGCGTGCTTTTCAGGTCGGCCACGCGTTCGTGCGTTTCGGCGCCGGTCGCCGCGAGCGGCGCATAGCGCGTGTATTCGTCGCCCGCGTGCTGCGCGTTGATGCGCGACACCTTGGCCTGCGCGTCGGCCTGGTCGAGATTCGCGCGCTGCTGGCTGATGTCGGCCTCGGCGCGCGCGATATCGGCGCGGCGGGCGTCGACGGTAGCCTGCGCTTGCGCGAGCGCCACCTGGTACTGGCGGACGTCGAGCCGCACGAGCGGATCGCCGGCCTTCACGGGCTGGTTGTCGCGCACGTAGACGTCGGTCACGTAGCCGGCGACCTTCGGCGCGGCGGTCATGCTGTCGGCCTGCAGGTACGCGTCGTTGGTGCTTTCGATGAAGCGGCCGACCGTCCACCAGCGGCCGAGCCACACCGCGCCGCCGACGGCCGCGAGCACGGCGACCACGAGCAGGATGCGCCGCCTCGTTCCGCCGTTGCCGCTGCGGGGCATTGTTCCGTTTTCCTGACGATCTGCTTTCTGTGGCGGGTCTTGTGGCGTCGACATGCGGGATCCAATTTATTCCAAGTGGAATAATTATTCCAGTTGATAAAATTGTGTCAAGTAGAATGTCGATCGAGCGAATGACGAGGAAGGCATGAACGAAGCGAAGAAGCTGCGCCGCACGTCGGCGGGCGGCTACGCGCGCGGCGACGAAACGCGCCAGCGGATCATCGAGGCGGCGATCGAACTGTTCGGCGAACGCGGGTTCGCGGGCGCGTCGACGCGCGAGATCGCCGCGATGGCAGGCGTGAACGCGCCAGCGCTCCAGTATTACTTCGAGAACAAGGAAGGCGTGTACCGCGCGTGCGTCGAGACGATCGCGGAGACCGGCTGGCAGGTATTCGCGCCGGCGGTCGGCCATGCGCGGGCGATGCTCGACGCCCACGCGAGCGTCGACGCGCTGATCGACGCATTCATCGGGCTGCTGCGTGCGCTGTCGGACCGGATGTTCACCGCGCCGAAGACGATGAACCAGCGGATGTTCTTCGCGCGCGAGCAGGGCGGCCAGGAACCGGCGAGCGCGAGCGAAATCCTGATGACGCGCATGCGCAAGCCGCTGAACGACGTGAGCGCCGAGCTGATCGGCCGCATCTCCGGGCGGCCGGCCGACGATCCCGTCACGCGATTGCGCGCGCTGAGCCTGTTCGGCCAGATCACGGTGTTCCACATCGCGCAGCGTTCGGCGCTGCATTTGCTCGAATGGGACGCGTTCGAGGGCGAGCGCGCGGCGCTGGTGACCGACACGATTGCCGACCAGACGCGCGTGCTGCTCGAGCAATGGCATGCGCAGCGCGATGCGGGTGCCACTGGCCGGGAATCCGCGCCGAAGCGCGGGCAGGGTGCCGCGGCGAAACAACGTGCGGCGAAGCCGAGGGCCGCGCCGCCCGCCGCGAAAAGCACGGCGCGCGTGAAGAAGCCTGCCGCCCGTTGAGCGTGGCCGGTCACCGGCCCCGGGCGATCGCGATCAACCCGGCTTGCGCTCCGCTTCGTCGGGCGACGGCGGCGGGGCTGCCGGGTCGGCGGTATTCCGCGCGTCGGCGCGCGGATCGTTTTCATCGTGGCCGACGGGCCGCGATCCGTCCGCATAGGCGACGACGCTGCGCTGCGGATTGGCGATCCGGATCCCGCGTTCGCGGAACGTCTCCGCGATCCGCCGGTTGAATTCGCGCTGCACGCTCCAGCGTGCCGAGTCCGTGCACTGGATCTGTCCGGCGAGCGCGAGCGCCGCGCCGTCGACCTGGTCGATGCCCCAGTAGCTGAAGTCCGACAGGATGCCGTCGTGGTACTTCGGATCGTCGCGCAACGCGGCGCCGATTTCCTTCAGCGTCGCGATCGCGCGCTCGATGTCCTCGCCATACGCGATGCTGACCTTGACGGCCGCATTGCCGAGCCCGCGGTTCGTGTTGTTGACGGTCGTCACCGAGCTGAACGGGATCGTATACAGCGACCCGTCGCCCGCGCGCAGCCGCACGGTGCGGATCGACAGGTATTCGACCGTGCCCGACACGCCGGCGAGCGTGACCCAGTCGCCGACCTGCATCGCGTTTTCCATCAGCAGGAAGATCCCGGTGATGAAATCCTGCACGAGTTTCTGCGAACCGAACCCGAGCGCGACGCCGAAGATGCTGGCGCCGGCCAGCAGCGGGCCGACGTTCACGCCGAGTTCGCTGAGGCCCGTCAGCACGACGACGAGCGCGATCATCACGAACAGCAGCGAGCGCAGCATCGGCAGCAGCGTGCGCAGCCGCGCGGCGCGCACCAGGTTGCCTTCGCGCGTCCAGCGTTGCAGCCGGCGCTCGATCGCGATGTTGGCCGCTTCCCACACGACGAGCGCGACGATCGCCGCGATCGCGATCGTGACCAGCGCGGACGCGAGCCGGTGGCCGATCGTGCCCGTCTCGAATGCGCGGAAGATCGGCACGCCCCAGATCTGCAGCAGCAGCACGACGGTCACGATGCCGAGCGCGGCCGACACGATCTGGCGCAGCAGCGGGTAGTAGCGGTACGCGTGCAGATGAACGAGCGTGCGGTCGTCCTCGCGGCGCTGGAACAGCCGCGCGAGCGCGCCGAACACGACGATCGACACCATCCGCATCGCGATCATCACGGCGATCGAGCGGCCGCCGAGCGTGATCAGCACGCGGTAGCCGTTGTGGACGTCGAGCGCCCACACGAACCACAGCGCCATCACGATGAAGACGGAGACGGGCGCCCATGCGTCCGCGAGCGCGTTGCCGACGACGGTGAAGGCCGGACGATCCGCGCCGGCGGCGCGGATGCGTGCCGCGACCGGCCGGCGGCACTGCAGGATCAGCACCGAGATCATCACGTGCCCGACCAGCGCGACGGCCTTCAGCAGCGCGACGTGGCCGGCTTCGGTCAGGCCGAAGTTCGCGGCGATCTCGACGGCCGCCGTGCACGCGCCGACCACGATCACGATCCGCCCGATCGAGCGTTGCGCGAACTCGGCCCATGCGTCGCTGATATGCAGCAGCCGCAACTGCCGTGCGTCCGGCTGGAAGAACAGCCGGCTGACGATCGTGACGAGCCGGCAGATCACGTAGGTGTCGATCAACGCTTCGAGCGCCGATTCGATTGGCGTGTCGGCTTCGACGAGCAACGATATCGTCAGGCTCGCGACGCCGACGAACACGAGCAGCGGCACCGCGCGCAGCGCGAGACTGACGAGTGCGCGCGGCATCCGGTTCAGCAGCGTGGTGTGCCGGCGGGCGTGGCCTCGGCTTTGCGAGGGCGCGGTGTCGGCAGTGTCCGCGGCTGCGGCTGCGGCTGCGGCTGCGGCTGCGGCGTCGGGCGGGGCGGACGTATCGGGCGGAGAGGAAGTGTCGGGCGGCGGCGCGGGGTCCTCGTCCGATGCGGCGGCATCGGGCACCGCGCGGCGCGCGGCTAGCCCAGCCAGTGCGCGTCGCAGCAGCCGCTTCGCGAGCCATTCGACGACGAGCGCAGGCAGCAGCACCGCGAGGAGAATGCCGAGCGTGCGAGTCAGGTCCGCACGTTCGTCGGCGCGCACGAGCTTGGCATGCCACCAGCTTCCCACCGAACCGATATCGAGCAGCGAGTGCAGCGATTCCTGCAGCGCGTTGCCGATCTGCGTGGCCCAGCGCGATCCCTGGCGGACGAGCATCGAGGCGAGCCCGTTCGACGTGAGCGCGGCCGGCGCCGCGGCAGCCGATGCGCCGCTGGCCGCGGGCGCTGCGCTTGCCGGCACCGCGGGCGCGCTCAACGCGCCGACGGCCGCGATCGCGCGCAGCGTCGTTTCGACCTGCGCACGCTCGCGCGGGTTTTCGAGCACATTCAGTGCCTGCCGCGCTTCTTGCTGCGTCAGTGCGGGCGCGGCGCCGGAGGCGGCCGACGCGGCGGTCGGCGCGGGAGCGGCCGCGTGGGCGGCCGAGACGACGGCGGCGAGCAGCCAGCCGAGGAAGATATGTCGCATGGAGTGGGCATGCGGGTGCGTCTCGTCACGCGGCCCGCCAGACTGAACGATGGACGGAAGTTAACATGATCGCGATCGAAACCGAATAGTTCCGTCGCCGACATTTTGAATCCGGCATGAAGGCGCCGGCGTGGGCGTCGGCGGCACATGCCGGCAAGCCGTGTGCCGGACACGGTCCGTCGGTCGCCCGATAGCGGCGGGAGCGTCATGTCGGCCCGGACGTAAGGCGTCTGTAACGCGCGTTTGCCGATGGCGGTTCCGGTCAGCGATGCGCCGCTGCCTGCGTGCGTTCGCTCGGCCACGATCAGCGCTCGCGTCGCATCCTGTGAATTTGGATTCCTGATGAATCACGGTTGCTCGTCGTGAAATACCGGCAACACATGCGCGGCGATTTCCTCGATGACGTCGCGCACCGGCCGGTCCGATCCCGGGTTCAGCGTGACATGATGCGTCCCGGCCGCGCGCATGTCCTGCAGGATGTCGACCAACGCGCGGCGCCCGGTTGCATAACCGAGCGGCAGCGCGGTGGCGGGCGTATCCGGATGCGCGGCGAGATCGAGCCGCATCGATACGCCGAACGCGCGAAATGCCGGCGACGCGAGCCGGTCGACCGCCGCGCGCCACATCGAATAGCGGGCGCGCTGCGTCTCCGGATCGCGGTGATACGTCATCCAGCCGATCGAATGCCGTGCGATCCAGTCGACGCTCTGTCCGCCCGAGCCGACCGCCAGCATCGGCACCGCGTCGCCGGTTTGCGGCAGCAGCGCGAAGGCGGGCGCATCGGGCGGCGCATGGTCGGGCAGCACGCGCGACGGCACGCCGAGCGCGACCGCGACGACGTCCCAGTGCGCGCGATAGCGCTCGCGCCGGGTTTCCGCATCGACGCCGAACGCCGCATATTCGGGCGGCCGGTCGCCGGAGCCGAGCCCGAGGATGAAGCGCCCGCCCGACAGCGTCGCGACCGACAGCGCGCCTTTCGCGATATGCAGCGGATGACGCAGCGGCAGCACGATCGCGCCGCTTGCGAGCGCGATCCGGCGGGTGCGCGACGCCAGTGCGCCGAGCAGTACCCACGGGTCGAGGTGGCCGACCGGGTCCGGATAGTCGGCGCTGTTCAGCGGTACGTCGCGAATCCACAGCGCGCGAAAGCCGAGCGAATCGGCCAGCGCGGCGAGTTCGAGCTGCTCGTTGAAGTCCGCGACGAGGTGGCCGCTGCGAAGGAGCGGAAGCGTGAGGCCGATCGACAGCCGCCCGGCCGAGAAGACACGATGCGCGACGTCGGGATGGGCGGAAGCGGGTGGGGGCATGTCGGGTCCTGGGCGGCGAGGCAGCGGGCGCGCGCGGCGCCCCGTGTCCGAATGCTAGCGTGTTTGCGCGAAGCACGAGCGGGACGACGCGACCCCCGTGCTACCCGCTCCGCCACGTGTGCCCGGGGCGGAACGCGATGCATTGCGACGCGCGGTTGTCGCGATCGGCGCCGTAGAACAGCATGCGGTAGTCGATATCAGCCCGTGCCGGGTGTCCGACAGGCGGCGAGTGCGGGTTCCGGTCGGAGGCGCACCGCGGGAAAGGCCCACTCCGGGCGTTACGCGCGACACTAATTGTGGGGCGATTGTAAGACGACTGGCCGCCTGGCAAAGCGCCGACCCGACGATACCGGCGACGTCCGCGGTGCGTTTCAGTTTCGAAACATTCGCGCTTTCTGACGGGGCGCGATGCCTGCCCGCTGCCCCGGATGGGCCCGCGAGGCCTTGCGGCATGAAGCATGGTGCGCTCCTTGCATGGTTGTATGGGCCGTGAGCGCGATCGCAGGTGCAGTGGGCCCGGCAATCGCTTCAGTGGGTCGGATATATCGAAGACGGGGACAAGAGAATGAAAAAAGACCGAAACGCAACATGCCATGTTGCAAACATGAATCCCCGACCTCCCTGGGTATTCACTTCGCCGTTGATCGCGGCGACGTGAGCGAGCGGCTTTCCGTTCCATCCGAGCAATCGGGTTCGTTGTGAACGACGGCGTGCATGCGTGACGCACGCGTCCGACCGGTGCCGGTCGGCCGTCCAGGATGAACCGAGAACGCAGGCGGATGGCCGCGGCCCGGATCCCGAATCGTCATGCCATGGCGCAACGCACGTCGTCGCGCGGCGAATGCGTTCGCACGCCGCGCATGGTGTCGGCGCGACGAGCGCGACGAACGCGACGAACGGGATCGGGTCGGGAAAGCCGGCGACGCGCCGATGGGCGCGGCAGTGCGGGACACGTGAAGTCCGGGGGAGCGTCCGTCGATCGCGGTACGACGGACGTCGCAACATTGTGCTGTCAGTTGATCCACTACCCCGATGGATCAATTGTTGAAGCGCCCGTCGCCGAGCGGCGATGGGCGTCTTTTTGCGTGCGCCGGCTTGCCGTGGCGGCAGCCCGCCCGATCGCACGGCGTTCTGTATCATGTGCTGGCGTGCGTGGCCGCCCGTGCGGGTGCACGGCCTGCCGGCGCGATCGATCACGTTGCCAACATGAACGACACAGCCTTGCCCGACTCTTCCCTCGCCGACGTCGATCCGGCCGCGCTCGACGCGCTGCACACGTTCGTCGAGCGTCATCCGCGCCTGCTCGTGCTGACCGGCGCGGGCATCAGCACCGATTCCGGCATTCCCGGCTACCGCGACCGCCACGGCCAATGGATGCGCTCGCCGCCGATCCAGCTTCAGGAATTCCTCGGCTCCGATGCCGCGCGGCGCCGCTACTGGGCGCGCAGCATGATCGGCTGGCCCGTGGTCGGCCGCGCGCGGCCGAATGGGTCGCATGTCGCACTGGCGCGGCTCGGCGGCGTGGGCCGGATCGAGCGCCTCGTCACGCAGAACGTCGACGGCCTGCATCAGCGCGCGGGCAGCGACGACGTGATCGAGCTGCACGGCGGCATCAACGGCGTGACCTGCCTCGACTGCGGCGCGCATCATGCGCGGGCGGCGATCCAGACCGTGCTCGAAGCCGACAATCCCGATCTGGTGGGCGCGCAAGCCGAGCCGGCCGCGGACGGCGACGCGCATCTCGAATGGGCCGCGCTCGACACGTTCCGCATCCCGGCGTGCCCCGCGTGCGGCGGCCTGCTGAAGCCGGCGGTGGTGTTCTTCGGCGAGAACGTGCCGCGCGAGCGTGTGGCGCTGGCGTCGCAGGCGCTCGACGCGGCCGACGCACTGCTCGTCGTCGGCTCGTCGCTGATGGTGTACTCCGGCTACCGCTTTTGCGTGTGGGCGCAGGCGCAGCACAAGCCGGTGGCCGCACTCAATCTCGGCCATACGCGCGCCGACCCGATGCTGACGCTGAAGGTCGAGGCGCGCTGCGCCCCCGCGCTCGACGCACTCGTGGCGCGGCTGGGGTTCGGAAGCAATCTCAACGGCAACACGACGGAGCCTGCATCGTGACCGGCGCCGCTGCTTCGCCCGATCCGTCCGCGCGGCTGTCGGCGCCGGCGGCCGAACGCAATCGCGGGCCGATCCTGGACGTGCTGCGCCGCGTGCTGCCGGCGACCGGCAGCGTGCTCGAAATTGCGAGCGGCACCGGGCAGCACGTCGTTCACTTCGCGCAGGCGTTGCCGGGCCTGCACTGGCAGCCGAGCGATCCCGACGCGCAGGCGCGGCGTTCGATCGCCGCGTGGGTCGCGCATGCGGGCCTCGCGAACGTCGCGGGGCCGCTGGCGTTCGACGTGCGCGACACGCCCTGGCCGGTCGCGACGCTCGACGCGATCGTCTGCATCAACATGATTCACATCTCGCCGTGGGCCTGTACGGAAGCGCTGTTCACGGGCGCGTCGCGCGTGCTGCGGCCAGGCGGCGTGCTGTTCCTGTACGGCCCCTACCGTCGCGAAGGCCGCCATACGGCGCCGTCGAACGAGGCCTTCGACCGGCAGTTGCGCAGCCGCGACCCGTCGTGGGGCGTGCGCGATCTGGAGACCGTCGTCGCGCTGGGGCTCGATCGCGGGCTCGACTGCATCGAGGTCGTCGAGATGCCGGCGAACAACCTGAGCGTCGCGTTCCGGCGCCTGCCGCACGCGGAGCAATGACACGCAAGCGGGCAGCGCCGCCGGGTTTCCACTATCCTTTCGCCTGTGCGCGCGGCCCGGCTCGGGTCGCGCCCCGTTTTTTCCGGAGAATTGACTAATGGGCAAACAAGCAATCGGTGTGATCGGGCTCGCGGTGATGGGCCGCAATCTCGCACTCAATATCGAGAGCCGCGGTTACGCGGTGTCGGTGTTCAACCGCAGTCGCGAGAAAACCGACGAACTGATCGCCGAATTCCCCGGCCGCAATCTGGTGCCGACCTATACGCTCGAGGAATTCGTCGCGTCGCTCGAAACGCCGCGCCGGATCCTGATGATGGTGAAGGCCGGGGAAGCCACCGATGCGACGATCGCATCGCTCAAGCCGCTGCTCGAGAAGGGCGACGTGCTGATCGACGGCGGCAATACGCACTTCACCGACACGATCCGCCGCAACCAGGAACTCGCGCAATCGGGCCTGCATTTCATCGGCACCGGCGTGTCGGGCGGCGAAGAGGGCGCGCTGCGCGGCCCGTCGATCATGCCGGGCGGCCAGCGCGACGCGTACGATCTCGTCGAGCCGATTCTCAAGCAGATCGCCGCGAAGGCGCCGTCGGACGGCGAGCCGTGCGTCGCGTACATGGGCCCGGACGGCGCGGGCCACTACGTGAAGATGGTCCACAACGGCATCGAATACGGCGACATGCAGCTGATCGCCGAAAGCTACTCGGTGCTGAAGGACGTCGCGGGCCTGACCAACGACGAACTCGGCGCGGTGTACACCGAATGGAACCAGGGCGAGCTCGACAGCTACCTGATCGAGATCACGTCGAAGATCTTCGGCAAGAAGGACGAAGAGACCGGCAAGCACCTCGTCGACGTGATCCTCGATCGCGCCGCGCAGAAGGGTACCGGCAAGTGGACCAGCCAGAACGCGCTGGATCTCGGCGTGCCGCTGCCGCTCATCACCGAGTCGGTGTTCGCGCGCGTGCTGTCGTCGCTGAAGACCGAGCGCGTCGCGGCCAGCAAGATCCTGTCGGGCCCGGCCGCCGCGCCGTTCGACGGCGATCGCGCCGCGTTCGTCGAAGCGGTGCGCCGCGCGCTGTACCTGAGCAAGGTGATCTCGTACGCACAGGGCTTCGCGCAACTGCGCACGGCATCGGAAGAATACGGCTGGAACCTCGATCTCGGGACGATCGCGAAGATCTTCCGCGCGGGCTGCATCATCCGCGCGCGCTTCCTGCAGAAGATCACCGACGCCTATGCGAAGGATCCGGCGCTCGCGAACCTGCTGCTCGACCCGTACTTCAAGGACATCGCCGCGAACTATCAGACCGCGCTGCGCGACGTCGTGGTGGCCGCGGTGAAGGCCGGCGTGCCGGTTCCGGCGTTCGCATCGGCGGTCGCGTATTTCGACAGCTACCGTTCCGAGCGGCTGCCGGCGAACCTCGTGCAGGCGCAGCGCGACTTCTTCGGCGCGCACACGTTCGAGCGCACCGACAAGCCGGGCAGCTTCCACGCGAACTGGTCGTAACCGGCGGGCGGGGGCAGCATTGTTGCGAAAATCTATTCTCTGAATAGGGTTTTTCTATTCCGGATGCCAGCATTGTTGGCTCCCGGGAAACAGTGTTTTCGTTCTTTCATGGTTTTCCCTAGGTGCTGCCGGGACTAAACTCTGTTCCATCGCTGCAGACATGGTGTGTGCGGCGGAGCAAAAAATCCTCGGAGGTAATCATGAAATCGCTGATCGCAACGTTCGCTGCTGCTGCTGTCCTCGCCGTCCCCGCCGTCTCGTTCGCCCAACAGAACGCGCCCGTCACCCGTGCCCAGGTGAAGGCCGAACTGGTTCAACTGCAACAGGCCGGCTACAAGCTGGGCAGCGACCGGACGAACTACCCGGAAAGCATCCAGGCTGCTGAAGCGCGTGTGAACCCGCAACAGAACGTCGCTGCCGCCGACACGACCGGCTACGGCGCACAACCGGCCGCCGGCCAGGAATCGGGCGCACCGGTTGCCGCCAAGACCGGCTGGCAAGTCAAGCGCATCTCGGATGGCGCACCGGTCTACAAGGGTCGTTAATGGTACGGCCGCGCTGGCGACCGCATCCGACCCCCTGTAGTACAAAAGCCCGTCGTTCCGCATAGCGGAACGACGGGCTTTTTCATGGGCGGCGCGTAATGCGCCGGTATTCAGTGCAGCGGGCGTCTGCCGCGCCCGATATCGCGGAACAGCGCTTCGGCCGGTTCCAGCACCTGCAGCCACGTTTCGTCGTAACCGCTCAGCGTGTCGAGCGCGTCGCGCAGCCGTTCGATCGCGAGGACCGGCAACTCGACGCTGTGACGCGTGGCGCCGGTCAGGTGCGTGACGCTCGCCAGCTGGACGAGCGCATCGGCCGCTTCGGCGACGTCCGTCGCGAACAGCAGGTGCCGGTTGAGCAATTCGACCAGGCCGCTGGAACCGGCGAAATCGTCGGCGTCGAGCTGCACGGAGAGAAACGTCGCGTTGTTCATTGTCATGCTCCTCGTTGTCGTTGGATCGCGCTGCGCATCACCGAGTATAGGCGGCGATCGAAGCGGACAATATGACGGCGCCGAGGCGGCACGCGACGAGGGCGCCTCCGAAGAAAAAGCCGCAAGCGGCCGCTGGGCGGCCCGCCCGGCACGGCTCGCGGGCCGCCGGCGCCCGCGCGGCGCCGCAAGATTGTGTCCGGATCGGGCAACTATCGGGGCCTTGACCGCGACAAATGGTATCTTTGCCGATCGGGACGATGCGAAAAAAGGGCCGGTGAGCGCTTCGCACCCACGTTCCGCTGTGGAAACTGACGGCCGCGAAAGCGGTCGGATACTGATTGATCCGGCCGTTCGGCCGGACATCGTGCGTCGCACGCCAGGGGCGGTGGGCGGCGCAACGACGCAAATCCGGGAGGACCCTTGAGAGAAACTATTCCCATCCACGACGCGCTCACGCGCTGGCTGCCGCAGGCGGCGCTCGTCGCCGCAGCCATCGCGCTGACGGGCTGCACGATGACGCCATGGACCGACAACTGGCAGCCCACGCGCCAGCCGGCGTCCACGTCGGCGGCGACGCCGGGCGTGATTGCCGGTTATTACCGCGTGAACCCGGGCGATACGCTGGCGGGCATCGCGAACGCCTACGGGCAACGCGTGCAGGACGTCGCCAACTGGAACCGCATGGCGCCCACCGACGCCGTGTCGCCGGGCCAGGTGCTGCGCGTCGCGCCGCCGCAGACCGCGACCTCGTACGGGCAACCGCCGGCGGCGGCCGCCCAGCCGGGCTCGCTCGCATGGCCGGCCACGGGCGTCGTCGCGACGCCATTCTCGGCCGGCAAGACGCGCGGCGTCGTGATCGCCGCATCCGGGCCCGATCATTCGGTGCGGGCCGCGGCAAACGGGCGCGTCGTGTACGCCGGCTCCGGCGTCAAGACATACGGTCCGCTCGTGATCCTGAAGCACGACAACGGGCTCATCACGGCCTACGGGCACAACGGCAAGCTGCTCGTCAACGAAGGCGACGCGGTGCGCCAAGGTCAGCCGGTCGCCGAAATGGGCACCGACGCGAGCGGTCGCTCGACGTTCGAGTTCGAAGTGCGCCAGAACGGCAAGGTCGTCGATCCGATGAACTTCCTGCCGCGCAACGGCGGCTGATCGTCGGCATCGCCACGTGTGCGCCGGGCGGCGCACACGTTCCCGCCTCCTTCACCTTTTCCACTTTCATCCTTCGTTGAGCGTCGCGCAGCCGGACTGTCTCGCACGATTGCCGAGCCAGCAAATGCCCAACGCGAGCGCCGCCGCGCCGAGCGCGATCAGCGAACACTGGATCGCGACGGGCAGGTAGCCGTGCGGCCGCGGATCGACGAACGGGTAGGGATACCAGTTCTCCACCGCGCCGCGCACGAGCGTATAGCCGAGATAGACGACTGGAAAGCCGAGCCACGCGAACGCACTGCGGCGCGGAATCGGCGAGCGCGGCTCGACATACAACCAGTCGCACAGCATCACGAGCGGCACGATCCGGTGCAGTACCCAGTTGTTGAGCGCCGGCGTGACGTGGTGCAGCGCATCGAGCCGTGCGAGCAGCAGCTCGTAGACGATCGCGGTGATCAGCACGTACAGCACCGCCGCGCCGCGCATCGATTCGTAGCGGGTCGAGCCGGGGCGCGCGATGCGCCACAGCCCCGCGGCCAGTATCGCGGCCGCGTAGAGGCTGCTCAGTTGCGTGAAGTAGCTGAGGTAGTTGCCGAGATGGAAGCTTGGCAGGCGCCAATAGTTGGCGACGCTGTGCAGTGTGGTGGACACCGCGAGTAGTGCGGCGAGCAGCCGGTAGGCCGCAACGAAGAACGCTTTGCTCATGATGCCCGCGCGCCGTCGCACCAAAGCTTCATCGTGCCACAGCGGCCCGCGCGCGCGATGCGGATTTTCCATAGGGCGAGCCATCGCGCGGCGCGCGCCGACGATTCATCGGATATTTGACCGCGCCGTGCAAAACCGGACGCCCGTGCGGCTACAATCGCCACAGCTTTGCCGGGCGCAGGCCGTTTGCAGTGGGCGCCCTCCCCGCATACGACACGAGACGAAGCATGAAAAACATCCTCGCGAAACAGACGCGCTACAGCTCGCCCGCGATCTTCTTCCACTGGGCCATCTTCCTGCTGGTCGCGCTGGCCTACCTGGCCATCGAGATACGCGGCCCGAAGGGCAGCGACAGCCGGGCGTTCTGGATGAACGTGCACCTGACGGCCGGTACGTGCGTCCTCGTGCTATCGGTGCTGCGCGTGCTGTGGCGAGTCGTCAGCCGCGTGCCGGAAGCGATTGTCCAGGCGACGCTGCTGCGCTGGCTGTCGAAGCTCGCGCATTTCGCGCTTTACGCGTTCATCATCGCGCAGCCGCTGCTCGGCATCATGATGATCAACATGGGCGGCAAGCCGGTGTCGCTCGACTGGCTCGGCGTGTCGTTCACGCTGTTCGGCCCCGACAAGGCGCTGCGACCGACGATCAAGGAGGCGCACGAGCTGATCGGCAATGCGTTCTACTTCGTGATCGGACTGCATGCGCTGGCCGCGCTTTACCATCATTTCATCCGGCGCGACGACGTGCTGCGGCGCATGATGCCCTGATCGTTCGGCTGCCGGCGCGCGCGGCACGCGGGGGCGCATGGTTGTGTTGACAACCATGCGCCCCGGTTCGTTTACCGTCGCCCGCACTGGCCATCGCGTAGAACATTCTGTAACATCGCGGCTGTTTTTTACATTCCGCTGACTCGTTGCCGTACATGCTGCACCGACATCGTCACCTGACTGCCTGGCTTGGCCTGCTCGCGATCTGGATCGCGATCGCGGCGCCGCTGGTGTCTCAGTGGCGTATCGCGCGGGCGGCCACGCCCGATGCGATCGTCTGCAGTACCGAGCATGGTGCGAATCATTCGTCCAATGCACGCGGCATGCACGATCATGCGCTGCATCTCGACGCGTGCGGCTACTGCGGTTTCTTCGCGCATAGCCCGGTCATCGGCGCGCCTGCCGCCGCATCGGTCGGCTCCCTTCCCGTCGTTTTCGTTTCCGCCGCCGCGTCGCCTGCCGTCGCGGCACGCGGCGACCGCTATCCGCGCGCCTATCCGCGCGCACCGCCCGAGCGCGCCTGACGCGTTTATTCCGTTCTTATTACCGCCGATATCCGTGCGGCCCGTCGAGGCCGCGTGGAGGGCGTCACTCGGGCTTTCGATCATGACCAATTTCCAGTTGCGTGCGCCGCGGGCGCCACGCAATGCCGGTGCGCGGCCTCTGCCGCGCATGCTGAAACTCGCCGTTCCCGCGCTGGCCGTCGGCGCGCTGGCCGCGAACGCTGCCGCCGCCGACACCACGCGTGCCGCAAGTGCGCCGACGGGCGATGCGGCCATGCTGTTGCCGCCCGTCGAAGTCGTCGCATCGCCGCTGTCGACACCGCTCGTCGTCGTCACGGACCCGAAGGCGCCGCGCCAGCCGCTGCCCGCGAGCGACGGCGCCGATTACCTGAAGACGATTCCGGGCTTCACGTCGATCCGCAGCGGCGGCACGAACGGCGACCCCGTGCTGCGCGGGATGTTCGGATCGCGGTTGAACATCCTCGCGAACGGGATGCCGACGCTCGGCGCGTGCCCGAACCGGATGGATGCGCCGACGTCGTACATCGCGCCGGAAAGCTATGACAAGGTCACCGTCGTGAAGGGGCCGCAGACCGTGCTGTACGGTCCGGGCGCGTCGGCCGGCACCGTGCTGTTCGAACGCGTGACGCCGCGTTTCGAGCGGCCCGGCATGCGCTTCGACGGCAGCCTCGTCGGCGGGTCGTTCGGCCGCAATGACCAGAACATCGACCTGACCGCCGGCACGCCGGACGTCTATGGCCGCGTCACAGCGAACCACGCGCATGCGCAGGACTACCGGGACGGCAACGGCGACACCGTGCCGTCGCAGTGGGACAAGTGGAACGCCGACGCGGCGCTCGGCTGGACGCCCGACGACCATACGCGCGTCGAGCTGACGGCCGGCACCGGCGACGGCTATGCGCGCTACGCGGGCCGCGGGATGGACGGCGCGCATTTCCGCCGCGAGACGTTCGGCCTGTCGTTCGACAAGCGGCATCTCGGCGACGTGCTCGACCGGATCGAGGCGCGCGTGTACTACAACGAAGCCGATCACGTGATGGACAACACCACGTTGCGGCAGCCCGACCCGACGAGCAGCATGCCGATGCGGATGGCAGCCGACGTGCGGCGCCGCACGGTCGGCGCGCGTGCGGCCGCGACGTTCCGTTTTGGCGACGACGTCAAGCTCGTCACGGGTGTCGATGCGCAGTCGAACCGGCTCGACTCGCGTTCGTCGATGGGGCGGCAGAACTACCGCGACCTGCCGTGGGATGCCCAGGCGACGATGTGGAACGCGGGCGTGTTCGGCGAGCTGACTTGGTATGCGAGCGACGTCGCGCGCGTGATCGGCGGCGCGCGCATCGACTATGCGAGCGCACGCGACAAGCGCCCGATGAAGAGCGGGATGATGACGAGCAAGCCGAATCCGACTTTCGATGACGATCGGACGAAGGTGCTGCCGAGCGGCTTCATGCGCTATGAGCGCGATCTCGCGTCGTTGCCCGTTACGTGGTACGCGGGAATCGGCCATGCGGAGCGTTATCCGGACTACTGGGAACTGTTTTCCGCGACGCGCGGGCCGGCCGGTTCGGTCAACGCGTTCTCGGCGGTGCAGCCGGAGAAGACCACCCAGCTCGATATCGGCGCGCAATACAAGAGCGACCGGTTCGATGCGTGGGTGTCCGCGTACGCGGGCTACGTACAAGATTTCATCCTGTTCAACTATGCGGCCGGCATGATGGGCCCGACCACGCAGGCCACCAACGTCAACGCGCAGATCATGGGCGGCGAAGCCGGCGTGTCGTGGCGGCCCGTCGCGCCGCTGCGCGTCGAGACGTCGCTCGCGTATGCGTGGGGGCGCAACGTGGCGAGCGGCGATCCGCTGCCGCAAATGCCGCCGCTCGAAGCGCGCATCGGGCTCGAATACACGCGCGGCGCGTGGTCGGCTGGCAGCCTGTGGCGCATCGTTGCGCCGCAGCATCGCTATGCGATGAACGAGGGCAACGTGGTCGGCAAGGACTTCGGCCCAAGCGCCGGATTCGGCGTGCTGTCGCTGCATACGCAGTACAACGTCGGCAAGACCGTACAGATCTCGGTCGGCGTCGACAACGTGCTGAACAGGGCCTACACCGAGCATTTGAATCTCGCCGGCAATGCCGGTTTCGGCTATCCGGCGAACGCGCCGGTCATGGAGCCGGGGCGTACCGCATGGGTGCGCGTGAGCGCGAAGCTGTAGCCCGCAACGCGCGTGTGCGTCGCAGCATCCGCATGCCTGAACGCCGCACCGCCCGAACGGGCGGCGCGCGTCAACCGATTAGAGAACCGTATCTAGTCGAGGCTCAAACGTTC
>NZ_JBYQCG010000109.1:0-20803 GCF_057837105.1 Burkholderia sp. APQ4-4ca | reverse complement strand
GCCCCAACGGCGCGAATCGATGACGAATCGACAGCGGCTCGCGAAAAGTCGATCTGGTCTGCTGCTCGCAGCTTCGCGAGCAGCAACTCGTGCAAGCGGTCCCACACGCCGGCCGCCTGCCAGTCGCGCAGCCGCCGCCAACATGTCACGCCCGAGCCGCAACCCATCTCGGCAGGCAGGTCGCGCCAGCGTAGTCCGGTCTCGAGAACGAACAAGATGCCGGTCAGCGCGGCGCGATTCGAAACAGGCAGGCGGCCCGGGTTCTTCTCGCGCCGCGGCTTGGATGGCGGCAGTAACGGCTCGATCAGTGTCCACAATTCGTCGTCGATGATCGGCTTGCCCATCTCCTCGGCCTCGGTTGTTCCGATGCCTGAGGTTAACAGCTCGCCGCGAAAGTTAACAGGCCCACGGGCTCTTTTTGAAACCGTCTCTTAGCGATCGACAATGGAGAACGAGTCATGACCGATACCGTGAACACCCGACGCCGCCTGATCCTGGGCACCACGCTGGCAAGCCTGAGCCTGGCCGACCTCGGCTTCGGCGCGCTCGCGCAGGCGCAGTCGGCGCCCGAGGCAGCCGGGGCGAAACGCCCGGCCGGCGTCGCGTCGCTGGGCACGATCCACCAGATCGACGCGGGCGTGCTGAACGTCGGGTATGCGGATCTGGGCCCGAAGAACGGCCCGGTCGTGTTCCTGCTGCACGGTTGGCCGTACGACATCTACAGCTACGCGGAAGTCGCGCCGCTGCTCGTCGCGGCCGGCTATCGCGTGATCGTGCCGTATCTGCGCGGCTACGGCTCGACGACGTTCCGCTCGGCCGACACGGTGCGCAACGGCCAGCAGGCGGTGACGGCCGTCGACATCGTCGCGCTGATGGATGCGTTGAAGATCGACCGCGCGGTGTTCGGCGGCTACGACTGGGGCGCGCGCACGGCCGACGTCATCGCGGCGCTGTGGCCGCAGCGCGTGAAGGCGCTGGTGTCGGTGAGCGGCTACCTGATCGGCAGCCAGGCGGCGAACGCCAAGCCGCTGCCGCCGCACGCCGAATTCCAGTGGTGGTATCAGTTCTACTTCACGACCGAGCGTGGCGAACTCGGCTACACGCAGAACCGCGATGCGTTCAACAAGCTGATCTGGCAACTCGCGTCGCCGAAGTGGCAGTTCTCCGACGAGACCTATGCGCGCTCGGCCGCATCGTTCCGGAATCCCGATCACGTGGCCGTCGTGATCCACAACTATCGCTGGCGTCTCGGGCTCGCGAAGGGCGAAGCGCAATACGACGACATCGAGCGGCGTCTCGCGGCCGGGCCTTCGATCACCGTGCCGACGATCACGATGGAAGGCGACGCCAACGGCGCGCCGCATCCGGACCCGGCCGCGTACGCGAAGAAGTTCACCGGCAAGTACCAGCACCGGACCATCACCGGCGGCATCGGCCACAACCTGCCGCAGGAAGCGCCGCAGGCCTTCGCCGATGCGATCCTGCAAGTGGAGCATCTCTGATGCGGGCCCGCGTGGGGGGATGGCGGCGCGGCGCGCGCCGTGCGCTCGTCGGGGGCGTGCTGCTCGCCGGCGCGTGGTCGGCGAGCGGCCCGGCCGCGTTCGCGCAACAGTCGACGCCCGCCGCCGCGGCCGCGTCGCCGATCTACGGCGTGACGATTCCGCCCGGCTACCGGAAGTGGGAAATGGTCGCGCCGGCCGAAGAGGCCGCACCGCTCGACGAGTTGCGCGTGGTGCTCGGCAATCCGGTGGCGATCCGCGCGCTCGAGAAGGCGACGCTGCCGTTCCCGGACGGCACGATCCTCGTGAAGCTCGCGTACAAACGCAAGCAGTCCGACGAGTTCGCGCCCGCGACGGTGCCCGGCCAGGCGACGACCGTGCAGGTGATGGTGAAGGATTCGCGTCGTTACGCATCGACGGGCGGCTGGGGCTTTGGTCGCTTCATCAACGGCGTGCCGGCCGATATCGGCCAGCATCAGACGTGCTTTGCCTGCCATCAGGCGCGGGTGAAGAACCACGATTACGTGTTCACGCGGCTCGCGCCGTGACGTGACGCGGCGGTGTGAAGGTGACGGAAAGGCGTGCCCCGCGAGGCACGCCTTTTTTCGTGGTGCGTCGCGCGGGCGAATCGCATCGCATCGCCAAGCGAGTATGTATCGCACTGTATCTGTGGCCGCTCCTGAAAAACTGGCATGCAGAAAGCCCCGTTTCGGAAACATGCCGGATACGTGCGCGGGTTCTACTGTCGACATGCAGCAAACGTTCGGTGTCACACGTTCGCACCGGACGCCCAGTGATCGACACCTCAACCTCGTTCAAGGAGAACCTTCATGAAAGCCGCTCGAATCCTCGCTGTTGCCGTCCTCGCCGTCGCCCCCGCGCTGTCGTTCGCCGATACCGGCCACAGCCTCACGCGTGCCGAAGTGCGCGCCGATCTCATCCGCCTCGAGAAGGCCGGCTACAACCCGGCCGGCAGCGAAGCGCACTACCCGGACGACGTCGCCGCCGCGGAGAACGCCGTCGCGGTTGCCCAGCAGGTCGCGCGTTCCGACCAGAACGGCCCGTCGAAGTCGCAAGGCGACAACGTGGCCGATGCGTCGGCGCCGGCCGCCCATCGCGACGCCGCGCAATCGCGCGCCGCACGCTACGCCGCCGACGACCTGTACGCGCATTCGTGATCCCGCGCCGCGCTTGCCGCATGCAGGCGCGGCCGCTCGGGAGCACGTCACTTCAACGACACGATAAACAAGGGAGCATGACGATGGCCGGTTTGATGAAACGCGTTCTGGTATCCGCCGCGATGATCGGCGGACTGTTCGGTGCGGTCGCGGCGCAGGCCGCGCCGAAGGACGACCTGAAGGGCACCAACGTCGTGCTCGTGCACGGCGCATTCGCCGACGGGTCGAGCTGGAACCGCGTGATCCCGCTGCTCGAGGCGCGCGGGCTGCACGTGGTGTCGGTGCAGAACCCGCTGAGCTCGCTTGCCGACGACGCGGCCGCGACGAAGCGTACGATCGACGAACAGAAGGGGCCGGTCGTGCTGGTCGGCCATTCGTGGGCGGGCGTCGTGATCAGCGACGCGGGCAACGACGACAAGGTGAAGTCGCTCGTGTACGTCGCGGCGTTCGCGCCCGACAACGGCCAGTCGATCGCCGACGTCACGCAGGGGCTGCCGGCACCGTCATGGGCCGGCGAACTGCGCAAGGACGCCGGCGGTTTCGCGCGGCTGTCGGACAAGGCGATCGCGCAGGATTTCGCGCCGGATCTGCCGCCCGCGCAGCAGCGCATCGTTGCCGCGACCCAGGGGCCGTGGTATAGCGAGTGCATCTCGGAGAAGGTCGCGCAAGCCGCGTGGCATGCGAAGCCGTCGACGTTCGTCGTCGCGACGCAGGACCGGATGATCGATCCGAAGCTGCAGGAAGCGATGGCGAAGCGGATCGGCGCGACGGTCGCGCGCGTGAACGCGAGCTACGTCGCGATGCTGAGCCAGCCGAAGGCCGTGGCCGACGCGATCATCGCCGCCGCCGAGCGCGCGAAGCAGGATACGCAGTGAGCGAATGCGGCGCCGCGCTTTCGTGAGGAAGCGCGACGCCGCGCGTGATTGTGATGTCTTTTCACCAGGAGAAGTCATGACCGAACTCTGGCAACTGTCGGCAACCGAACTCGCAAAACGCGTGCGGCAGCGTGACGTGTCGGCGCGCGAAGTGGCGGACGCCGTGCTCGACCGTCTCGATGCGGTGAATCCGGCGATCAACGCGGTGGTCGAACATCGCCCCGACGACGTGCGGCGGCAGGCCGACGAAATCGATCGCGCCATCGCGCGCGGCGACGATCCGGGGCCGCTCGCGGGCGTACCCGTGACCGTGAAGATCAACGTCGATCAGGCGGGCTTTGCGACGACCAACGGCACGCGCCTGCAAGCAAACCTGATCGCGCATGCCGACAGCCCGGTGGTCGCCAACATCCGCAAGGCCGGCGGGGTGCTGCTCGGCCGCACCAATTCGCCGACGTTCGCGCTGCGCTGGTTCACGTCGAATCGCGTGCACGGTCACACGCGCAATCCGCGCAATCCGTCGCTGACGCCGGGCGGATCGAGCGGCGGGGCGGCGGCGGCCGTGGCAGCCGGGATCGGGCCGCTCGCGGTCGGCACCGACATCGGCGGCTCGGTGCGCTACCCGGCCTATGCGTGCGGCGTGCACGGGATCCGGCCGTCGCTCGGTCGCGTGCCGGCATTCAATGCGTCGTCGCCCGAGCGGGCGATCGGTGCGCAACTGATGTCGACGGCCGGGCCGATCGCGCGCACGATCGACGATCTCTCGCTCGCGCTGCGGGCGTTCTCCGCACCGGACCCGCGCGATCCGTGGCATGTCGCGGTGCCGTTCGACGGGCGCGCGGTGCCGAAACGCGCGGCGCTGTGCGTGCGTCCGCGCGGCCTGGAGGTCGTGCCCGAAGTCGAGGCCGCGTTGCGCGATGCCGCGCGCCGGCTCGTCGATGCCGGCTGGGCCGTTGACGAGATCGACGATACGCCGCCGATGCGCGAGGCCGCGCTGCTGCAGGAACAGCTGTGGCTCGGGGATGGCTTCGACGCGCTGGCGAACGCGGTCGAACAGGACGGCGATCCGGGCGCGGCCGCGGTGATCGCCGCCGTGCGCGGCAAGGTGCGCGATTTGCCGGTCGACGTGATCAGCCGCGCGCTGGTCCGACGCACGACGTTGACGCGCGAGTGGCGGCTGTTTCTTGATGAATATCCGGTGTTGCTGCTGCCTGTTTCGTCGGAACTGCCGTTTCCGGACGATCTCGACCGGCAAGGGCCGGACGGCTTCGAACGCGTGTGGGAAGCGCAGCTCACGTTGCGCGCGCTGCCTGCGATGGGGCTGCCGGGGCTGGCCGTCACGACGTCGGTCGTGGATGGCGTGCCGGTGGGCGTGCAGGTGGTCGCCACGCATCATCGCGAGGATCTGTGTCTGCTCGCGGGACGCGATATCGAGGCGCGTGGCGTGCCGGTCGCGGTGGTCGACCCGGTGGTATGACTGCGATGAAGTCGGTGCGCTGGTGCGGGCCGTCATGAGGCTGGCGAGCTCGCCGAGTTCGCGCAGCCATGCGCCGTCGACCATCATCACCAGCGTGACGGCGCCCGTGCGTTGCGCGAACAGGCTGCCGCGCCGTTCCGGGCGCAGCAGCCGATCGTGGCCTGCGTCGTCCCGTGCGACCGGCATCACGACGGGCACCAGCGCACTGGCGTGCTCGGTGGTGGATCGCGAACCATTCTAGTGAACGGATGCGCGCTCGCAAGTAAAAAGGTCGTAAAGGCGTGTGAGTCGCGCGTTACGTGCACTGCCATAGATGCGCGCTGGTGCGGCACGGCGCGCACCAGAACGTGTAGTTCGCGCCGCCGCTGCCCCACAGCCATTCGCCGCCGTCGACCTGCGGAAGCTGCGAATCGAGCTGCATCGCGAAATGCATCGTGCGGCCGCAGTCGGGGCAAGCGGGATACCACGCGGACTGCACCCACGACGGCGGACCACCAACGCGGCTCAGGTTCTGCCGGTCGTTCGACTCGCCCCAGTCCTGCCGGGTCCATCGTGCAGGGGCGGCGAAGAGCGCGACGTCGGATTCGACGAAGGCTGCCGCCGGGTAGTCGGGCTCGATCGGGGCATCGTGCTGCTGCGACGGGTGAGCGATCGCGTGGCCCGAGTCGTCGTGCCGGTAGAACAGCGGGCCGTCGCTTTCCCAGCCGAGACAGGACAGGCACGTGTCGAACGACACGGGTGTCGCGCTGTCGATGCCGGCTTCGGCGGGTTGCGGCAGTGTCAGCAGCCGGTGCAACGGCTGATGACACAGGCCGCATCGATGCGGCGATACGCCGCCGAAGTGCGCGGTCGATCGAGGCGATTCGCCTGCACGCCAGGTCGCGTGATTCGCCTGGATTTCGCGTTTCCACTTCGGCATCGCGCGAAGCGCCGGTGCACGCAGCGTGCGTCCGAAGTCGACATGCAGCGGTGCATCGTCGTGCAATGCACGCAACGTGCCGTGCTCCAGCGTGTAGCCCGCGGACATGAGCGCGTTCGCGGCTTGCTCCGGATCGTCCGGGAACAGCCGGCCCGCTGCGTCGAGCACGGCTGCCGGTCGCCGCGAATGGAGCAGCGCGACGGCGCGTGCGCGTGCCGCATCGTCAAGGGCTGGGGCTTCCGCCAGCCGTTGGCGCCACGCATCGATCGTCGCGGGATCGAGCGCCCGCCACGCGTGTTCGGCGAGATACAGGCTCGGTGATCGCCGGGCGAGGGCCACGTCGAGCAGTGCGTCCCAATGACCGACGAACACCTGTGGCGAGCGCAGCGCCACGCTCGACAGCACATTCGCGAGCCGCGCATTCCACGCGCCTTCGAGCACCCGTCGCCATGCTTCGGAGGCAACCTGATCGAACGCGGCGCCGTCCATCAGGTCGAGTGCGGCGTCGATGAACGTCGCATGCGGCAACGTGCGATCGAACGATGCGATCACCAGATCGACGAGTGCGGTCGGCTCTTCGCGCCGCAGCGCCAGCATCCGCGACATCGGGTCGTTGCCGGTCCAGCCGAGGCGTTCGTAGTCGTCAAGAATGGTTTGTGCGGTAGACATGGGAGCGGAACGGTGGGGGAACTTCATCTTACCCGAGCAAGGTAGCGGCTCCGTATACGGTCGATCCAAAGAAAAACGCGTGACGACTTTCGTCGCCACGCGTTTTCCGTCACTACATGATCAACGTTTTCACGCCAAGGACGGCGAGGGTATGGAGAACGTTGTAGCGACCGCTCGACGCGACGACGGCGACGACGACCATACGCGTTTCCCATCGCTGCGGCACAATCGCCCGGAGCACGCGCACGCCGGATGACTACAGGCGTGTCGCGCCATTTCCTCCGCCTTCCTCGTCAAGAGCACGTCCATGTCATCCCGCACTTATCTCGTCACCGGCGCGTCGCGCGGCATCGGCTTCGCGATCAGCACCACACTCGCCCGCCGCGGCCATCGCGTCGTCGGCCTCGCTCGCCATGCGCAGGGCGTCGACTTCCCCGGCGAATTGCTCGCGTGCGATCTCGCCGATATCGAGCAGACCACCGCGACGCTCGCGCGGATCGGCGCGAGCCACGACGTCGACGGCATCGTCAACAACGCCGGCATCGCGTTGCCGCAACCGCTCGGCAAGATCGATTTCGAGTCGCTGCAAGCCGTGTTCGATCTCAACGTGCGGGCCGCGATCCAGGTCACGCAGCACTTTGCCGATGCGATGAAGGCGCGCGGCCATGGACGCATCGTCAACATCTGCAGCCGCGCGATTTTCGGCAGCCTCGACCGCACCGCGTATTCCGCCGCGAAGAGTGCGCTGGTCGGCTGCACGCGGACGTGGGCGCTCGAACTCGCCGAACACGGCGTGACCGTCAACGCGGTCGCGCCCGGCCCGATCGAGACGGAACTGTTCCGCCAGACGCGGCCGGTCGGCAGCGAAGCCGAACGCAAGGTGCTCGCGACGATCCCGGCACGCCGGCTCGGCACGGCCGACGACGTCGCGGCCGCGACCGCATTCTTTCTGTCCGACGAAGCCGGTTTCGTCACCGGGCAGGTGCTGTCGGTGGACGGCGGCGGCAGCCTCGGCGGGCGCGGCTGACGCACGTCGGCGCGGGGCGCGGCGGACGACGCGCCGCGCATATTCCCCCACCCCGTTAGCATGTGACGAATCCGACTTTGGCCGTTGCGCGCGCGACGCTAAGATCGCCGATCCCGTAGATCGAGCGTCAACAAGAATGAAAAAGTCCGCGTCGCCGTTGCATGCTGTTCGTTTCCGTGTCGTTTGCGCCGCGATTGCCGGCGCGGTGTCGCTCGCGTCATGCGGCGGCGTCGACAGCAATCCGCCGCCGCAGGCCAGCGCGACGCCCCCGGCCAAGCGCCCGAACATCCTGTACATCATGGCCGACGATCTCGGCTATTCCGACATCCATGCGTTCGGCGGCGAGATCGACACGCCGAACCTCGACGCGCTCGTCGCGTCGGGCCGCATCCTGTCGAACCACCACACGGGCACCGTCTGCGCGATCACGCGCGCGATGCTGGTGTCCGGCACCGATCACCATCTCGTCGGCGAAGGCACGATGGGCGTGCCGACCGACGAGCGGCGCGGGCTGCCGGGCTACGAGGGCTACCTGAACGATCGCGCGCTGTCGTTCGCGCAACTGCTGAAGGACGCCGGCTATCACACGTATATCGCGGGCAAGTGGCACATCGGCTCGGGCATCGTCGGCAGCGCGACGGGCGGCGGGCAGACACCCGACCAGTGGGGTTTCGAGCGCAGCTACGTGCTGCTCGGCGGCGCGGCGACGAACCACTTCGCGCACGAGCCGGCCGGCTCGTCGAACTACACGGAAGACGGCCGCTACGTGCAGCCGGGCCAGCCCGGGCAACCGGGTGGCACGGGCGGCAGCCCGGCCGTGTTCTATTCGACCGATTTCTATACGCGGAAGCTGATCTCGTACATCGACGCGAACAAGCAGGACGGCAAGCCGTTCTTCGCGTACGCGGCCTACACGTCGCCGCACTGGCCGCTGCAGGTGCCTGATCCGTGGCTGCACAAGTACGCGGGCGTGTACGACGCCGGCTACGATGCGATCCGCAACGCGCGGATCGCGCGGCAGAAGGCGCTCGGCCTGATTCCCGCCGATTTCAAGCCGTTCGACGGGCTGCCGGAGACGACGGCGGCATCGCCCGCGACCGCGAACAACGGCACGGCCAGCGCGAAGTACATCAACGCGGTGCATTCGGCCGGGGACGGCTACGGCGACTACGGCCCCGGCAAGGTCGACAAGCTGTGGTCGAGCCTGTCGCCGGCCGAGCGCAAGGCCCAGGCACGCTACATGGAAATCTACGCGGGGATGGTCGAGAACCTCGACTACAACATCGGACTCCTGATCCAGCATCTGAAGGACATCGGCGAATACGACAACACGTTCATCATGTTCCAGTCGGACAACGGCGCGGAAGGCTGGCCGATCGATTCCGGCGCGGACCCGACCGCGACCGACACCGCGAACGCGCAGGAGCCGACCTATTCGGCGCTCGGCACCGACAACGGCAAGCAGAACGCGCAGCGCCTGCAGTACGGGCTGCGCTGGGCCGAAGTGAGCGCGGCGCCGTTCCGGCTCACGAAGGGCTATTCGGGCGAAGGCGGCGTGTCGACGCCGACGATCGTGCACCTGCCCGGCCAGTCGCAGCCGTTGCCGACGCTGCGCGCGTTCACGCACGTGACCGACAACGCGGCGACCTTCCTCGCGATCGCGGGCGTCACGCCGCCGTCGCAGCCGGCGCCGCCGCTGGTGAACACGCTGACGGGCGTCGATCAGAACAAGGGCAAGGTGGTCTACAACAACCGCTACGTGTATCCGGTGACGGGCCAGTCGCTGTTGCCGGTACTCACCGGTTCGGCGACGGGCGAAGTGCATACGACGCCATTCGGCGACGAAGCGTATGGCCGCGCGTATCTGCGCAGCGCCGACGGCCGCTGGAAGGCATTGTGGACCGAGCCGCCGCTCGGCCCGCTCGACGGTCACTGGCAGCTTTACGATCTCGCGGCGGACCGCGGCGAGACGACCGACGTGTCCGCACGGAACCCGTCGGTGATCGGCACGCTGGTCGACCAGTGGAAGGCGTACATGAGCAACGTCGGCGGCGTCGAACCGCTGCGTCCGCGCGGCTACTACTGATCCCGGGAGCGACACGATGCGGCTCCGCTTCTGGACGATCGGCACGGCGCTGGCCGCCACGCTGTTCGCCGCCGCGTTCGCGGTGGGTTACGCGAATCCGGCGGCGCCGGCAGGCGGCGCGTTCGACGCGCCGAATCGCGGCCGCGCGCTCGCGCCGCTCGGTTCGGAGCGCGAGTGCAAGCGCTATTCGGGGCTGCCGGCGAAGTGGCGCGACGATCCGAAGGCGGGCATGGTGCACCTGCACGGCGGCGCGTTCGTGTTCGGCAGCACGCGCGGGTATGCGGACGAGCGTCCGGTCGGCGACGGCAAGACGCGTGTCGGCGGCTTCTGGATCGACCAGACCGACGTGACGATCGCGCAGTTCGCCGTATTCGTGCAGGCCACCGGTTACGTGACCGAGGCCGAGCAGCAGGGTGGCGCGGCGGTGTTCCATGTGCCGACGCGCGTCGAGCTGAATGCACGCGACCTCGCGTGGTGGTCGTGGGTGAAGGGGGCGTCGTGGCGGCATCCGCGCGGGCCCGGCAGCGACGTGGACGGGCTCGGCAACCTGCCGGTGACGCTCGTCACGCAACGCGATGCGCTCGCGTATGCGCACTGGCTCGGCCGCGACCTGCCGACCGAGGCCGAATGGGAATACGCGGGCAAGGCCGGCCGCGACGACACATCGCTCGATGCGGCGCCGCGCGACGCGAACGGCAAGCCGGCCGCGAACTACTGGCAGGGCGCGTTTCCGGTGCTCGATACGGCCGAGGACGGTCATGCGGGGCTGGCGCCCGTCGGCTGCTACGCGGCGAACGGCTTTCGTCTTTACGACATGATCGGCAACGCATGGGAATGGACGAAGGATGCGTACACGGGCCCGCATCAGTCGCATACGAACGGCGACACGGCAGCCGTCGCACCGCCGACGCGCCGGCACGATACGCCGATGGTCATCAAGGGCGGCTCGTTTCTGTGTTCGCGCGATTACTGCGTGCGCTATCGCGCGTCGTCGCGCGAACGGCAGGAAGCCGATCTCGGTGCGTCGCATATTGGATTCCGAACGATCCTGAGGGACGGGTCGTGACGACGGGCATCGGGCGATTCGTTGCAGCGTGGCTGTTCGCTGCGTGCGCGGTGATGCAGCAGGGTTCGGCGATGTCCGCCGAAGCCGCGGCGCCGGTCGTGCGCGTCGGCGTCACGCGCGGCGTGCACGCGCAGATCCTCGACGAAGTGAAGCGGGTGGCCGCCGCGCGCGGGCTCGGTGTCGACGTCGTCGAATTCGACAATGCGTCGCGCATCGACACGGCACTGGCCGACGGGCGGATCGACGCGGCCAGCTTCGAGGATGCGCAGCGCCTGAGCGCCACGCGCGCGGCGAAAGGCTATGCGCTGAGCGCCGTCGCGCCGACCGTCACGCTGCCGCTGGCGTTCTATTCGCGCAAGCTGAAGAACCTGAACGAACTGCAACCCGGCGCGACGGTCGCGCTGCCCGCCGATCCGCGCGGGATGGCGCGCGCGCTCGTGCTGCTGCAGAACGACACGCTGGTGACGCTGCGCGAAAAAGCCGGCCTGCATGCGACGCTGCGCGACGTGACGGGCAATCGGCTCGCGCTGAAATTCGTCGCGCTGCGCGGCGACCGGCTTTACGCGGCACTCGATACGGCCGCGTTCGTCGCGATCGACAGCGACGACGCGGCCCGCGCCGGGCTGCAGCCCGCCCGCGACAGCATCAGCCTCGAGGACGCCCGCTCGCCGTATGCGAACGTGCTCACGGTGCGCGACGCCGATCGCGCGAAGCCGTGGGTCGCGCAACTCGTCGCCGCGTATCACTCGGACGACGTCGCGCGCTTCATCCTCACGCGCTACCAGGATTCGGTGCGGCGTCCGTGGTAGACACCTACCTGCTTGCGTGCACCGCGTGCGGCCGCTGTTGCAACAGCGCGCCGACGCTGTCGTTGCGTGAACTGTTCCGGCATCGGCATCGCTTCGTCGGCGCGTTGACGATCCGCCGCGTGCCGAAGCGGCGGATCGGCGAACGCTGGCAGGCGCGCGGCCGCGAGCATGCGCTCGATGCGGACGACGTCGCGGCGGCCGATGCGCTGGCCGACCGGCTGTTTCATCGCGGCGGCGGCGTGCAGGGCGAATGGCTCGCGCTGACGCTGCAAGGCTACGACTATCCGTCGCCGGGCCGTTGCGCGGCGCTCGCCGACGGCGGCCGCTGCGGCGTGCACGCGCACAAGCCGCCGGTCACGCGGCCGCGCCGGTTTCTCCTGGCGTCGCCGGTTCGCGGGCCGCGCTCTCCCAGATCGGGAACGTCGCGTTCTGGATCGACGTCTGCGCGTCGATGACCTTGCGGTGGTCGATGCCGGGCAGGTCGAGCAGCCGGTCGACCGCGGCCTTCGCGCCTTCGGCATCCTGCGGGAAGGCACACGCGAATTGCTGGTTCGTATCGAACAGAATCCACCAGACATCCGACGCGAACGGCCCCTGGTCGTTGGTTTCGATCACGATCGCGCCGAGATCGGCGAGCGCGATGCCGCGCGTCGCCCCGGTTCCGTCGGTCGCTTCGATGCGCGTATCGGTTGCCGTCACGGTCCAGCCGCTTTGCCGGGCAGGCGGCCGGGGCGATGACGGCGCGGCATTCGGCCGGGCCGGGCTGCCGGTGCCGGTGACAGCGCCGTTCGGTACGACCCCATCCATGGCCCCGACGGCACGGCTCGGCGTCACGCCATCCTGCCGTTTGCGCCCGTCGATCCACGGCAGCGCGGCGGCGCCGACCATCGCCGCGATCCACAGGTAGTACCCGGCCCCGAACGTGCGGATCGTTTCGTAGTTCGCGTCGGTCGGGATCGTATGCCAGCCGAGCGCGAAGACCACGACCACGGCCAGCAGCGCCGACACGGTACGGCTCGGCCGCAGCAGCGCGACCACGAGTAGCGGATTGCCGAGCCACGCGAATTGGAGGTCGAGGATCGCGAGCGGCCCGAGCGCGAGCACCGTGTAGCCGCGCCACCAGCTCACGGCGCCGGCCGCATTCGGCGGTTCGGCCGCGACGGGCAGCAGCAGCGACGCGACATACAGCGCGACGATCACGACGCGCGCGAGATTCAGGCGGGACGAAGCGGAGCGAATCTGCATGTTGCCTTCTTGTGGTGCACGATCATGCGAAGCGACGAATGCCGGACGGCCGGGCCGTCATTCACGATGCGCGGCGCCGAGATGGCGACGCGCCGAACGCGATTGTGGGCGATTCGCGCGGCGATGTCGAACGCGCGTCGTTCGCCGCTGCACATTCAAAGCGCTTCGACCAGCAACCGCGTGCTCTTTTCGCAATACTCATGACATGCCGCCCGCGCGGCGATCGACGCACCGTGCACGAACCGCGGCGCGTCCGCCCGTCGCGACATCGACACGACGATCGACGGCGGCGACGGCTGCAGCGGCAGCTCGACGACTTCGCCGCTTTCGATCAGCGCATCGACGAACAGCACCGGAATCGCGGCGACGCCGAAACCGTCGCGCACCAGTTGCACGATCACCGAGATCGATGGCGACCCGGTAATGCGCGTTTCCGACAGCGGCACGCCGTGTGCATGCGCGAGCGTGCGGACGATGTCTTCCAGCGCGCGATGGGGCGCGGTGCCGCGCCCGTAGGTGAGGATCGGCTGGCGCAGCACCTGCCGCGCGAGGCCGGTGCGCGTGTTCGGCAGCAGCCCGGCGCGCGCGATCCAGCGCACCGGGTAGTTCGCGAGCGCGTCGCACACGACCGACGCCTCGTCGCTGCCCTCGACGCGGATGATCAGGTCGAGCTCGCCGGCCATCAGCCGGCGCTGCAGCACGACGCTGACGTCGACGGTCAGGTCGATTTCCAGTTGCGGATAGTCGGCCGCGAGCCGCCGCATATAGTGCGGCAGCCAGCTGTGCACGACCGTCTCGATCACGCCGAGCCGCAGCTTGCCGCCCAGTGCACGCTCGCCGGAGGCGGCGGCCTGCAGTTCCTGCGTCGCCTCGACCACGGCTTTCGCATAGCCGAGCAGGTATTCGCCGTTCGGCGTAAGCCGGAACGCGCGGCTGTCGCGATCGACGAGGACAGTGTGCAGCTCGTCCTCGAGCGCTTTCAGGCGTTGCGAGATCGCGGCCGGCGTCGCATGCAGCGCTGCCGCGGTCGTGCGGAAGTTGCGCAGCTTCGCGAGCATGACGAAGGTTTCGAGAAAACGCGTATTCATGGTGGTCGGACGAGCAATGGATGCGCAGCTTGCCGGCGACGAAAAGTGAACGGGACCGGGGAAAACCCGCAGGCCCGTTAAGAAATTCTATACAACGGGCGCAAAAAAACTCGTTGGCGACAAATTTTTTTCCTTTCTATTCTTCGCCATATCCGATGACACACCAGCGTCATCGCCCCGCCATCCCGATTTGCGACCGACCATCATGACGCCTTCCGAATTCCGCCAGTCCGTGCGCCGCGGCGCGTTCCGCGGCCCGACCGCCGGCCATTGCGGCCCGTTTGCCCAGGCGAACCTCGCGATCCTGCCCGACGCGTACGCGCACGATTTCCTGCGCTTCTGCCAGGCGAACCCGAAGGCCTGCCCGCTGCTGGGCGTCGGCGAACCGGGTGCGTTCCGGATCGCCGCGCTCGGCGAGGATCTCGACATCCGCACCGACGTGCCGCGCTACAACGTGTATCGCGACGGCCGCCTGACCGAGCAGGCCGAATCGCTGGAAGCGCTGTGGCGCGACGATTTCGTCGTATTTGCGATCGGCTGCTCGTTCTCGTTCGAGGACATGCTCGCCCGCGAAGGGATCGGGCTGCGCCACGTCGAGGAGGGTCGCAACGTGCCGATGTACCGCACGTCGATCCCGAACCGCCGCGCGGGGATCTTCGGCGGCCAGCTCGTCGTGTCGATGCGGCCGCTGCGCGGCGCCGACGCGATCCGCGCCGTACAGATCACGAGCCGGTTCCCGGGCGTGCACGGCGCGCCGATCCATATCGGCCATCCGCGGGAACTGGGCATCGAGGATCTGGACGCGCCCGAATTCGGCGACGCGGTGACGATCCGCGACGGCGAGCTGCCGGTGTTCTGGGCGTGCGGCGTGACGCCGCAAACCGCGCTGATGGACGCGAAGCTGCCGATCGCGATCGCGCATACGCCCGGCCACATGCTGATGACCGACATCACGAACGCGTCGCTCGCCGTGTTCTGACCCGGCCGGCCCCGCACGCGACGCACCTTCGACAGACACACCGCACCCCACGCCATTCGATCGGCGCACAACGACAGGAGCATCACCATGGAAAGCAAGACCCTCGCGGCGCCCGCCGCCGAGCCCGCGAGCCGCGAGCGCAGCGGCCTGTTCTCGTGGTACGCGGATGCGCAGCCGCGCGAACGCCGCGCGTTCTGGAGCTGCAAGGTCGGCTACATGCTCGACGGGATGGACACGCAGATGCTGTCGTTCGTGATCCCGACGCTCGTCGCGACCTGGGGCATCTCGCTCGCCGACGCGGGCTTCATCGGCACGATCACGCTGCTCGCATCGGCGCTCGGCGGCTGGATCGCCGGCATCCTGTCCGACCGCATCGGCCGCGTGCGCACGCTGCAGCTCACGGTGCTGTGGTTCGCGGTGTTCACCGCGCTGTGCGGGCTCGCGCAGAACTACCACCAGCTACTCGCGGCGCGCGCGCTGATGGGCTTCGGCTTCGGCGGCGAATGGACGGCCGGCGCGGTGCTGATCGGCGAGGTGATCCGCGCGCGCGATCGCGGCAAGGCGGTCGGCCTCGTGCAGTCGGGCTGGGCGATCGGCTGGGGGCTGTGCGCGCTGCTGTATGCGCTGCTGTTCTCCGTGCTGCCGGCCGAGCAGGCGTGGCGCGCGCTGTTCCTCGTCGGGCTCGCGCCCGCGCTGCTGGTCGTCGCGATCCGCCGCTACGTGAAGGAGCCGGACGTCTACGAGAAGGAGAAGGCCGCGCAGGCGAAGGTGACCGACGCGCCGCGCCTCACCGAGATCTTCGCGCCGAAGCTGATCACGACGACGCTGCGCGCGGCGCTGCTGACGACCGGCGCGCAGGGCGGCTACTACGCGATCACGACGTGGTTGCCGACCTTCCTGAAGACCGAACGGCACTTGACGGTGATGGGCACCGGCGGCTATCTCGCGATGATCATCTTCGGTTCGTGGGTCGGCTACCTGACGAGCGCGTATCTGACCGACCGCCTCGGCCGCAAGCCGAACTTCATCCTGTTCGCGGTCGGCTCGATGGTGATCGCGTTCGCGTACACGTCGCTGAACCTGACCAACGCGTCGATGCTGTGGCTCGGCTTCCCGCTCGGCTTCTTCGCATCGGGCATCTTCTCGGGGATGGGCGCGTTCCTCACCGAATTGTTCCCGACCCGCGTGCGCGGCTCCGGCCAGGGCTTCTGCTACAACGTGGGCCGCGCGATCGGTGCGCTGTTCCCGTTCCTGATCGGCGCGCTGTCCAAGCAGTACGGGCTCGGCACGAGCATCGGCCTCTTCGCGGTCGCCGCCTACGGCGTGGTGATCGTCGCCGCGCTGACGCTGCCCGAGACCCGCGGCCGCGAACTCGACGCCGCCTGACCGACGGCAGCCGCGGGGCGTCCGGCCCCGCGTTTTTCTTCCCCTTTCATCGACACCGTGACGCGGCGCGCGACGCGCGCCGTGCGGCGGCGCTCGTCCCTCGAATCAACGACGCATCGACCGACATCATGACTGACCGACACCTTTCCTCCGTTCCCTCCGACGCCGCACGCTGGCAATTCTGGATCGACCGCGGCGGCACGTTCACCGACATCGTCGCGCGGCGGCCCGACGGCACGCTCGTCACGCACAAGTTGCTGTCGGAGAACCCCGAGCAGTATCGCGACGCGGCCGTGGCCGGCATCCGCCATCTGCTCGGCCTCGCGGCAGGCGAGCCGATCACGCCCGCGCAGGTCGACATGGTGAAGATGGGCACGACGGTCGCGACCAACGCGCTGCTCGAACGCAAGGGCGAACGCACCGCGCTCGCGACCACGCGCGGCTTTCGCGACGTGCTGCGCATCGCTTACCAGAACCGGCCGCGCCTGTTCGATCTCGACATCGTGCTGCCCGATGCGCTGTACGAGACGGTCGTCGAGATCGACGAGCGCGTCGGCGCGCACGGCGACGTGGTCGTGCCGCTCGATGTTCAGGGTGCCGAAGCGTCGTTGCGCCGCGTGTTCGACAGCGGCGTGCGGGCGCTCGCGATCGTGCTGATCCACGGCTATCGCCATACCGCGCACGAACGCACGCTGGCGGCACTCGCGCGCCGCATCGGCTTCACGCAGGTGTCGGTGTCGCACGAGGTGTCGCCGCTGATGAAGATGGTGTCGCGCGGCGATACGACCGTGGTCGACGCGTACCTGTCGCCGATCCTGCGCCGCTATGTCGAGCAGGTCGCGCACGAGATGCCGGGCGTGAACCTGCAGTTCATGCAGAGCAGCGGCGGGCTCACGCGCGCCGATGCGTTCCAGGGCAAGGACGCGATCCTGTCGGGCCCGGCCGGCGGCATCGTCGGGATGGTGCGCGCGGCGCGCGCGGCCGGCTTCGAGCAGGTGATCGGCTTCGACATGGGCGGCACGTCGACCGACGTGTCGCACTACAACGGCGAATTCGAGCGCGTGTTCGAGACGCAGGTGGCCGGCGTGCGGATGCGCGCGCCGATGATGAGCATCCATACGGTCGCGGCCGGCGGCGGCTCGGTGCTCGGTTTCGACGGCGCGCGGCTGCGCGTCGGGCCCGAATCGGCCGGCGCGAACCCGGGGCCGGCCGCGTACCGGCGCGGCGGCCCGCTGACGGTGACCGACTGCAACGTGATGCTCGGCAAGATCCAGCCCGATCATTTCCCGCGCGTGTTCGGCCCGCATGCGGACCAGCCGCTCGACCGCGACGGTGTGGTCGCGAAGTTCGCGGCGCTCGCCGACGAGATCCACGCGGCGACGGGCCGGCGCGAGACGCCCGAGGCGCTCGCCGAAGGGTTCCTGGAGATCGCGATCGGCAGCATGGCGAACGCGATCAAGAAGATTTCCGTGCAGCGCGGCCACGACGTGTCGTGCTACGTGCTGACGACGTTCGGCGGCGCGGGCGGCCAGCACGCATGCGGCGTGGCCGATGCGCTCGGCATGACGCAAGTGTTCGCGCATCCGCTCGCGGGCGTGCTGTCCGCATACGGGATGGGCCTCGCCGACCAGACCGCGATGCGCGAGCGCGCGGTGGAAGCCGTGTTGTCCGACGAATCGCTGCCGGCGCTGAACGCGGCGCTCGACCGGCTGGCCGACGAAGCCATCGGTGCGCTGCTCGAACAGGGCGTGCCGCCGGAGCGCATCGCGACCGAGCGGCGCGTGCATCTGCGCTACCAGGGCACCGATTCGGCGCTCGACGTGCCGGCCGGCTCGGTCGCGGCAATGCAGCAGGCGTTCGAAACCGCGTACCGGCAGCGCTACGCGTTCCTGATGCCCGGCACGCCGCTCGTCGCCGAGCTCGCGTCGGTCGAGGCGATCGGCCGCTCGGACGCGCCGGTCGACATCGCGCCGCTGGCGCCGCGCGACGCGGGTGCGGCGGCGCAAGCGCGCACGGCCGTGCGCTTTTATTCCGGCGGCCAGTGGCACGACGCGGCGCTGGTCGTGCGCGACACGCTGCGCGCTGGCGACGCGATCGACGGCCCCGCGATCGTCGCGGAGAAGAACGGCACGACCGTCGTCGAGCCCGGCTGGCGCGCGGAGATGACCGCCCAGGGCAATCTCGTGCTGACGCGCACGACGCCGCTGCCCACGCGCCGCTCGCTCGGCACCGACGCCGATCCGGTGCGGCTCGAGATCTTCAACAACCTGTTCATGTCGATCGCCGAGCAGATGGGGCTGCGGCTGCAGAACACCGCGTACTCGGTGAACATCAAGGAGCGGCTCGACTTCTCGTGCGCGATCTTCGACGGCGACGGCAACCTGATCGCGAACGCGCCGCACATGCCCGTGCACCTCGGCTCGATGGGCGAGAGCATCCGCACGGTGATCGAGCGCAACCGCGGCCGCATGCGCGACGGCGACGTGTTCATGCTGAACGACCCGTACCACGGCGGCACGCACCTGCCGGACGTGACGGTCATCACGCCGGTGTTCGCGGACGGCGCCGACGCGCCGCTGTTCTACGTCGGCTCCCGCGGCCACCACGCGGACATCGGCGGCACGACGCCGGGCTCGATGCCGCCCGATTCGACCCATATCGACGAGGAAGGCGTGCTGATCGACAACTGGCAGCTCGTGTCGGCCGGCGTGCTGCGCGATGCCGAGACGCGCGCGCTGCTGGCATCCGGCCGCTATCCGGCGCGCAACGTCGAGCAGAACATGGCCGACCTGCGCGCGCAGGTCGCCGCGAACCAGAAGGGCGTCGACGAGCTGCGCCGGATGGTCGCGCAGTTCGGCCGCGACGTCGTGCTCGCGTTCATGACGCACGTGCAGGACAACGCCGAAGAAGCCGTGCGGCGCGTGATCGGCGCGCTGCAGGACGGCGCGTACCGCTACCCGCTCGACAATGGCGCGGAGATTCGCGTCGCGATCCGCGTGGACCGCGCGGCGCGGTGCGCGGAGATCGATTTCACCGGCACCTCCGCGCAGCTCGACAACAACTTCAACGCGCCGAAGGCCGTCTGCATGGCCGCCGTGCTGTACGTGTTCCGCACGCTGGTCGGCGACGACATCCCGCTGAACGCCGGCTGCCTGAAGCCGCTGACCGTGATCGTGCCGGCCCGCTCGATGCTGAACCCCGAGTACCCGGCGGCCGTCGTGTCGGGCAACGTCGAGACGTCGTCGGCGATCACCAACGCGCTGTACGGCGCGCTCGGCTGCGTCGCGTCGAGCCAGGGAACGATGAACAACTTCACATTCGGTAACGATCAATACCAGTACTACGAGACGATCGCGGGCGGCAGCGGCGCGGGCGACGGCTTCGCGGGCGTCGCCGCGGTGCAGACGCACATGACGAACTCGCGGCTCACCGATCCCGAGGTGCTCGAATGGCGTTACCCGGTGCGGCTCGATTCGCACCGGATCCGCGCCGGCTCGGGCGGCGGCGGGCGCTGGCGCGGCGGCGACGGCGCGGTGCGGCGGATCCGTTTCCTCGAGCCGATGACCGCGTCGATCCTGTCGAACAACCGGATCCACGCGCCGTTCGGCGCGGCGGGCGGCGAAGCCGGCGCGCTCGGCCGCAACACGATCGAGCGGGCGGACGGCACGGTCGAGTCGCTCGACCACATCGGCCGCGCGCAGATGGCGCCGGGCGACGTGTTCGTCGTCGAAACGCCGGGCGGCGGCGGCTACGGCGCGGCAGGCTGAGTCGCGCCCCCGGCGCGGACGCTCCGCGCCGGGGCGGGTGGCGCATATTGCAACGAACTGGGGAATAAAGACGCGCATTCACGCGCAAACGGAATCAAAAAGCAGCGGAAACGCGGCTCGCGGCAGCCAATTCGACCCTGCCGCCGCAGCCTCGCCAAAGATCAGGCCCCATATCGATGGATCGGCCTCGCATGCCCGCCCGGCGGGCGCCGGGCGGCCACGCCGCCGTCGATGTGCACTGCACCTTGCGCGCATTCGCAATGCGGTTAATCATGAAAAGTCCGTCTTGCCAATCGAGTCCCGATTCCTTGACACAATTCTCTAAATGTGAGTGCCAATCTTCATTGTCATTTGATAAGATGGCTCTCATTCGTAAGGCAGATCTCATCATTCGTAAGGCAGAACCTGCGCGCATCACGCGCGAACGCCGGTCGCATCAGCTGCAAACAAGGACGGGACGAGGCCGCTGTCATGGCAATCGCGGCAGCCCTGCCGGGTAGGCGCGCCGCGCGGCCCGGGAAGGCGGCGGGGTCACTCGCCTCCGTCTACACTGTGCGTTTTTTTTGGATCGGGGCGTGTCCATGGATGACGAAAACGATAGCGCGGTGCTCGAGGCGCACGTCGGTACGCGCAGCCCCTGCTGGCGTCTCGGCAGCGACAGCAATGCACTCGAACTGGCCGCGGTCCGCGGCCTGACCAACGTCGCGGTCGCGCTGACGGTCGAACAGGCTGC
>NZ_JBYQCG010000108.1:0-26836 GCF_057837105.1 Burkholderia sp. APQ4-4ca | reverse complement strand
TATTCCTCGTGCTCGGCGTGCCCGTGTCGTTCGCGCTCGGCATTGCGTGCGTGCTGACCTACATGGTCGAAGGCCTGCCGATCGCCACCGCGATGCAGGCGATGATCTCGGGGATGAACGCGTTCTCGTTCCTCGCCGTGCCGTTCTTCATCTTCTCCGGCGAGCTGATGCTGCATGGCGGCATCGCGGACCGGATCCTGCGCTTCGCGCAGGCGACCGTCGGCCACTTCCGCGGCGGCCTCGGGATGGCGAACGTCGTCGCGTGCACGCTGTTCGGCGGCGTGTCGGGCTCGCCGACCGCCGATACGTCGGCGATGGGCGGCGTGGTGATTCCGCTGATGAAGCGCGAAGGCTACAGCGCCGCGTACGCGGTCAACGTGACCACGCATGCGTCGCTCGCCGGCGCGCTGATGCCGACGTCGACCAACATGATCATCTACGCGTTCGCCGCGCAGGGCATCACCGGGATGCTGCACGGCCAGCCGGTGAGCGGCGTGTCGATCGGCGACCTGCTGTTCTCGGGGCTCCTGCCGGTGCTGTGGGTGATGGGCTTCGTGCTCGCCGCCGCGTACTGGCAGGCCGTGCGTCACGGCTACCCGCGCCGCGAGGACGGCTCGTCGGCACTGCCGCGCTTTCCCGGCTGGTATGCGGTGCTGCGCAGCTTCGTCGGCGCGGTGCCCGGGCTGATGGTGATCGCGATCATCCTCGTGTGCGTCGCGAAGGGCATCGCCACCGCGACCGAAGCGGCCGCGATCGCCGTCGTCTACTCGCTCGTGCTGACCGCGGTGGTGTACCGCACGCTGACGGCCGAGAAGCTGCGCCGCGCGCTGTCGCATGCGGCGCGCACGACGGGCGTCGTGCTGCTGCTGATCGCGGTGTCCAACATGCTGCGCTTCCAGATGTCGTACCTGGAGATTCCGGATGCGATCGAAGGGCTGCTGAAGCAGTCGACCGCCGCGCCGTGGCTGATGCTGCTGTACATCAACATCATCCAGGTGTTCCTCGGCACGTTCGTCGACATGGCCGCGCACATCCTGATCACGACGCCGCTGTTCCTGCCGATCGCGATGGCGTGCGGCGTCGGGCCGGTGCAGTTCGGGATCATGCTGCTGCTGAACTGCTCGCTCGGCCTCGTGCATCCGCCGATCGGCTCGGTGCAGTTCGTCGGCTGCGCGATCGGCAACGTGTCGATCGGCGAGACCACGAAGATGGCGTGGCCTTACTACCTCGCGATCTTCAGCGCGATCAACATCGTCACGTATCTGCCGTTCTTCTCGACGTGGCTGCCGAGCGTGATCAGCGGGCACGCGGTGTTCTGATCGCACGCTTCCGCCCGTCGCGGCGCCGGACGACCGAGGGTGTCCGGCGCCGCGCTCGCCTGTGCGCGCTTGCCGGCCCGCCGCGCGCGGCCGGCTCAGTCCTGCCGTCCGTCCGGCTCGACGTGGCGATCGGCCGAGCGTTCGTCGCGCCAGTGCGCCAGCGCGCGCCACAGCGCCGGGCGCGCATGGTCGCGCGGCGGCAACGGGATCACGCAAGCGACGCCCCGCACGTTGACCACCACGCCCGAGTCGGGCAGCGTGGCCGGGATGCCGGAGCACGAAGGGTCGACGTCGGGTTCGGACGGGGTGCCCCGGTCGGGCGGGCGTGGCGACATCATGCGCATTCTCCGTGAGGTGTCGAAGCCGTGCATCAGTAACGGACCCGCCCGACCAGGCCGAGCGGGTCGATCGCGTGCTGGACGGCGCCGGCGAGCCGCCGGTGCGCGGCCGGCACGTGCTTGCGGTAGTACGCGATATTGACCGGCCCGATGCCGTGTTCCGCGCTGAAGCAGCCGCCTGCCTGCACGACGCGGTCGTACAGCGCGCCGCGCAATGCCACCTGTTGCAGCGCTCCGTAGCGTTGTGCCTCGGTAGGCGGAATCGACACGACGAGATGGCAGCCGCCGTCGCCGAAATGGCCGAACGCGTGACAGTGCAGCGCCGGATGCGCGGCGGCGAGCCACTGCTCGGCATCGGCGACGAATCCGGCCAGCGCGCCGCGCGGAAACGACACGTCGAACGACAGCGGCAGGCCGTCCTGCGCGACCGCGGCCGGCAGCGCGTCGCGAATCCGCCAGAAGCGTTCCGGCGGCGCGCATGCCGCGTCGAGGACGAGCCGTTCGTTCATCAGCGCACCGAGCGTCGCGACCGCGCGTTCCTCGAGCAGCGCATCGAGCCCCGGCATGCCGGTCGCGATCTCGACGAGCGCGTAGCATCCGGCTTCACCGGGTTCGAACGGCGCGCGCAATGCCGGAAACGCCGCCGCGACGCAACCGACCGCCGCCGCCGACATGAACTCGAACGCCGACACCATCTCGCCGAATGCGCGTTCGAACGCGAGCAGGCCGGCGAGTGCCGCGTCATACGACCCGAACGCGACGAACGCCGCGCACGACGACCGTTCGAGCGGCGCGAGCGCGAACGACACGGCCGTCACGAGCCCGTTCGCGCCATTCGCGCCGATGAAGCATTGCGCGACGTCGAAGCCCGCGTTGCGCTTGCGCAGCGGCGCGAGCGCGTCGATCACGGTGCCGGCTTCGTCCGCCAGCACGACTTCGACGCCGAGTACGTGACGGCGCACGTCGCCGTACTTGATCAGGCGGCTGCCGCCCGCGTTCGCGCCGACGAGGCCGCCGGCCGCCGGATCGCTGCCGAGATCGATCGGCACGCAGAGGCCGGCTTCGCCCGCCACGCGATTGAGGTCGGACAGCCGCACGCCGGCCTCGACCGTGATGCTGCGATTGGCCGGATCGAACGCACGGATCGCGCGCATCCGCTCGAACGACACCACGCATTGCGTGCCGCTGCGATCGGGCACGGCCGCGCCGACGAGCCCGCTGCGCGCACCCTGGGCGACGAGCGCGATCCGGTGCGCGACGGCGACGCGGGCCAGCGCGCGCACGTCGGCGGTCGAGGCCGGCCGCGCGACGCCGAGCGGCACGCCGTCGTGTTGCATGACGTCGGTCGCATACGGCTCGCATGTCGCGCCTTCGAGCCAGCCGTCGCCGAGCGCCGCGGCGAGCGCGTGCCGTTGCGCGGCATGTGCCGCGTGTACTGCGCGGTCGGGCAGCGCGTTCATCGTCAGCGTGCCCGCGCGAGCTGCTTGCGCAGCCGGCCGCGCACGACGACCAGCGCGATCAGCGGCACGACACCGCCCCACAGCGGGCTGTGACGCATCGCGATCGACACCGCGAGCGCGACGACGGTGACGGCGAGCAGCACGAGCGACAGCGAACGCGCCCGCGCGTGATCGACGAACGTGCCGTCGACGAAGCCGCCGTCCGACCACGCGGTATGCACGATGCCGACCACCAGCACGCAGACGAGCATCGCGGCCGGCCCGAGTTCCTCGCCCCACAAACGGCTACCTGTCGGCGAGACGAGCGCGAGCACCGCGCCGATCACGAGAAACAGGTCGACGCCGATCGCGATGCTGTTGCGCTCCGCGCGGCGGATCAGCCACGCGCCGTGCACGAGCGCGAGCACGCCGCCGATCAGGAACGCATGGGTCCAGCGCAGGTCCGGCTGCTCGGGGCCGAGCCGGCCGTAGAACAGGAACACGATCGCCGGCAGGAAGTTGCTCGCGTGCAGCAGGTAGCCGGTTATGGGATTGCTCGATTTCATCGGGGGTTTCTCCTTCGTCGAAACAGCGTGGCGACGCGTCATGCGTCGTGCCAGCGGAACAGCCGCGCGGCGGCGAACAGGAACAGCGCGGTGCACGCGGCCATGCCGAGCAGTTGCGGCGCGAGCTGCGCGTACGGCGCGCCGTCGACCAGCGCGCCGCGCAGCGCAACGGCGAACTGGTTGGTCGGCAGGAACGCGAGCCCGGCCTTCAGCCACGCGGGCGCGTCGTGCATCGGGATCGTCAGGTCGCTGAAGAACAGCAGCGGGTAGTAGGTGACGTTGCACGCGAGTTCGGCCGCCGCGAGCGAACGGGTACGGCTCGCCAGCAGCACGCCGATGCTCAGCACCATCGCCGCGCCGAGCAGCACGATCGGCAATGCACGCAACCCGTCCGGCGTCGCGATCGGCAGCGCGATGCCGAACACGACGCGCGCCACCGTCAGCAGCACGAGCGCCGACAGCGCCATCATCGCCATCCGCGCGACGATCAGCGCGGCGAGGAACACGCCGCGCGACACCGGGAAGCACACGTAGAGCTTGAACGTATTGCGCTCGCGCAGCGCGGCGATCGCGGTGGTCGTCGAATTGAGACCGATCGCCATGAACGCCATCACCAGGATGCCGGTCGCGAAGAACGCGCCGTAGTCGAACGGGCGGCGCGCGGGCGCGGCGTTCTCGAAGCGCGCCTGCGCGGCCGGCAGCCCGAGCCGCTGCGCGGCGCAGCGTGCGAGCGCGATCTCGACGACGCGCGACGCGGCCTTCACCGCGAGCGAGCCGTTGAAGTCGTAACGGATCGTCGCCGGCGTGCGTTCGTCCGCGCCGAGCACGACCGTCACGCGATCGGCCGGCGCGCCGCGCCCGCCGAAGGTCGCCTTCACCGTGTCGCTGTGCGACAGGCTGGCGACGATCTGCGCCTTGCACGCCTGGTTGTACGGCGTCGCGCCGCCGGGCATGTCGAACGCGATATCGGCCGCGCCGAGCGAGCCCGATCCGCCGAACGCGAACAGCATCACGCTCAGCAGGAACACCGGGAACACGAGCGTCCAGAACAGCGACGAGCGGCTGCGCAGATAGCCGAGCAGCTCGTTGCGCACGAGGATCAGGAATACCTTAGTCATGGGTCGGGCCCTCGGTGCACAGGCGCAGCAGGTCGCCCGGCGTGCTCGGCGCGAGCGCGAGATGCTGGATGCCCTGTTCGCCGACGATCCGGTGGACGTTCGGATGCAGCGTCGCATCGCCGAACGCCTCGACCACGTGCGCGGCCGACACGCGCACGCCGGTCACGCCGGGCAGCGCCGCGAGCCGTTTGCGCAGCGCGCGCGCATCGGCTTCGTCGCGGCAATGCAGGACCGCGCGCGCATCGCCGACGAGCCTGGCGCGCAGCGTGTGCTGGTCGCCCTGGTAGCGCACGCCGCCGTCGCGCACCCACACGAGATCGTCGACCACGCTCAGTTCTTCCTCGGAATGGCAGATCATCGCGACGCTCGTGCCGCTCGCGCGATGGCGCAGCAGGTCGATCACGACGCCCGCGTAGCGGCGGTCGAGCCCCGTGAACGGCTCGTCGAGCACGGCCAGCTCGGGCCGGTGCGCGAGCGCGACGTAGAGGTCCACGCGCTGGCGCTGCCCCTTCGACAGCGCGCGGCACGGCTTGTCGAGCAGCTCGGCGATGCCGAGCGCGTCGGTGATCGCCGCATCGGTGTGCGCGTACATCGCGCGGTGCAGCGCGACGATTTCGGACACGCGCAGGTGATCGGGATACTCGACCTTCTGCAATTGCGCGCCGAGCCGCCGCAGCGAGCGCGAATCGCGCATGAAGCGTTCGGCCGGCACGTCGAGCACGCGCACGTCGCTGCCGCCGCGCCGGAAGCCGAGCAGCGTCTCGAGCAGCGTGGTCTTGCCCGAGCCGTTCGGCCCGACGATCGCGGTGATCGCGCCGAGCCGGAACCGCACGTGGCGCGCGGAGAAGCGGAAATCGCCGGCCGCGACGTCGATCGCGCGCGCACCGAGCGCCGCGCCCGGCGCATGCGCGTCGGGCAGCGGCGGCGTGCCCGCGCGCTGCGGCCGGTCGAACGCGGCGGGCGGGCCGAATATCGCGCGCACGGACGCAAGAAACGAAACGCTCATCGTCGGCATCCTCAGTCGAACAGCATGACCTGCGTGTCGCGCGCGCCCCGATACGGGTTGCGGCCGTGCGCGACCAGCATGTTGTCCACGACGAGCACGTCGCCGGCCTGCCACGGGAACGCGAATTCCTCGTCGTCGAGCGCGTCGTAGATCGGCGCCAGATCGTCGAACGGCATCGGCGCGCCGTCGCCGTAGCGAATCTCGTACGGAAACGCCGCGCGCGTGCCGTACATGCGCTGCAGGTAGCGATAGCTGAGCTCGCCCATCGAGCGCGGGTTCGGGTGCTGCGCGCTCGCCTGGTTGAACCACACCGTCTCGCCGGTGCGCGGATGCGTGCGCAGCGCGTTGCCGACGTGCGACACGGTCACGCTGCCGTCGTCGAGCCAGCGGCAGCCGACGCCGCGTTCCGCGCACAGCCGCTCGACCTCGTCGCGCGCCGTCGTGCCGAACGCGTCGTCCCACGGCCGGTGGTAGGCGGCGAACGGCAGGTTCGGATTGGCGGCGAGGCCGTCCGCGCGGTCGCCCGGCGCCGCGAAATTGCGCAGGTACATCACGCCGCGTTCGGCGAACCGCTCGCGCAGCGCGGCCGGCACGCGCGCGGTCACGCGTCGCATGTCGCAGATCGGCGTTTCGCCGCCCGCGTCGGCCGGTTGCCGGCAGTAGAACGCGACGAGGCGCGGGAACGCCGGCATGTAGGCCATCTCCTGATGCAGCCCGATCTTGAACGGCGGCGGCATGCGGGTCGATTCGTAGACCTGGCCGTCGATCTGCCGGCGCGGGGCGGCGCCGGCCGTATAGCCGTTCGCATGCGCCGGATACAGCGCGCCGAGGCGGCCGAACGCGGCGGTGTCGGGCACCGCGAAGCCGCGCCACAGCAGCGCGCCGCATGCGTCGAGCAGCGTGTCGATCGTGTCGAGCCGCGAGCGGTACCACGCGACGAACATCTCCGGCGACGTCGCGAGTTCGGCGCTGCGCGGCGTCACGCACAGCGGCAGCGTCGCGCCGGGCGCGACCGGCGCGCACCGCACGTCGTCGGCGCCGAGCCGCACGGCGGCATGCGCGGCGAGGAAGGCGAGATCGGTCATCGCTCAGGCCAGCGCCGGTTTCTTCAGCAGGATTTCGAAGCCGAGCGCGCCGAGCCCCATGCTCGGGCTGTAGATCGACGCAACCGACGACAGGCCGGCATCGGCCACCAGCGCATGCGCTTCGTCGAGCGTGATCTTTTCCTCGACGTGGGTCGGCGGATAGTCGGCGGCCGCGCGCATTTCGGTGAAGCGGTCGAGCAGGTGCTGCGGCGCGTCGCGGCGCATGTCGTGCACCAGCGCGATGCCGCCCGGCTCCAGCACGCGGTACATCTCGGTCAGGCTGAGCGCCTTGTCGGGCAGGTGATGCAGCGTCGCGCGGCCGACCGCCATCGTCAGCGTGCCGTCGTCGAACGGCAGCGCGAGCGCGTCGCCGACGCGCATCTCGATCGTATCGTCGAGCCCGAGTTCGCGGATGCGCGGGCGGCCTTCGTCCAGCATCGCCGGATCGAGGTCGATGCCGACGTAGCGCCAGCCGCGCATCGCCGGATCGGTCGCGAGCCGCACCGGCACGACGCCGGTGGCCGTGCCGATGTCGGCGATCGTGCCGGCCGTCATCCCGCGCGCCAGTTGGCGGATGCGACTGATGAACAGCAGGTCCCACGGTTCGAGCGTTTCGGTGGCGAAGCGATCGTAGTCGTTCGCCGGGCGCAGGTTCTTGAGCAGCATGACGTTCCTTGTGCGAGAGGGTGAGGGTTCACAGCCAGCCGACCGGCACGGCGGCCAGCAGCCGTCGCGCGGTCGCGCTGTTGACGCCGAACGCCGGGCGGCGGCGCCGTTCCACTGCATGCGCGGCCATCGCCGCGATGCGCGCGGCCAGCCCGACGCCGACGCCCCACGACGGCGCGGCGACGCCGAGTTCGAGCAGCGTCGCGGCGGTCAGGAAATCGATGTTCGGCCGCAGCGCGCGGCGCGTGTCGGCCTGCGCGCAGCATGCGTCGAACAGCGTCACGTATCCGCCGTCGAAGCCGATTGCCATCAACCGGCCGCGTATGTGCGGCGGACGCGGATCGGCGACGAACAGCGGATGGCCGAAGCCGTACAGCGTGCGTTTCGCGTCGAGCGCCGCATCGATCGCCGCGCGCCCGGCCGCGTCGAGCGCAGCGGCCGACGCGCCGGCGCCGCCCGGTGCCGACTGCGCGAGCGCGGCGAGCCACTGCATCGCTTCGAGCGCCGCGCCGACGTGCGACGGCCCGCTCGCGAGGAAGCCGGAGGCGACGGCCTGGGTCAGCGTGACGCCGGTGCCGATCGCGACGCGCGGCGCGAGCACGGTCGGCGTGATGTAGCCGAAGCCGGCGTGCCACGCGACGAGCAGCATGTCCATCGCCGCTTGCGCGGGCGCGTCGTGGCGCGTCGCGCCGGTCAGCACGAGCATGCGTTGCGCTTGCGTCCGCGCTGCATCGAGCGCCGTGCTGCCGCCGGCGTGTGTGCCGGCCGCGAACGGCCGGCCCTCGATCGCCGCATGCAGCAGGAACGGCGCGGCGGCCGCGCACAGCAGCATCGTGTCGAGATCGGCATCGTCCGGCGCCGGGCCGTGCACGCGTGCGGTCACGTCGTCGAGGCCGCGCAGCAGGCCGGACGCGGCCGCGAACACCGGCGCGACGCCCTCCGCGCCGAGATCGGCCGCGACCGACTGCGCGGCCGAGCTTGGCGCCAGCGCGTCGGTGAACGCGGCGAGCCGCGCGCCGATCGTCGCTTCGTGCGCGCGATGGTCGGCGCTGCCGGGCGCGACGTCGAACCACAGATGCGCGAGTGCGCCTTCGAACGTCGTCGCGCCGATCAGCGCGTTCAGGTCGAGATCGCGCACGCGCAGCGCTTCGGGGTCGAGCGTCGCGCCGTCGATGTCGGTGCCGCGATGGCGCGTCGCCGGCCGGCCGAGCAGGTTGCGCGGCGCATCGTCGGCCGCGGTCGTGGTGGTGGCGCTGCCGGAATCGAGTGTCGTGTCCATGTCATTCCACCGCGGCGAGTTCGTCGCTGCTGACGCTGATCGCCGCGTGCGCCATCGCGGCGATCACGGCCGCGTGCTGGTCGACGACGGGCAGCACGTTCGCGAAGTAGTAGCGCGCGCTTTTCAGCTTGCCGCGATAGAACGCCAACTCGGCCGGCGCGTCGGCGGTTTCCGGCGCATCGAGCCGGCGCGCGGCGATCGTCGCCGATTCGAGCAGCACCCATGCCGACGTGACGACGCCGAACATCTCCAGAAAGCGCGTGTAGAACTGGCTACTGCGATGCGTGTGGCCGTCCTGCACGTCGCGCGCGATGTCGTCGAGCGCGGCGGCGATGCGGTCCGCGCCCGCGCGCAGTGCGTCGAACAGCGGCCGCAGCTCCGCATGCGTGCCGGCGTGATGCTGCTGCGCGAGGAACGCGTCGAGTTCGTCGCGGTAGTACTGGATCAGCCGCGAATGGCGGCCGAAGCCGAGCTTGTCGCGCACGAGATCCTGCGCCTGGATGTAGTTCGTGCCTTCCCAGATCGACAGGATCTTCACGTCGCGCGCGTTCTGCTCGACCGGGCTCGCGTCGGTATAGCCGAGCCCGCCGTGCACCTGGATCGCCGTTTCGCAGATCCGCCACGCCTGGTCCGAGATGAACGCCTTGCAGATCGGCGTCAGCAGCAGTTGCAGCTTGCGATGACGCTCGATCTCGGCCGGGTCGGGGGCGGGCGTCGCTTCGAGCATCGCCGCGCGCGTCGCGGTCGCCGCGAGCTTGCCGAGCAGGCCGCGGCATCCGTCGACGCGGCTTTTCATGTCGACCAGCATGCGCTGCACGTCCGCGTGCTCGACGATCGCGACCCGTGCCGCGTTCGTGTTCGACGCGCGCTCGATCGGCCGGCCCTGCAGCCGGCGGCCCGCGTACTCGACCGCGTGCAGGTACGCGCTCGATGCGACGCCGACGCCGAACATCCCGGTGCTCATCCGCGCCTGGTTCATCAGCGGCATCAGCTGCAGCAGCCCGACGTTGCGGCGGCCGCCGAGCAGCCAGCCTTTCGTCGTGCCGTTCGAGCCGAACACGAGATGCGTGTTCGCGCAGCCCTTGAGGCCCATCTTGCGCGGCAGGCCGATGCAGTCGACGTGGTTCGGCTGCAGCTCGCCGGTGGTTTCGTCGGGCCAGAAGCGCGGCACGACGAGGCACGACAGCGAGAACGAATCCGGCGACGCGGTGTCGATGCGTCCGAGCACGAAATACAGCGTGTTTTCCGTCAGCTCGTGCATGCCGGCCGAGATATAGACCTTCTCGCCGTCGATCGCGTAGATGTCGCGTTCGAGCGGCGTCGCGCGCAGCGCGACCGCGGTCAGGTCGGTGCCGGCCTGCGGTTCGGTCGCGCAGAAGCACGCGTCCCAGCGGTACGCTTCGAGCGGCGCGATGAGCGCCTTCTGGTGCGGCGTGCCGTGCATCTGCAGCAGCTTGACCGCGGGGCGCGTGAAGCCGCCGTACGTCATGAACGACGGATTCGCGCCCATGAACATCTCGTAGATCATCTGCGTGACGATCGGCGGCAGCCCGTGCGCGGTGCCGAACAGCGTGTTCGACCACTCGTCGCGAAAGCGCGCCCACAGCGCGTGGAAATGCGAAGGAATCCGTACCTGGCCGTCGTCGAGCAGCGTGCAGCCCTCGACGTCCGCCTGCTGGTAGCTGCGCCCGAGGTCGAGCGCGAAATCGCGTGCGCGTTCGAGCAGCGCGTCGATCGACGCGCGATCGTGCGTGCCGTACAGGCCGTGTTCCGCCAGGAAGCGCTTGTCGGCCTCGAACAGTTCCCACAGAAAGAAGCGCAGCTCGCGCAGGCTGACCTTGTAGGCGCTCATCATGCGTCTCCTTCGATATCGAGTGCGGCGTCGAGCCCGCCGGCCAGGTCGACGACGGCCGCCGCCGCCGCGCCATGCAGCGCCGCGTCCCAGACGAGCACCGTGCGGCGCTCGCCTTCGTCGAGCGCGCCCGCGAGCCGGATCAGCGCGGCGGCCGATTCGGCCGACGACAGATGGCCCGACCCGTCGTGCTGGATGCGCGCGGGAACCGGGATCGACGCGGCATCGGCCACGCGCGCCGCGAAGCCGGGGTCGAAGCCGGGCGGCACGCACCAGTCGATCTCGTTCGCACGCAGGTCGGCCTGGTCGAGCGCGCGGCGGATCGCGCGCGCGGCGACCGGTGCGAGCGTGTCGCGCAGCGCGGCCGGCGCGTCGGCCCACGGATCGGCGATCGACGGCCCGAATTCGAGCGCGACTGAGCGCACGCCGCCCCACGGGGCCGGCTCGGGCGTCGGTCCCGCGCGCGACACGAGCAGCGCGGCGGCGGCATCGCCGTAGCCGACCAGGTCGCCGAACTGGCGGAAGAACGGGTAGAGCCACTTGTCGCTGAGGATCACGAGCGCCTGGTCGCCTTCATCGCGCAGCAGCCCGTCGAGCAGCATCAGCGCCGAATACCAGCCGAGCGTGCCGTTCTGGCCGAGCGCGAACGGCGTCACGCGTTGCAGCCCGAGTTCGTACTGCATGCGGCCGACGACCGAGTCGCCGATGCCTTCGTTGAGCGCGCAACTGGCGACGATCACATGCGTCGTGCGGGCCAGCGCGCCGGAGCCGAGCTGGTCGCGCAAGTCGAGCGCCGCATCGGCGGCGAGATCGGCGAGGCTGCGCCCGGGCGGCGCGACGCGCAGCGCGGGCCGCCCGCCCGGCGCGAGACGCGTGCCTTCGTCGGGCGTCAGCGCGCCCATGCCGCGCGGCCGCGCAAAGCGCGCCTGCGGCAGCAGCAGGTGCCGGTAGCCGGGATGGCGCTCCTGCGCCTGGATCGCACTGAACACGACGGCGGGCGGCAGCACCACGACGCCGCCGGACAGCGCGAGCGTGCCGGGCGCGGCGACGCGCGGTGCACCGACACAGGTTTCGTCGAGCGTCGACAGGGTCATGCGGCGGTCTCCTCGAGGTTCGGACGCGCGAACGCGTCGCGATACTGCGCTTTCAGCGCCGGTCGGTCGATCTTGCCGTTCGGGTTGCGCGGCAACGCGGGCAGCGGCTCGACGACGAGCGGGTTCATGTAGGTGGGCAACGCGTCGCGGCACGCGCGGGCGATGTCGGCGCGGCACGCGTCGGCGTCGAGCGTCGACACGACGCACGCGGCGATCGCCTCGCCGAGCGCCGGGTGCGGGACGCTGAACACGGCGGCCTCGCGGATGTGCGGCAGCGCGAACAGCACGTCCTCGACCTCGGTCGGGCTCACGCGATAGCCGGACGTCTTGATCATGTCGTCGCCGCGCGCGACGAAATACAGGTAGCCGTCCGCGTCGCGCCGCACGATGTCGCCGGACCACACGGCGACGTCCGGGCGCGGGATTTCGCCGTGCCGGCGCGGCAGCGGACGAAAGCGCTGCGCGGTCAGCTCGGGCCGGTTCCAGTAGCCGAGCGTGACGAACGCACCGCGATGCACGAGTTCGCCGGGCTCGTCGGCCGCGCATTCGCTGCCGTCCGCGCGCAGTACGAGGATCTCCGCGTTCGGCACGGCCTTGCCGATCGACGTCGGGCGCAGCGCCGCATCCGCGGGCGGCAGGTAGGTCGAGCGGAATGCCTCGGTCAATCCGTACATCAGGTACGGTGACGCCTGCGTGAACAGCGCCTGCAGCCGGTGCAGCAGCGGTGTCGCGAGATGGCCGCCGGTGTTCGCGAAGCGGCGGATCCGCGTGCGTGCGCCGTCGCTCCAGCCGGCCGATGCAAGCTGCATCCACAGCGGCGGCACGCCGGTGATCGACGTGACGCCGAACGCATCGCAATGGCGCGGCACTTCGGCCGGCTGCAGGAAGTCGAGCGGTGTGTAGCACGCGCCGGACGCGAGCGCGGTCGTGAGCTGGCTCAGGCCCGCGTCGAAGCTGAGCGGCAGCACGCCGAGCACGACGTCGTCTTCGGCGAGCTGCTGGTACGCGGCGACGCTGAACGCACCCGACACCAGGTTGCGATGCGACACGACGACGCCTTTCGGCTTGCCGGTCGAGCCGGACGTGTAGAGCAGCGCGGCCGGATCGTCGTCGACCGGGCGGCCGAAGGGGGCCGCTGTGGACGCTGGCGTGTCGGTGCCGGGCGACTCGATCGCATCGGCGAGTTCCTCGATCAGCAGCGTGCGCGCGCCGACGAGCGCGGCGAGCGCCGGCAGGCGCTTGAGCCGCTGCGCGCCGGTCACGAACAGCGCGGCGCCGCTGTCGGCGACGATGTGTTCGATCTGCGCTTCCTTCAACTGCGGATTGACCGGCACGAAGATCGCGCCGAGCGCGTTGGCCGCGAGCATCGCGACCACGGTTTCGATGCGCTTCGGCGCGTAGATCGCGACGCGTTCGCCGGGCCGCACGCCGCGCGATGCGAGCGCGGCGGCGGCGCGCCGGACCGCGCGGGCAAGCTGGTCGTAAGTCAGGGTGCGGCCGCCGTCGGCGTACGCCGGATGATGCGGCCAGCGCTCGGCGCCGTGTTCGAGCAGGTCGGCGATGCTGATCAATGCGTTCATGATCGGCTCCTCGGGTTCAGGCCGGCCGCACGTATACGTGCGCGGCTTCGTGGGACAGAAAATGCGCCATCGAGTACGTGCGGTGATACGCGCCGCAGCGCTCGAACACCGCGATGTCGCCGACCTGCGGCGGTGCGCCCGTGTCGTCGCGGCCGATCACGTCCGCGCGGCTGCAGGTGCTCCCGACGAAGAGCGTCGGCACACCGCGAGGCGGCGGCGCGGGCGTGCGACGCACGAGCGACGGCGCGGCCAGGCGGCGCATCATCGTTTCGGTCTGGGCGAGCAGGAACGCATGCGACAGGCCGCCGTCGCAGACGGCGATCGTGCGGTCCTGCCACGTCTTGACCGCGACGACGCGCGTCGCGAACACGCCCGCATCGGCGAAGATCGCGCGGCCGGATTCGTGGGCGAGCGAATACTGGCCGGCGAGCGGCGCGAGCGCGGCGGCATAGCGTTCGAACGCGGCATCGCCCGGATGATCGTCGGCGAAACCGCCGCCGAGGCTCAGCGACGCGAGCGGCGCACCGTTGGCCGGCGCGAGATCGCGGGCCAGCGCGGCGAGCCGCTCGGGCAACACGAGCGTGTCCGGCTGCGTCGGGTCCTGGCGGATGAACGAATGCGGGCCGGAGAACACATGCAGCCCGGCGACGGGCAAGCCGGCGGCCGCGAGCGTGCGCACCGCGTCGTGCGCCTCGTTCGGCGTCATCCCGAAGTGGTCGTGCCACGGAGCCCGCGCGTGCTCGCCTGCCAGCGCGCCGGCGTTCACGCGCAGCAGCACGGCGCCCGGCGTGCCGCCGCCGGCCGCCGCTTCGCGCGCGAGCGGCACGAAACGCGCGACCGCATCCGGGTTGTCGAGCACGAAATGGCAGCGCGACGCGAGCCCCGCGCGCATGAACATCTCGTCCATCGACGGATTGTTCAGGTAGCGCGGCGTCTTGATCCGGCCGATCACCGCGTCGAGTTCGCCGCGGCTCGCGAGTTCGACGCCGTCCTCGTACGCATGCGCGCAGCGCGCGAGCATGTCCTGGTTCGGGTTCGCCTTCAGCGACACGATCAGCCGCGTGCCGAGCCGCGCCTTGAGCGACCGGTAGCGGGCGATCGCGACCTCGGGCTCGTACACGTAGCACGGCGTGCGCAGATCGGCGATCCACGCGCGATCGGCGGCGGGAAGCGGGCGCTCAGGCGTCATGGCGGCTCACCGGATGGAGCGTGGCGGCCGCATACGCGCCGCAGTTCGACTGCATCACGCCGAGCACGCGCCGGCCGTGCGCGACCGCATCGAGCCCGACGTCGGCCAGGTTGATCGGAAAATCCGAACAGCACGCGTGGCCGCGCGCATGAATGTTGTCCGCGTAGAGCCGCTCGGCCGGCACGCGCATCGCGCGGCACAGCGCGTTCCAGCCGGGCAGGTCGGCGTTGTGCGGCAGCACGAGATCGTATGCGTCGAGCGCATGCGGCTCGAGCGCGACGGCCGCGTCGATCGCGCGGCGCGTGTATGGCCATTCCATCATGATCAGGTCGGCCTCGTTCGCGGCGACGGTGTCCGACCCGCGATGCCATTTCGCATGCGTTTCGATCGCGATGCCGCCGAGCCGGTTCTTCGTGCTGTTGCGCGCGATCAGCATCGCGGCCGCGCCGTCGCACTGCACGCCGGTCATCTGCCGCATCCGGTAATCCTCGCCGTATACGCGGTCGGACGACACGACGAGCGCCGCATCGAGTTGCGGATGGCGGCGCATCAGCGCGCGCACGGTCTCGATGCCAGCCGCGACCGACACGCAGTTCAGTTGCGCGACGGAGCCGAGCCACAGCGGCTCGATGCCGAAGCGCGCGGCCACTTCGTGCGGCAGGCTGCGCGGCGCGGGCGGCACGCTGAACTGCTGCGTGTGCACGTGCACGATCGCGCCGACGTCGGACGGCTGCACGTGCGCGGTGTCGAGCAGCCGGCCGACCGCCGCGATCGCGAGATCGGTCTCGCTCGTGTCGAGCGCCATGTGGAAATAGCGGCTGCCCGACTGCGCGATCGCGGCCGCCCGCTGCGCCGGGTAATCGCGTTCGGCGGCCCAGGCCTCGATATCGACGGGCGGGCCCGGCAGCTCGTAGGCCACCGCGTCGATGCCGATCCAGAAGCCGGCGTCGCGGGATGCGTGGGAGGAGGACATCGTCATGTCAGTTGAGCGGCATCGCCGCGTAGTCGAGGACGTCGAGCTTTTCGAAGGTCGCCTGCACGGTCGGCGTGAGCAGGCCCATCTCGCGGATCGTCGGCACGAGGCGCCGGAAGATCGAGCGGCGGATCGAGCTCGACACCGGCGACTCGCGCACCATCGCGCTGCATTCGCGCTTGGACAGCCCCATCGGTTCCCAGATGTCGTCCGCGCACAGGTGCTCGTACAGCACGGCCGCGCCTTCGCAGATGAATTCCTCGCGCTCGCGCAGCTCGTGCGAACTCATCTCCGCGTACACGCGGCACAGCGTGATCCGGCCGACCGCGAAGTGGCGTGCTTCGTCGCGCTGGATCCGCAGGAAAAGGTCCTTGATGAACGGGTCGGTGCTGTACGCGACGACGCTCTGGAAAATCGACAGCGCGATGCCCTCGACCAGCACCTGCATCCCGAGGTTCGTCATGTCGAGCGCGCTGCTCGTGATCGTGTCGTGCAGCAGCCCTTTCAGCGAGCGGCTCATCGGGTAGCTGACGTCGAGCTTCTCGTTGACGAGCTTCGCGTACGCCTCGACGTGGCGCGCTTCGTCCATCATCTGCGCGGCCGCGCACAGCCGCGCGCTCAGGCCGCTTTCGGCCGACGCGAGCTTCGACGCGCAGATCAGCGCGGCCTGCTCGCCGTGCAGGATCTGCGACAACAGCCAGCCCTGCGCGTGGTGGCGCACCTCGCGCTTGTCGGCGTCGGCGAGCTTGCCCCACAGCTCGGTGCCGTAGATCAGCAGCGTCGGGTCGGGCATGCCGAGCGGGTTCGCCGGATCGAGGTCGTGGCGCCAGTCGACGTCGGTCGCGACGTCCCACTGCGCGGCTTTCGCCTTCTCGTACAGCCGGTTCAGCGCCTCTTCGCGCAGCGCGTAGTCGTTCGACATCAGCGCGTCGACGGGCATCGACCAGCGGATGTCGGCCGTGTCCTGCATCACGGTAAGCGTGTCATTCATGTCAGGGTCTCCCCGGCCGCGCGGCGGCGCCGGAATGATGGGCGGAATCGGTGAACGGGGCGGCGCGCGGTGCGCCCGGGTGCGGCTCGAGCCGGATCGCGAACGACGGCCACGCACCACGCAGTTGCGCGTCGAACGCGTCGGCGAGCCGCGCGGGCCAGATCGCGCAGCACACGCGGTTGTCGCCGGCGAATTCCGCATCGCGCAGGATGCGGTCGCCGATCCAGACGACCGGCGCGCCGCGTGCGGCATCGCGCAACGCTTCGTCGTACAGGTGCACGCCGAGCAGCACGTGCGGGGCGAGCAGTTCGGCCGGCAACGCGCCGAAGTACGGTGCGCACACTTCGATGAAGAGGCGGGCGTCCGCGTGCACGGCGTCGCGAATCCGCGCGGCGATTTCCGCGAGGAACGCGAAATACTGCACGTGGTCGAGCAGCACGCGGCGTTCGCCGCCGGCCCCGTCGTGCGTATTGCCCGTGTCGTAAGCATCGCCGGCCGCTTCCGCGAGCGCGGCGCGAGCATAGTCGGCCGGCGTGTCGAGCGGCATCCGGTACGCGCTGGCCGCGACCGCGACCGGCTGGCGCGCATCGCGCTCGATCCGATAGGTGAAATGAACGGGGCGCACCATGTCACGCCTCGCCGTCGAGAGAGAACGTCGCGTCCGGCGCGAACGCGACGTCGGCGATCGCGTAATAGCCGTTCAGCGCGAGCGAGCAGACTGCCGCGCGGCGCGGCGTGTCGCCGTCGCGGTGCGCGAGCAGCACCGACAGCCACGGGTCGCTGCCGAACGCATGACCGAACACGCCGTGGCCGTCCGGCAGCAGCGGCGTCTTGCCGACCGACGCGAGCAGCGCGCGCCGCGACGTGGCCGGAAAGAACGGCAGCGCCGCGTGCAGGCCCGGGCGCGCCGCGCAGAACGTGCGGATGTCGCGGCCGAGCCGCACGACCGCGCTGGACGGCGGCGCGGCGTCCGCGATCACCGACTGCGCCGGCTCGCGGCCGACGTCGACGAGCAGCGTGCAGACGCCGAAGCCCGAGCGCCCCCACGCGGGATTGCCGTGCCAGTAGGTAAAGCCGTGCACGTCGACGTCGACGATCTGCAGCAGCAGCGTGCGCGGCCCGGTCTCGGCCGCGGTGGCCAGCGCGCGGCGCAACACATAGCCCCAGCCCGCGCATTCGTACGAGCAGGTCATCCAGTCGGGCGTGTAGTCGTTCGCGCCGGCAAGCGCCTGCGCGAACACGCGGTGCTGCGGCGAATCGTTCATCAGCAGCATCGACAGGATCGTCGAGCTGACCACGTAGTCGTCCGCGCCGACCGCGCCGCACAGCCGCTCGCGCTCGGCGCACGCGAGCGTGCCGATCACGTGCGCCGTGTCGTCGAGCGGCACGGCCGCGCCGTCGCGCGACGGCGCGACGCGCCGGTACGCGAGCGCCTGCACGGTCAGCGCGGTCGCCGGGGCCGGCTGGACGGCGGCGGCCGCCACGGGGGCAAGGGGCGCGAGCATCGTCGTATCAGGCCGCGTGCTGCTGGCTGCGCAGTTGCGCGTCGAGCTGCTGCAGCGTCGTGTACTGCGTGATGTTCAGCGCTTCCGGATCGATCGAACCGTAAAGCTGTTCGCAGAACACGATCAGCTCGACGATGTTCAGCGAATCGATGCCGAGTTCGCCGATGCCGGCGTCCGTGTCGACGGTTTCGACGTTGAGGATCTTCGCGACTTCGCGGGACAGGATGTCGAGCGCGTCGGCCGGAACGTTCTGGGTCGTCATGAGGGGAGCTCCTGGAGTTGAGTTGAATTGATCGGGATCGATCGGCCTGTCGCGTGGATCAACTGCCGGCTTCGCAGCGCAGGCTCTTGCGAAGCTCGTGATAACACCGGTACGAACTGCCTTCCATCTTCGAAAACGCCAGCAGGTCGCGCTGGTCGTCGAACCGCGGCACCTTGCCGTCGCGCACGAGCGCGCTCAGGAACTCGTTCGACAGCAGCTTGATCGCGAGCACGCGCTGCACCTTGCCGAAGCTGTAGTGCGCGTCGTCGGTCTGGGTGCGCGCGGCGTCCGCGATGAAGCGGTGCACGGCGCGCGCGTCGGCGTCGAGTTCGACGCGGCCGGTCCGTTCGAGCCAGCCGACGTGCGCCATCAGCGCGCGGACGAAGTACGGCCGCACGACGGTCAGGTATTTGTTGAAGACGGTCGGGCCGCCGATCCGCAGGCGATCCTCGGCAGCGACGCGCACCTGGCCGCCGACGTTCGCGAGCTGCAGGTTGCCCGCGAGGAACGGCGCGCCGCAGGTCGAGCGCTTCAGTTTTCGATACTCGTCGGGCCACACAAGATAGGCGGCCGGGAACATCACGCCCGGCAGGCGTGCCGCGACGACGGCCATGCAGTCGCGGTGCGCCTCGATGCCCCACACCTTGTCGACGGTCAGCGCGAGCCCGTTGTCGTCGCTGCGCACGACGGTGCGCCAGGCGGCCAGCGTCGGGCCGCCGCCGTCGCTCATCAGGAACGCGAAGTTGTGGCCGGCGTCGATGCACTCGCAGGCGCGACGGTTCTGGTCGTCGGAGAAGAACAGCCCGAACATGATGCGGATGAACGCGCGCATGAACGGCTTGAACAGGTGATGAAACCCTTCGTTGCCGATCTGTTCGAGCAGTGCTTCGGTGAGCGGCGCTTCGTCGTGCCGCAACGGGGTCGACGCGGATGCGTCGGGCAGCACGTCCGGCGTGGCGGCGCGCAGCGCGATCACCATCTCGCTGTCGAGCAGCCGCACGGCGGCGGCTTCGACGAGCCGGGCCGCCGCGCGCGGCGGCGTGCCGATCGCGTCGAGGTGGCGCAGCACCGGATACGCGGCCTGGTCGGCCACGCGCAGCAGCGGCGACGGTGCGACCGGGGTGGGGGCGGAAAGCGTGGACATGGCAGGGTTCCTGTCAGAAACGCACGCGCACGGCGGCGTCGATGCGGGTGCCGAGACCGACCATCCGGTACTCGGACTGGCCGTCGGAGAAAGCGTGGGTGAGCGCGACGTCGACGCTCACGCGTGTGTTCACGTCGGCGACGACCTGCGCGATCGCGAGCAGGCCCTTGTCCTGCGGCGAATAGACGCCGCGCAGCGAATACTCGACGCGGCCGACTTTCTTGCCGAGCCGCGCGAACAGGTAGTCGCGCAGGCTGCCGTCGACGCTCACGAAGTTGGCCGTGCCGCCGAGGCCGGCCAGCGCGGCGCCGGGCGCGACCGGCAGCAGCGCGTTGTTCGCCTGCACCGCGCCGACCATCCGGCGCCACTGGCTCGCGTCGTAACGCGCTTCGTCGTGCGACCACTCGACGATCAGCGACAGGTTGCCGGGCAGTGCGCTCTGCATGCCGACCGCGCTGCGCCACACATATTGGCGATCGTTGCGGCGATCGACGGCGTCGTACGCGGCGGCCGAATCGAGCGGCGTGCCGTTCGCGATGAAAGCGGGCAGCGGGCGGGTCGTGCCGCGCTCGAGCCATGCGCTCGCATAGACGGTGTTCGAGCGCGCGACGTCCAACGACAGCGTCGCGCCCGCGCCGCCGCGGCCCGCGTGACGGCCCGCGAGCAGCGCGGCCGAGCCGCCCGACCAGTTGTACGCGCCGCGCACGAGCTGCGTCGCGCCTTCGACGTCGCGGTTGTCGACGTCGTTGCGCAGCGTGCGGTTCTCGCCGGCGATGAACTGCAGCGTGGTCTGTTCGCCGGCCCATTTCGCCTCGACGAGCGGCGTGCCTTCGACGTCGCCGTAGCGATCGTAAATGTCGGCCGTCGCGGCCCGTTTCTGGAAGAAGCCGAGCGGGAAGAATGCCTGCGACGTATCGAGCGTATCGATCCGCTTGCCGGCCGTCAGCGTGATGCCGTTGTCGAACGCGTAGCGCACGCCGGCTTCGTTGAAGCGGCTCGCCTGTGCGCCGAGCGAATGGTTGCTGGCGACGACGCGCGCGTTCACGAACAGGTTTTCGCCGTCGATGCGCGCGAGCAGCCCGGCTTCCTGCTGACCGCGCGGCGAGTCGCCGATCAGGCGGCCGAGCAGCGCGCGGCCGTCCATGCTGTCGACGGTGCGCGCGTAGCCGATGCCGTTGAGCGTGCCGAGCTGATCCATCAGCGATTCTCCGTGCGCGAGCGTGCAGCCGAGCGCGAGCGGGATGGCGAGCGCGACACCGGGCCAGCCGCGGCGGATGCGATCGGGCGATGAACGGCGGCGGTCACGATGGGCGTCGGCATCGGCGTCGTACTCATTGGCCATCGGCGAGCGTGTCGGGATTGAACCAGCCCGACGGAATCTTGCGCGGCTGGCCGTCGAGGATGTCGACGACGCTCGCGCGCTGTTTCTCGACCTCGTTGCGATACGTGATCTTGCGGATCACCTTGCGGCCGTTCGCGTCGACCGGCGCCGAGAAATCGGCGCTGCGAAACAGCAGGCCGCTCTCCAGGAAGAACTGCGCGCGCACCGGCACGTCGGTGTCGGGCGTGACCCACAGCTTGATCGTCGGGTAGACGTTGTCGGGGTCGGTCGCGGTCAGGTCGAGCTCGGTGGCCGGCTTGCCGGCGATCGGCGTCGTGCCCGGCACGGCCGTCGCGCGATAGCTGTCGGCCCAGTGCGTGCGCGTGATGTCGCTGATCACGACTTCCCCTTGCAGCCGCTGCATGCCGTTGATGCGCACCGCGCTGCGCGTGTTCGGCACGTAGAACCAGTGCCCGCGCGTCGTCGCGAGGTACTTCTGGCCGTCGTTCTCGCCGCTGCGCGTGAGCGCGAGCGTGTCGCCGTTGCCGCGCGTGTAGACGAGATAGCGCGTCGCGTCGCCGGATTGTCCGCCGACTTCGTTGGTGATCTGGATGTTCGTCTGCGTATCGGCGGCCGTGCTGCGGTACGCGTCGGCACGGGCGAGCATGGTCTGGGCCGTCGGCGCGTCGGCCGCGTGCGCGGCGAGCGGCGCGCACGCGACGAGCGCGGCGAACGTGAAGCGAATGCGGTTCATGGGGCGAGTCCTTCGAGGATGTTGCGTTTCGCGAGCCCGAGCGTCGCGAGCAGTGCCGCGGCCACGCCGAGCACGACGAACGCAGCTTCGACGGCGGCCACGGCGACGGGCGACACGGTGAATTCGAGCAGGATCGGTTTCACGCGGCCGGGCGGCGCCGGCAGGTGGATCTGCGCGTGATTGAGCGCGACCATCGTCAGCAGCGCTAGCGCGATCCCGGCGGCCGCGCCGAGCAGGCCGAGCAGCGCGGTCTCCTGGATCAGCACGCCGCGCACCGTCGCGGCCGGCACGCCGAGCGCGCGCAGCGTCGAGATCTCGCGGCGCCGCTCGACGATGCTCATCAGAATCCAGTTGCTCATCGACAGCAGGATCGTCACGCAGAGAATCGCGCCGAACACCGAGAACTGGTTCTTGTACAGCGCGACGATCTGGTGATAGAGCGATACGAGCTGATCCCAGGTCCGCACGTCGAGCGTCGGCAGCGCGGTGCGCAGCGCCGCGGCGGCGGCCGTCGTGCCGGCGGTGTCCTTGAGGAACACCGCGATGCGCGATGCACGGTCGGTGCGCAGCAGCGCCTGCGCGGCCGTGAACGTCACGTTGACGATCCGTTCGTCGAGGTCCTTGTTGCCGGTGCTCATCACGCCGACGATCTGCGCGTCGGTCGCGTTGATGCCGCCGTGCGCGGTCGACGCCATCAGCTGCACGACCGAGCCGACGTGCACGCCGAGCTTGCGCGCGAGTTCGGCGCCGACCACGACTTCGGTCCCCGCGTTCGTCGGCGACAGATAGCGGCCCGACAGCACCGTGTGATAGTCGAAGAAGCCGGGCGGCTCGCGGTTCGGTTCGATGCCTTCGCCGACGAAGCCATAACTGAGATCGCCGTTCGATACGAGCCCGTCGAAGTCGATGCCGCGCGCGGTGGTCGCGACGCCGAGCAGCCGTGCGATCGCCCGCGTGGCGGCAGCCTGTTCGTCGGCGGTCAGCCCGTACTGCAGCGGCCGTTCGCCGATCAGGTCGAGATAGCCGCGATGCAGCACCTGCACGTGGCCGACGCCGCTGTCGATCGACCCTTCGCGCACCGCGTCGAACGTCGCGATCACGTAGCCGAGCGCGAGGCTCGACGCGAACGCGGCGACGCCGATCATCGCCATCGTCAGAACGGTGCGGCGCTGGTTGCGCCAGAGGTTACGCCACGCAAACGTCGACCAGTTCACGATTCACTCCCGGTACGCCGTCGCGCATCTCGATGCGACGCGGCAGGTGCGCGCACAGACGATCGTCGTGCGACGCAATCAGAAAGGCGGTGCCCAGCGTGCGGTTGGTGTCGAGGATCAGCTCGGCGACCGCCCGCGCATTGGTGCTATCGAGGCTCGCGGTCGGCTCGTCCGCGATCACGATCGCCGGCTCCTTGGCAAGCGCGCGGGCCAGTGCGACGCGCTGCTGTTCGCCGCCGGACAGCTCGCCGGGGCGGTGCCGTTCGCGCGCGGCGAGCCCCACCGCGTCGAGCATCGCGCGGGCGCGTTCGCGCCGCGTGCGCGGCGTGCCCCACGCGAAGCAGCCGAGCTCGACGTTCTCGAGCGCGGACATCACCGGTATCAGGTTGAATTGCTGGAACACGAAGCCGATACGTTCGCGGCGAATCCGTTCGAGCGTGTCGGGCGCGTCGTCGATGCGTCGGCCTTCGAGCCAGCGTTCGCCGCTCGTCGGCACGTCGAGAAAGCCGGCGAGGTTGAGCAGCGTGCTTTTGCCGCTGCCCGACGGACCGACGAGCGCGACGACGTCGCGCTGCCCGATCGAGATCGTCGCGTCGCGCACCGCGACGACGCGGCCGGCGCCTTCGTATACACGCGTGACGTCGCGCAGCTCGAGCACCGGGGTTAGCGAAGCGGCCGTCATGCGAACGCTCTCTGGCCGGCTTCGACGGCGGCCGGCGCGGGAATCACCGGCAACGCGCCATTCGCATAGAGATCGCGACACTTCACGCGCTGCAGCTTGCCGCTCGTCGTGCGCGGCAGCGAGCCGGGCTCGACGAAACACAGATCCTGCGCGGCGAAGCCGATGCGCGACGCGAGCAACTGCTGGCACTCGGTGCGCGTTTGCGGCGTCGCGTCGACGGGCCGCGCCTCGATCGCGACGACCAGCCGCTCGGTGCCGGTTTCGGGATCGGGCAGCCCGAACGCGATGCACGTGCTCTTGCGCAGCGCGCTGTGCGAGGCCAGCGCTTCCTCGATCTCGTGCGGGAAATAGTTGCTGCCGCGAATGATGATGACTTCCTTCTTGCGGCCGAGGATATGCAGCTGGCCGTCCGCGACGTAGCCGATGTCGCCGGTGCGAAACCAGCCGTCGGCCGTCAGCGGCGCGGCGATCGTGCCGTCGTCGGGGTTCAGGTAGCCGAGCATCACCGACGTGCCGCGGATCGCGACTTCGCCGACCGCGCGGTTCGCCAGCGCGTGGTCGCCGTCGTCGAGGATGCGGAACGCCATCCCGTCGATCGGCGTGCCCATCGCGAGCACCGTTTCGGTTTCCGTATCGCGGCCGTCGTTCGCGGCGGCCGGCTGCGCGTCGCGGCGCTGGATCAACGCGCGCCGGTCGAGTGCGTCGGCGATCACGTACGGCGCGCCATCGACCGCGCCTTCGTGCCACGCGCGATGCATCGATACCGCGAGCGTCGATTCGGCCATGCCGTAACACGGTTGCAACGCCGATGCCGCGAGGCCGTACGGCGCGAACGTCGCGGCGAAATCGCGCAGCGTCGCGTCGTCCACGCGTTCGCCGCCGATGAAGATGTTGCGACACGCGGACAGGTCGACGCCGTCCATCGCGGCGGCATTGAAGCGGCGCACGCAGTAGCGCAGCGCGAAGGTCGGCACCGACGTCGTCGTCGCGCGCGCCGATGCGATGCGCTTCAACCAGCCGAGCGGATTCCGGATGAAGCTGTTCGGCTGCATCATCAATAGCGGCGCGCGGTAATGCAGATTCGACAGCAGCGTGAGCAGCCCCATGTCGTGATAGAGGGGCAGCCACGACGCGGTGCCGTCGCCGGCCGCGATGTCGAAGCGCACCGAGCCGCCGATGCCGAGCACGTTCGCGATCACGTTGTCGTGGCTGAGCACCGCGGCCTTCGGATGCGACGTCGAACCCGACGTGAGCTGGACATGATGCGGATCGTGGCCGCTCTTCGCGCTGATCAGCGCGCGCGCGCCGGCGTCCGCGGCGCTCGACAGCGTCGCGAGATCGACCACGCGCGTGGAGGCCGCCGGAAACGCGTCGTCGCGCCAGGCCGCGGCCTGCGCATCGGCGGCGACGACGATGCGCGGCCGGTACAGCTCGCACGCGACGTCGACCACCTGCCGTCCGGCTGTCGCGCGCCGTGCGGGAACGGGCACGGTGCAGGGCAGCGCACCCGTCATCACGCAGGCCATCATCGCGGCCGCATGCTCGACCGACGCGGGCAGCGCCAGCATCACCAGATCGTTCTCGCGCACGCCGAGCTCGCGCAGCGCGCCGGCCTGGCGAAACACTTCTTCCGCGAAGCGCCGGTACGTGATGCCGGCTTCGTTGCCCGCGTCGTCGACGAACGTCATGCGATGCATGGCGCCCGCGACGTCCTCGAGCGATTCGATCAGGCGATGAATGGTCGATGCGTACTTCGTCACGAGGATTCTCCCGTTGCGGAACACGGCCGCTCGCGCCACGGTGCCGGCGGCGCCGTTCGTCGAGTGAGGGGGATTCTTGCCGGATCGATCGTCCGCGACAAACGGAATCTATGCAGGCTATGCATGAGCGGAGCGCATCCACTCGGGCCCGTGCCCATTCGTTATTGGCGGGAACGGTGAACACGCGCCAGGCGACTGGTCTGTCTCATTCGACCGGTCGTCTAGTTCACGATGTGGTGCGCTCATGCGCGGGCGTCATGCAATGCGTTCGGAAAATTCGTTTGTCCGAAACATCGACTCACAGAAGAATTGCATCCCGGCAGCGCGCCAGCGCCGCCGCGTCATCGTGCCGGGCAGGGCCCGGCTCAAGGAGAGCGTCTTGTCCGTCACCTCATCGCTGGTCGCCCGCACGAAATCGGTTGGAGACATGAAGAGCCGCCCGAGCGGCGTGGTCTTCTCGCTGAAGCTGGCGGTGTACGTCGCGCTCATCGCGCACGGGATGATGTTCGCGCTGTCGGCGCTCGTGATCCTGAAGATCGTCGGCATCCTGCTGATCGGTGCGATGTATGCGCACGGCGTCGAGCTGCAGCACCAGGCGCTGCATTACCAGGGGTTCCGCAGCAAGCGCCTGAACATGGTGTTCGGCGTGCTGCTCGGCATGCCGATGCTCGTGTCGTTCCACGCTTACCAGGACAGCCACCTGCGCCATCACCGGCTGCTCGGCACGCCGGAGAACAAGGAGTTCTTCGACTACGGCGACCAGTACGGCGCGCGCCCCGTCGTCAATGTCGGGCTGTGGGCGTGGCGGCTGTCGATGGCCGCGCACTATATCCAGTTCGCGAAGAACGTCGCGAAGCTCGTCGTGCCGGGCGCGCGCTTCGGCGACAACGCACTCGTGTCGCGTGCGATCCGCCGCGACTACCTGCTGATGGCCACGACGATCGCGTTGCTGGCCGCGCTGTCGGTCGCGTTGCACACGTGGTTCGTCGTCTGGGTGTGGGTCGTGCCGCTCGTGTGCGTCGCGGCGCCCGTGCATGCGCTGGTCGAGATGCCCGAGCACTATCGCTGCGACCTGACGAGCACCGACCCGTTCCGCAACACGCGGACGATCGAGAGCAACGCGTTCATGACCTGGTTCACGAACGGCAACAACTATCACGTCGAGCATCACATGATGCCGAACCTGCCGATCGAGCGGTTGCACGATCTGCATGGCGCGATCGCGCCGCGCATCCGCTATTACCACCGCACGTATCGGCAGTTCTATTACGCGCTGTTGCGCGGCCGGCTGACGCCGCGCTCGGTGGACGACGATCGGGACGATCGCGAGCCCGAGACCGAAGCGGCCGCGCCGGCGTCCACGCAATCGGCGTGACCACCGGTGTCGAATGCGTTGCAACCACGGTGACGACGATGCTCTATCCGGAACTTTTCAGATCGCTCGAAGCTGTCCGCTGGGACATGGAGAAGGACATTCCGTGGGACAAGTTCGACGCTTCGCTGCTCACCGACGAGCAGGCGAAGACGATCAAGATGAACGCGATCACCGAATGGTCGGCGTTGCCCGCCACGGAAATGTTCCTGCGCGACAACCAGCACGACAGCGATTTTTCCGCGTTCATGAGCGTATGGTTCTTCGAGGAGCAGAAGCATTCGCTCGTGCTGATGGAATACCTGCGCCGCTTCAAGCCGGAGATGG
>NZ_JBYQCG010000107.1:0-26436 GCF_057837105.1 Burkholderia sp. APQ4-4ca | reverse complement strand
GGCATGATGCAGATGATCGCCGAGCGCTTCGAGATCGATCCCGGTCACACGCCGGTCGTCGGCGATTCGCTGCGCGACCTGCAGGCCGGCGTCGAGGTCGGCTTCCAGCCGCACCTCGTGCTGACCGGCAAGGGCAAGAAGACGCTCGCCGCGGGCAATCTGCCGCCCGACACGAAGGTCCACGACGACCTGCGCGCGTTTGCGCTCGATTTTCTTTCACACGAACACGAGTGATGCGGCTGCCGCGCGCATCCTCCCCAACGCCAGACTCACGCCGATGCGCTTCGTCCGCTCCCTGCTGCTGCTGATCTACTTCATCCTGTACACGGTGCCGTACGCCACCGCGTGCTTCATCGCGTTCCCGTTCATGCGCCCCGACGCGCGCTACTGGATGGCGGCCGGCTGGTGCAAGTCGACGCTGTGGGTCGTGCGCTGGCTGAACGGCATCCGCTACCGAATCGAAGGGTTCGAGAACCTGCCCGACGGCCCGGCCGTGCTGCTGTCGAAGCACCAGTCCGCGTGGGAAACGCTCGCGTTTCCGGCGCTGATGCCGAAGCCGCTGTGCTACGTGTTCAAGCGCGAGCTGCTATACGTGCCGTTCTTCGGCTGGGCGCTCGGGCTGCTGCACATGGTCAACATCAACCGTAAGGAAGGCAAGAACGCGTTCAATTCGGTGATCCGCCAGGGCAAGAAGCGCCTGTCGGAAGGCGCATGGATGATCATGTTCCCCGAAGGCACGCGCACGCCGGTCGGCAAGCAGGGCAAGTACAAGACGGGCGGCGCGCGCTTCGCGATCGAAACCGGCACGCCGGTCGTGCCGATCGCGCACAATGCAGGTCGTGTGTGGCCGCGCAACTCGTTCACGAAATTCCCGGGCGTCGTCACGGTGTCGATCGGCAAGCCGATCCCGAGCGAAGGGCTGACGCCCGATGCATTGAACTCGCAGGTCGAAGCATGGATCGAAGCGGAAATGCGCCGCATCGATCCCGATGCGTATCGTCAGGCGGGCAACGCCGGCACACGCGATGCCGCGCGCGCCTGACGCCCCGGATTGCAGCCGTTGCGTACGACAAAAAGAAGCGAACTGATGAAACAGCGTCCGCGGCCACGGCCTGCCGTCGTGGCCCTCGATCATCGCCAGATGGATCTGCCGCTCTTCGACGGGCCGGCCGCCGCGCCGTCGGCGCCGGCCGCTCCGCCCGCACCGCCCGAAGCCGCCCCCGCTGCTCCACTCGATCCGGGTCCGGCGCCCGATCGCTCGCGCGTGCGCACGTTCGCGCTCGACAGCCGCGTGCTCGAATACCGGCTGAAGCGCTCCGCGCGCCGCACGATCGGCTTCACGATCGACGGCAGCGGGCTGTCGATCACCGCGCCGCGCTGGGTCACGCTCGCCGACATCGAAGCGGCGATCGCCGAAAAGCAACGCTGGATCTTCGCGAAGCTCGCCGAGTGGAAGACGCGCACCGAGCAGCGCGCGCTGCCGCAGATCGACTGGCGCGACGGCGCGCAACTGCCGTATCTCGGCAAGACGGTGACGATCGCGCTCGGCGCGGGCGCCGTCGCCTTCGACGCCGACGCGCTGCGGCTGTCGCTGCCGCTGCCCGTGCAGGCCGACATGCAGCAGATCAAGGATCGCGTGCAGGGCTGGCTGCAGGGCGAAGCGAAACGCATCTTCGGCGAACGCCTCGTCGTGTATGCGGAAAAGCTCGGCGTCACGTATTCGATGTATGCGCTGTCGTCGGCCGCGACGCGCTGGGGCAGCTGCTCGAGCGACGGCAAGATTCGCCTGAACTGGCGGCTGATCCATTTCCCGATGTCGATCATCGACTACGTCGTCGCGCACGAGCTGTCGCACCTGCGCGAGATGAACCACAGCCCGGCCTTCTGGCAGACCGTCGAATCGATTTTCCCCGAGTTCCGCGAAGCGCGGCACACGCTCAAGCATCATCCGCCCGAGCTGCTGCCGTCGCTTTGACGCGCGCGGCTGCGCTGCCAACGAAAAAGGGCGATGCGGATTACCCCCGCACCGCCCTCTTTGCTGCTGCGGCGCACGTCGTACGCCGCAGCCCGGTTCATCCGGCGCTTACTTCTTCTGGATGAACTCGATCTTGTAGCCGTCCGGATCCTCGACGAACGCGATCACGGTCGTGCCGTGCTTCATCGGGCCCGCCTCGCGCGTGACCTTGCCGCCTTGCGCCTTGATCTTCTCGCAGGCCGCGTACGCATCGTCGACCGCCACCGCCAGATGGCCGAAGCCGTTGCCGAGATCGTAGGACGGCGTCTCCCAGTTGTGGGTCAGCTCGATCACGGTGCCCGTGCTTTCGTCTTCGTAGCCGACGAACGCGAGCGTGAACTTGCCTTCCGGATAATCCTCGCGACGCAGCAGCTTCATGCCGAGCAATTCGGTGTAGAACTTGATCGAGCGGTCGAGATCGCCGACTCGCAGCATCGTATGCAGCAAACGCATGTGTTGTACTCCTGTGGGGACTTTCCAGAGTTGGAAATTCTACCGGAGTCGGGTGAAATTCGCCGGGGGCGCCTAGCCGGGAGCGCCTAGCCGGGGGCGCCTAGCCCGGCGCGCCGAGCCCGGAACGGGCCCAACAAGCACGCGGCCGATGCCGCGTATCGGTTGCCTCGGCGCGAGCAAGCGCGCAACGACTGAAAGCGGCAAGATCCGGCTCGCCCGACCCCGCGTCGATCGGGTAACATCCTGCCACTTCGCACCAAAAGCGGGCATGCGCGCCGCCGCCCGACCGCGACCACCCACTTTTTCTTGCCGCCCCACTGCCGTGCGAAACCGTCGATTCGAGCGCGCCGGACGCGCCGCCCGCCTGACCTCCGTGCCGCAAGGTCCGACCAGCGAGGCGCGCCGATGACCGCACTTGCCGCTGCCCCCGTGCGCCGCGCACTCGATACGCGCGCCGTCGGCCTGATGCTGCTGCTGTGCGCGATCTGGGGCTTCCAGCAGGTCGCGATCAAGAGCACGAACGCCGCGATCGCGCCGATGTTCCAGGCCGGGCTGCGCTCGGTGATCGCCGCGGTGCTGCTGTGGGGCTGGGCCCGCACGCGCGGCACGCCGCTGTTTCAGGCGGACGGCACGCTCGGCGCAGGCATCGCGGCCGGTGCGCTGTTCGCCGGCGAATTCATCTGCGTGTTCTTCGGGCTGACGCTGACGAGCGCGTCGCACATGGCGATCTTCCTGTACACGGCGCCGTGCTTCACCGCGCTCGGCCTGCACCTGTTCGCACCGGGCGAGCGGCTGCAGCGCACGCAATGGGCCGGCGTCGGCCTCGCATTCGCCGGTATCGCGCTCGCGTTCGCGGACGGCTTCCTGAAGCCGCGCGCGCCCGGCGCATCGGTGCTGGCAGGGCTCGCCGGCGACGCGCTCGGGATCCTCGGCGGCGCGATGTGGGCCGCGACGACGGTCGTCGTGCGCTCGACCGCGCTCGCGCGGGCCAGCGCGAGCAAGACGCTGTTCTACCAGCTCGCGGTATCGGCGGTCGTGCTGGTCGCGCTCGCCGCGCTGTTCGGCCAGATGTCGTTCGCGCGGATCACGCCGGTCGCGCTCGCGAGCCTCGCGTACCAGTCGGTGATCGTCGCGTTCGTCAGCTACCTGTCGTGGTTCTGGCTGCTGACGCGCTACAGCGCGTCGCGGCTGTCCGTGTTCACGTTCCTGTCGCCGCTGTTCGGCGTCGCGTTCGGCGTGCTGCTGCTCGGCGAATCGGTCGGCTGGCGCTTCATGTCCGCGGCCGCGCTCGTGCTGACCGGCATCGCGCTCGTCAACGCGCCGCCGCGCCGGCGGATGTGACGACCGGCGCAAAGACACGCGGGCAATAAAAAAGCTGCCAGTCGGGCAGCTCTCTTCGATACAGCGGGTGGGCGGCTCGCGCCGCGCACGTCATCCGGCCTTGCGCAGCGCCGCCAGCGCCTGCGCCACGCCGACGTATTCGGCCACGCTCACGTCCTCCGCACGGCGCGCGAGATCGAAGCCGAGCGCATCGAAATCGATCGTCTCGCGGTAGTCGCCGAGCGTGTTGCGCAGCATCTTGCGGCGCTGCGAGAACGCGGCGGTGACGATTTCACCGAGCAGCACCGGATCGACGTCCGGCAGTTCGTGCGGCTCGTACGGAATCATCCGGACGATCGCCGAATCGACCTTCGGCGGCGGCTGGAACGATTCCGGCGGCACGTCGAGCATCTTTTCCATCACGTAGCGGTACTGCAGCATCACCGACAACCGCGAGAACGCCTTCGTGCCCGGCTCCGCGACCATCCGCTCGACGACCTCGTTCTGCAGCATGAAATGCTGGTCGATGACCGCATCGGCGAACGTCATCAGGTGAAACAGCAGCGGGCTGGAGATGTTGTACGGCAGGTTGCCGACGATCCGCAGCGACGGCTTGTCGCCGGGCGCCGCGAGCGAGCGGAAGTCGAACGCGAGCGCGTCGCCCGCGTGCAGCTCCAGCAGCGCGCCGAAGCGTTGCTGCAGGCGCCCGATCAGGTCGCGGTCGAGCTCGACCGCGTGCAGCGGCGACTCGGGCGTCGCGAGGCGCTCGATCAGCGGGCCGGTCAGCGCACCGAGCCCGGGGCCGATCTCGACCATCCGCTGGCCGCGCGCGGGGCCGATCGTCGCGACGATCGAGTCGATCACGCCGTGATCGACGAGGAAGTTCTGCCCGAAGCGCTTGCGCGCGAAATGGCCTTGGTGCTGTCTGCTGTTCGACATCGACTGACTAAACGAAAAATGCGACGAATGGGATAAACCGGCAGCGTCAGGCTGCGCGGCGGTGGCGCGCCATCGTGACGGCCGTATCGAGCGCGGCGATCATGCTGCCCGGATCCGCGCGGCCGGTGCCGGCCAGATCGAGCGCGGTGCCGTGATCGACCGACGTGCGGATGATCGGCAGCCCGAGCGTCACGTTGATGCCCTCGCCGAACGTCGCGTACTTCAGCACGGGCAGACCCTGGTCATGGAACATCGCGAGCACGCAATCGGCATCGGCCAGATGGCGCGGCTGGAACAGCGTGTCGGCCGGATACGGGCCGCGCGCGTCGATGTGTTGCGCGTTCGCGCGAGCCAGTGCCGGCGAGATCACGTCGATCTCCTCGCGGCCGAGATAACCGTTCTCGCCCGCGTGCGGGTTCAGGCCCGTCACGAGGATGCGCGGCGCGGCGAGACCGAAATCGCGCCGCAGGTCGCGGTCGATGATCGCGAGCGTCTCGACGAGCCCGTCGATCGTCAGCGCGGCCGATACGTCCTTCAGCGGCAGATGCGTGGTCGCGAGCGCGACGCGCAGCGGCCGATGGCCGGTGCCGGCCAGCATCATCACGACGCGCGGCGTATGCGTGCGTTCGGCGAGGTATTCGGTGTGACCGGTGAACGGCACGCCCGCATCGTTGATCGTGCTCTTCTGCAGCGGCGCGGTGACGATCGCGTCGTACCGGCCCGCCAGCGCGCCGTCGATCGCGGCGTCGAGCAAGCCGAGCACGTACCGGCCGTTCGCCGCGTCCAGCTTGCCCGCTTGCGCGGGCGCCGCCAGCGCGTGATGCGCGACCGACACCTGCGCGCCGCCGGCCAGCGTGACCGCGTCGGCGCCGACCGCCGCCGCTCGCGCGTCGAGCAGCGCGGCATCGCCGAGCACGGTGAAATGCGCGTCGGGCCAGCGCTGCGCCGCATCACGCAGCGCCTGCACGGTCAGTTCCGGGCCGACCCCCGCGGGTTCGCCGGTCGTGATCGCGATCTGCAGCGCGCGCGTGGTCATCCGATGCTCGCTCAGTTCGCCGGGCCGACGCCGCCGATCTTGTACTGCACGTACGACGAATCGCGCAACTCGCGCAGCCAGTCGGCATAGGCTTGTTCGGCCTTGCGCTGGCCGATCGCCTGACGGGCGATGTCCATCTGCTGCTGCACCGATCCTTCCGCGTCGCGGCGGTTCAGCACCTGGATCAGGTGATAGCCGTATTCGGTACGAATCGGCTGGCTGATCTGCCCGTCCTGCAGGTTGTTCATCGCGCGCTCGAATTCCGGCACGGTCTCGCCCGGGCTGATCCAGCCGAGATCGCCGCCCTGCGACGCCGAGCCGTCCTGCGAGTAGGTGCGCGCGAACTTCGCGAAATCGCCGCCGGCCTCGATCTGGTTGCGGATGTCGATCAGTTGCTGGCGCGCCTGGCCTTCCGACTTGCCTTCGCCGACGCGCAGCAGGATGTGGCGCACGTGCGTCTGGACGATCTTCGGCGCCGCGGCGCTCGCGCCCTGGCTCGGGCGGCGATCGACGAGGCGCACGATCTCGAAGCCGTCCGGCACGCGGATCAGCGTCGGGTTGACCTGGCCCGGACGCAGCTTCGACGCGGCGTCGACGACGTCCGGCGGCAGCGCGCTCGGCGACTTGAAGCCGAGATCGCCGCCCTTCTTCGCGTCGTTCGCTTCGGAGTTGTTCTTCGCGAGGCGCTCGAAATCGGCGCCCGACTTCGCCTGCTGCAGCAGCGCTTCGGCCTTCTTCTGCGCGGCTTCGATGTCGGCCTGCGGCGCGTTGGTGGGCGCCTTGATGAAGATGTGCTGGAAGCGCAGGTCCTGCTGCTGCGATGCGTTCGGCCCGCGCTGGCTCGCGATGTAGTTCGCGACCTCGGCGTCCGACACCGTGATCTTGCCGTCGACCTCGCGCTCGCGCAGCTTCGACAGCATCAGCTCGGTGCGTGCGTCGCCCGTGAAGACGCTCCAGGGCACGCCCTGCGCCTCGAGGCGCGCGCGGTACTGGTCGAGCGTCATCCCGTTCGCCTGCGCGAGACGCTGCAGCGTGGCCTGCACGGTCGCGTCGTCGATGCGGATCCCGTCGTCCTTGGCCTTCTGCACCTGGATACGTTCGAGCACCATCTGGTTCAGCACCTGCGCGCGCAACTGGTCGGCCGGCGGCACCGGCGCGTTCTGCTGCTGCAGCCGGCGCGCGATCAGGCCGACGCGCTGGTCGAGTTCGCGGCCCGTGATCACGTCGTTGTTGACCACGGCGACGACTTCGTCGGCGAGCTGCGCACCTTGCGAACCGAGTGCCTGCGCCGCGGCCGGCGCGGCGGCGAGCAGCGCGGCGGACGCGGCGAGGCTGGACACGACTGCCGCGAAACGAAGGGTTTTCTTCATTGCCACTGAAACTCCATTGAAATCGTGCTGACCGGTGCAGACATGCCGGCGTTACTCGTAGTTGCTGAAGCGGGACATCGGCGGCGGCGGCGGCGGCAACGGCGTGTAGCCCGGCACCCCGGCGCGGAATGCGGACACGAGGCCGTTGTCGACGGTCGACAAGCCCTTGAGCGTCAGTTGCATCATGAAGCGCGTCGACGAGTTCTGCTGTCCCGACGAATTGATACCGTTCGCCGCCCGCTGCACCCCGACCCCGAGCGCCCAGCAATCCGCGTCGTATTGTAAGCCGACCAGACCGTCGACCACGCGATCTCCGGCGAAGTCGTAGTTGAAGCGGCCGATCGCATACAGGCGGCGCGTGAGCGGCCACTGCGCGGACACCAGGAACTGGTTGATCGGCTGGTTGTCGAGCGTGGTGTTCGTGCGCGTATAGCGGTAGCCGACGTTGATCACGCGGCGCTCGCCCGGGCTGTAGCCGAAACCGATGCTCGACTTCACGAGCTGATTGTTGTTCTGGTTGTACTGGAACGCCGTTTCCGACATGAAGCCCGAGCCGAGCTTCAGCGCGGCGCCGACGATCAGGTCCGAGTGGCGCGCGAGCACGGCGCTCTGCCCGGGGGTCAGCGTGACGCGCTGATCGGCGAAGTAGTACTGCTGCGCGATCACGAAGCGCGCGCGCTCGTCGCCGGTGCGCGGATCGATGAAGCGCGACGTGAGGCCGGCCGTGATCCGGTTCGCGTCGGCGATCCGGTCGTTGCCGACGAACGTGTTCGGCTGGTAGATCTCCGCGAGGCCGAAATCCGATTCCGCGGTGTCGAACAGCGGCGCGTTCGACTGGTCGCGATACGGCGTGTACACGTAGTACAGGCGCGGCTCGAGGGTCTGGATGAAATCCTGGCCGAACAGGCGCACCGAACGGTCGAAGATCAGGCCCGAATCGAAGCTCACGGTCGGGATCGACTCGGTGAAACGCTTCGGGTTGTTCGGTGTGGTCGACGACAGGTAGTTCAGGTCGTACGACGCCAGGTGGTACTGGACCTTCGGCACCGCGAAGTAGCCGGGGCCGTACACGCCGTACGAGATGTACGGGTTGAAGACGACCCGGTCGCCCTGGGTCGCATCGGCGGTCGTGATGCGGAACCGCGAATAGTCGGCTTCCGCGCCGAAGTCGAACCCGCCGACGTTGTACTTCGTGTACTTCACGTTCAACTGCGGCTCGCGGCTGTACGGCGCGATCGACGGCGGCAGCGTCTGCCAGTGCTGGTAGCGCGCGAGCACCGACCACGGACCGTTGTTGTACGTGAGGCCGGCTTCCTGCTGGTACAGCGTCTGCGTCCCGTTGATGAACTGGTTCGCCGACCCGAGGTCTTCCGGATACGTGTTGTCCGAGACCTTGTTGAAGTAGACGTAGCCGCCGAAACCGCCACCGAAGTTCTGCTGGTGCTGCCAGTAGATCGCGTAGCGGTTGCGATGCGCGAGCCGGTCGTCCGGCAGGTAATTGGCCGTGAATGTGCCCGAATACGACGGCGACAGGTAGCGGAACGTCGCTTCGGCCATCACGCCGCGCCGCGAGATGATGCGCGGCGTGAGCGTCAGGTCGCGGTTCGGCGCGATGTTGAAGTAGTACGGCAGCGACAGCTCGAACCCGTTGTTCGAGTTCACCGAGAACGTCGGCGGCAGCAGGCCGCTGCGCCGCTCGCCGGACAGCGGGAACGTCATCCACGGGCTCGCGAAGATCGGCACGCCCTGGAAGAACAGCACGCCGTTGCGCGCGGTGCCCTCGTCGGCGCCCGTATCGAAGTCGAAGCGGCTGCCCTTGATGTACCACGCGGGGTTCGTCGAGCACTGGCACGCGGTATACGTGCCGTTGACGAACACCGAGCGCTCGTTGTCGACCATGTCGACGCGCTCCGCGCTGCCCGACCCGCCCGTCACGTTGAAGTGGTACTTCGGCGCGGTCATGAAGCCCTGGTTCGCCTCGATCTTCAGGTGCGCCTCGGGGCCGGCGAACGACGTGCCGCCATTGACCACCTTGACCTGGCCGTACGCATCGGCCATGTCGGTATCCTGATCGTAGTGGATCGCGTCGGCCTTCACGACGGCGTCGCCGCGCCGCAGCTCGGCCGAACCCTTCGCGGCGAGATCCTGCTCGGCGGTGCCGCTCGTATGGTCGGCGATCACGAAGGCGGCCGGCTTCGCGCCGTCCTTCAGCGGATGATCCTCGAGCTGGGGCGCGAGACGCAGATCCCACGGCGAGTCGAGCGGCTGCGGCTGCGCGGCCGCGCCCGACAGCTGCGCGTACGACACGGCCGGCACGAGGCCCGGCACGGCCAGGAGCGCAAGCGCGAGCCGCCGTTTGCGCGGCGCCCCGTCACCGGGGAAAACATTCGGGAATAGCGGTTTGGGCGGCATCTATCGTTTGGCGAATCGCCCCTTGTCAACCGCGCCTGCACGGCACCTTCGCGCGCGGCGGGCCGCGCCGTCGAGCCGCGACTGCGGCTCTTCGCAAACCGGGGAGGCGATCGGGCGGACGGCGCGACAGGCGGCGGGCCTGCACGGCGGAAGCTGACGCGGGGCGCGTCAAAAAAGTCGTGGGGTATTATATGGCAAGACGTTCCCCCCTCCGCCGAGTTTCATGACGCCCCCATCCGCCGCATCCCAGCCCGACGCCCGCCTCGACGCGCTCACCGCGTGGCTGCACCCGCTCGCCGAGCGCTACGCCCTCGATCTGTCGACCCTCGCGCCCGCGTCGTCGGACGCCAGTTTCCGCCGCTATTTCCGCGTCGCGTCGGCCACGCGCCCCGGCGGCACGCTGATCGCGGTCGATGCGCCGCCGCCCGAGAAGTGCCGCGAGTTCGTCCAGGTCGCGCAGCTGCTCGCCGCGGCCGGCGACCACGTGCCGGACGTGCTGGCCCACGATTTCGACGCGGGCTTCATGCTCGTGACCGACCTCGGCCGCACGTCGTACATCTCGGTGCTCGATCCGGCCGATCCGGCCGCGGCCCGCCCGCTGATGCGCGCCGCGCTCGACGCGCTGATCCGTTTCCAGCTCACGTCGAGGCCCGACGTGCTGCCGCCGTTCGACGAGGCGTTCCTGCGCCGCGAAATGGAGCTGCTGCCCGAATGGTTCGTCGGCCGCCATCTCGGCAAGCCCGTCACCGACGCGATGCGCGGCACGCTCGACCGCACGTTCGCGCTGCTGGTCGCGAGCGCGCACGCGCAGCCGCAAGGCTTCATGCTGCGCGACTTCATGCCGCGCAACCTGATGGTCTGCGAGCCGAACCCGGGCGTGCTCGACTTCCAGGACGCCGTCTACGGGCCGCTGACGTACGACGTCGTGTCGCTGCTGCGCGACGCGTTCATCAGCTGGGACGAGGCGTTCGAGCTCGACTGCTTCGCGTACTACTGGGAAAAAGCGAAGAAGGCCGGCCTGCCGGTCGACCCGGATTTCGGCGAGTTCTACCGCCAGCTCGAATGGATGGGGCTGCAGCGCCACATCAAGATTCTCGGCCTGTTCGCGCGCATCAATTATCGTGACGGCAAGCCGCACTACCTGAACGACCTGCCGCGCTTCCTGACCTATGCGCGCAAGGTCGCGCTGCGCTATCGCCCGCTCGTGCCGTTCGCGAAGCTGCTCGACGAGCTCGAGGGCAACGCGCCGGCCGACGTCGGCTATACGTTCTGACCGTCCTCACACCCAGTCGACCATGAGCACACCCCTGACCACGGCGATGATCTTCGCCGCCGGGCGCGGCGAACGGATGCGCCCGCTCACGGACACGCGCCCGAAACCGCTGCTCGAAGCCGGCGGCAAGCCGCTGATCGTGTGGCAGATCGAGGCGCTCGCGCGCGCGGGCATCGATACGATCGTGATCAACCATGCATGGCTCGGCGAGCAGATCGAGGCCGCGCTCGGCGACGGTTCGCGCTGGGGCGTGCGGCTCGCGTATTCGGCCGAGGGCGATGCACTCGAAACCGCCGGCGGCATCGCGCAGGCGCTGCCGCTGCTCGAACGCGGCGGGCAGCCGACGGTGTTCGCGGCCGTCAGCGGCGACGTGTACTGCGCGTTCGACTACCGGACGCTCGCGCCGCACGCCGCCCGGATGGCCGCGCTCGACGCGCCGGCGATGCACCTCGTGATGGTGCCGAACCCGCCGTTCCACCCGGCCGGCGACTTCGCGCTCGGCGACGACGGCCATCTCGCGCTCGACGGCGCCGCGCGCGTCACGTTCGGCAACATCGGCGTGTACGACACGCGAATGTTCCGCGACCTCGCGCCCGGCACGCGGCGCGCGTTGACGCCGTACTACCGCGCGACGATCGAAGCCGGCCGCGCGACCGGCGAACTGTACGAAGGGATCTGGGAGAACGTCGGCACGCCCGCGCAGCTCGGCGAGCTCGACGCACGGTTGCGCGCCGCCGCGGGCTGACGGTTTCGCGGCCGGGCGACGGTTCGTCGGGCAGCCGGCGCGGTGCGCCGATGGCCTGACGGGCCGATGAATACCCGGCCGAGCCGGGATCACGTGCCGCGGACGTCCGCCGGTTCACCCGACCGCGACGCCGTCCCCGCCGCCCGTTGCCGAGCGGGCAGCCGAACGGGCGGCCAACCCTCCGCGCCCGCCGCGCACGTGCCGTGCGGCACCCGCGCTCACGCGGCCTCGGCCTCTTCCCCGCCCGCCGCCGCGCGCTGCTGCTGCAGCGCCCACATCTGCGCGTACAGCCCGTCCGCGCGCACGAGTTCGTCGTGCGTGCCGCGCTCGACGATCCGCCCGCGGTCCATCACGAGAATCTGCTGCGCGTGCACGACCGTCGACAGCCGGTGCGCGATCACGAGCGTCGTGCGATGCCGCGCGATCTGATCCAGCTCGTGCTGGATCGCGCGTTCCGAGCGCGAATCGAGCGCCGACGTCGCTTCGTCGAACAGCAGCACCGGCGGATCCTTCAGCAGCGTGCGGGCGATCGCGACGCGCTGCTTCTCGCCGCCCGACAGCTTCAGCCCGCGCTCGCCGACCGGCGTGTCATAGCCCTTCGGCAACCCTTCGATGAAATCGTGGATGTGCGCGGCACGCGCGGCCGCGACCACCTCGTCGCGGGTCGCCGTCGGCCGGCCGTACGCGATGTTGTAGTAGATCGAATCGTTGAACAGCACGGTGTCCTGCGGCACGATCCCGATCGACGCGCGCAGCGATTCCTGCGTCACGTCGCGGATGTCCTGCCCGTCGATCCGGATCGCGCCGCCCGTCTGCCGGTCGAGATCGTAGAAGCGGAACAGCAGCCGCGACAGCGTCGATTTCCCCGAACCGCTGTGGCCGACCACCGCGGTCGTCGTGCCGGCCTCGATCGTAAACGTCACGTCGTGCAGGATCTGCCGCGACGGCTCGTACGCGAAGTTCACGTGCTCGAAGCGCACCTGCGCGCCGGCCACTGCGAGCGGCGGCGCATCGGGCCGGTCGGCCACTTCCTTCGGCGCCGACAGCAGCCCGAACATCCGGTCCATGTCGGTGAGGCTCTGCTTCAGCTCGCGATAGACGACGCCGAGGAAGTTCAGCGGGATGTACAACTGCAGCATGAACGTGTTGATCAGCACGAGATCGCCGAGCGTCAGCTTGCCCGCGAGCACGCCCTGCGTCGCGCGCCACAGAATGAACACGAGCCCCGTGCCGATGATCGCCTGCTGCCCGAAGTTCAACACCGACAGCGAGTTCTGCGAGCGAATCGCGGCCTTCCGGTAGCGCTTCAGGTTCTCGTCGTAGCGCTGCGCCTCCCACGCCTCGTTGCCGAAGTACTTCACCGTCTCGTAGTTGATCAGCGAATCGATCGCCCGCGAATTCGCACGCGAATCGAGTTCGTTCATCGTGCGGCGAAAGTGCGTGCGCCAGTTGGTGACCTTCACGGTGAACACGATGTACGTGACCAGCGCCGCGAACGTCACGTACGCGTAATAGGCCTCGTACTTGACCACGAAGAAGCCGAGCACGAGCCCGACCTCGACGAGCGTCGGCAGGATGCTGTACAGCGAGTACGAAATCAGTTGCTGGATGCCGCGCGTGCCGCGCTCGATGTCGCGCGACATGCCGCCCGTCTGCCGCTCGAGATGGAACCGCAGCGACAGCCCGTGCAGATGCCGGAACACCTGCAGCGCGAGCTGGCGCACCGCGCTCTCGGTGACCTTCGAGAACAGGATCTCGCGCAACTCGGTAAAGAGCGACGTCGACAGCCGCACGAGCGCATACGCGACGACCAGCAGCCCGACCCCGCCCGCGAGCACGATCCCGGCCGACTGCTCGGCACGGCCGAGCGCGGTGAGCTGCTGCACGGCGGACAGGTGGTCGACGATGCGCTTCATCACGACCGGCACGCCGAGGTTCGCGACCTTCGCGCCGATCAGGCAGCCGAGCGCGAGCGCGACGCGCCACTTGTAGGTGACCAGGTACGGCAGCAGCGACCGGATGGTCTGCCAGTCGTTGCGAGGCCCGGTCGAAGCCGGCGCGGGCTCGCCGGAAGCGGGAAATCGGCGCATGGGGAAAAGGTCCTGCGGCGATGCGGGACGCGCGTATCGGCGGCCGGCTCGCGCGCTTTCTCGTACAATTTGCGAACGTTGTATTGTCGCAGAAGCCGCTTCGCGCCGCTGCCGGCGGCCTCGCCGGCCAGCCTGCGCGCGGCGGCTCGTTTATTACAGGATGAAAGCCCCCGCCATGACCGATTCGACCCTCGAACTCCCGCAGAAGCAGCCCGCGCTGCGCGTCGTCCCGCAACCGCACGACGCGAACGTTCACGGCGACGTATTCGGCGGCTGGATCATGTCGCAGGTCGACATCGCCGGCTCGATTCCCGCGAGCCAGCGCGCGAACGGCCGCGTCGCGACGGTCGCGGTCAATTCGTTCGTGTTCAAGCAGCCGGTATTCGTCGGCGATTTGCTGAGCTTCTATGCGACCATCATGCGCACCGGCAACACGTCGATCACGGTCGACGTCGAGGTGTACGCGCAGCGCATGCGCCTGATGGGCGAAGTCGTGAAAGTCACGGAAGCAACGCTCACCTACGTCGCGACCGGCTCGGACCGCAAACCGCGGCAACTGCCGCCGCTTTGACGGCGGGCAAGCGCCGCGGCGCGGCGTGCGCCCGTCAGTGCGTGGCCGCCAGCCCGAACTCCCGCATCGCGGGCACGAAATCGTGATTCAGCGTCGGCTTGCGCGACAGCTTGACCAGCACGTAGCGCTGGAACGGCGCAAGCCGCTGCCACTGCGCGAGCGCGGGCGCCGGCAGCCCGGCCAGCGCGCTCTGCTGCACGAGCGACTCCGGCACCGCGTCGACGGCGCGCCAGGCCGGCTGCTCGTCTGGCTGGAACCATGACGGCTCCAGATCGGCGTGCGTGCGCAGCATTTCGAACAGCGCGTGATCGAAGTTGGGCTCGATCGCGGTGTCGTCGTCGGCCGGAAAGCGCGCGAGCAGCTTGCGGTCCTCGAGCGGCAGCAGTTGCCACTGTTCGAGCGAAATCCGCAGCCCGAAGCGGTCGAGATTGAAACGCACGATCATCGGGATGTACGTGAAGTTTTCCGACGAATCGTGTTCGAAGTTGAAGAGCAACGGAGCGTCGCTGAGTCCCATGATCGTTACCTGACGTGGCGGATGCCGGCGCGGCCGGCTTGCCCGGGGTATTTTAGAACCTCTGCGCGCGGGCGGCGGCATGATCGTCGCCGTCCGTACTTCGAATCAACGGGAGTGCTCGTGAATCCGACCCAATCAGACGAACCGCGCGGCGCGATCGAGATGTCCGTGAGCCGCACGCGCGGCGGCGCGGTAGAGACCGCGCACGACTTCGTCGGCCAGGAATGGCCGGTCGCACTCGTCTTCAACGGCATCTCGCACGCGGTGATGATGTGCACGCCCTGCGACCTCGAAGCGTTCGCAGTCGGCTTCGCTATCTCGGAGGGAATCGTCGCGCGCGGCAGCGACATCAAGGACATCGAGGTGATCCTGCACGCCGACGCACCGCTGCCGCATGCGGAAGTGCACCTGGAAGTCGTCCAGCAGGCGTTCGCCGCGCTGAAGGACCGGCGCCGCGCGCTCGCGGGGCGCACGGGCTGCGGCGTTTGCGGCATCGAAAGCATCGACCTGCTCGACCTTGCGCCCGAACGCGTGCCCGACACCGGCTTTCTCGCGCGCCTCGCGCCCGACGCGCTGGCACGCGCCGCGCATGCGTTGCCGGCTCATCAGGCGCTGACGAAACTGACCGGCGGCCTGCATGCGGCCGCGTGGTGCGACGCAACAGGCGCGATCCGCACCGCATTCGAGGACGTCGGCCGCCACAACGCGCTCGACAAGCTGATCGGCTCGCTCGTGCTGTCGCGCGCCGATACCACCGACGGCTTCGTGTTCCTGTCGAGCCGCGCGAGCTACGAGCTCGTGCGCAAGGCCGCGCGGGTCGGCATCCCGCTGGTCGCGACCATCTCCGCGCCGTCGTCGCTGGCGATCGAAATCGCGAAGGCGGCCGGCTTGCGGCTCGTCAGCTTCTGCCGCGAAACGGGCCACGTCGACTACGGCACGGCCTGAACGCACTTCAGGCGGCGCACCGGCGACCCACCGCCGGCGCGTCCTGCGCCGTCAGTCGAACTGACGGAAATCCGGCTTGCGCTTCTCGAAGAACGCCGTCATCGCCTCGCGCGCTTCCGGCGCGCGCAGCATCGCGGAGAAGTGCGCGGCTTCCTCGGCCATCCGCGCGGGCGTCGCCACGCCGCCCGTATCCTTGAGCAGCGCCTTCGTCACGCGCAGCGACGCAGCCGGCAGCGCCGCCAGCTTCGCCGCCTGCTTCGCCGCGAACGCGTCGAGCTCGGCCGCCGGCAGCACGCGGTTGACGATGCCGATCCGGTGCGCTTCCAGCGCGTCGAACGCCTCGCCGAGCAGCAGCTTCTCGGCCGCGACCTGATGGCCGGCCAGGCGCGGCAGCAGTGCGCTCGACGCGGCTTCCGGGCACAGCCCGAGCTGCACGAACGGCAGCGAGAACGTCGCGGTGTCGGCCGCATAGACCAGATCGCAGTGCAGCAGCATCGTCACGCCGACCCCGACCGCAATGCCGGGCACGGCCGCCACGACCGGCTTGCTCGCGCTGCTGATCCGCGCCAGAAACTGGAAGACCGATGCGGTGTCGTCCTTCGGCGGCGACTTCAGGAAATCCTCGAGATCGTTGCCCGAGCTGAAATTGCCGTCGCTGCCGCGCAGCAGGATCACGCGCGTCGCCTTGTCTTCCTGCGCGTCGGCGAGCGCATCGGCCATCGTCTGGTACATCGCCGCCGTCAGCGCATTCTTCTTCGCCGGGCGCGCGATCGTGATCGTCATCACGCCGTCGGCGCGTTCCACTTGAATGTCGGCCACAACCGTCTCCTTTGACTGTCTCTGCCGGAATGAAAAAACGGTGCGCGAGCTCGTGGCCCGCGCACCGTCGTCGCTTTTCGTCGCGTCCCGCTTACAGGCGTTCGATGATGCCCGCGGCGCCCATGCCGGTGCCGACGCACATCGTGACCATCCCGTACTTCAGGTTGCGGCGGCGCAGGCCGTGCACGACGGTCGCCGCGCGGATCGCGCCGGTCGCGCCGAGCGGGTGGCCCAGTGCGATCGCGCCGCCCATCGGGTTGACCTTCGACGGATCGAGGCCGAGATCGCGCATCACCGCCAGCGATTGCGCGGCGAACGCCTCGTTCAGCTCGATCCAGTCGAGATCGTCCTGCTTCAGGCCGGCGGCCTTCAGCGCGGCCGGAATCGCTTCCTTCGGGCCGATCCCCATGATTTCCGGCGGCACGCCGCGCACCGCGAAGCTCACGAAGCGCGCGAGCGGCGTCAGGTTGAATTCCTTCAGCACCTTCTCCGACACGACGAGCAGCGCGCCCGCGCCGTCCGACGTCTGCGAGCTGTTGCCGGCCGTGACCGAGCCCTTGTTCGCGAACACCGTGCGCAGCTTCGCGAGGCCTTCGAGCGACGTATCCGCGCGCGGACCTTCGTCGAGCTTGATCTCGCGCGTCTTCACGTCGACTTCGCCGGTCGTCAGGTTCGGGAAGCGCTCGGTGATCGTGTACGCGGCGATTTCGTCGCCGAACTCGCCGGCCTGCTGCGCGGCGAGCGCCTTGCGGTGCGATTCGACCGAGAACGCGTCCTGGTCGTCGCGGCTCACCTTCCACTGCTCGGCGACGCGCTCGGCCGTCAGGCCCATCCCGTACGCGATGCCGAAGTCTTCGCTGCGATCGAAGATGTGCGGCGACATCGACGGCTTGTTGCCCATCATCGGCACCATGCTCATCGATTCGCAGCCGCCCGCGAAGATCGCGTCCGATTCGCCGACGCGAATGCGGTCGGCCGCCATCGCGAGCGCGGTGATACCCGATGCGCAGAAGCGGTTGACCGTCACGCCGCCGACCGTCTGCGGCAGGCCCGCGAGCAGCGCGCCCATGCGCGCGACGTTCAGGCCCTGCTCGGCTTCCGGAATCGCGCAGCCGATGATCGCGTCCTCGATCACCTTCGTGTCGAGGCCGGGCACCTGCGCGACCGCCGACTTGATCGCGTGAACCAGCAGCTCGTCGGGGCGCGTGTTCTTGAAGACACCGCGCGGGGCCTTGCCGATCGGGGTGCGGCTGGCGGCGACGATGTATGCGTCTTGCAGTTGTTTGCTCATTTCAGACTCCTTGTCTGCTCGCTCAGTTACGCACCGGCTTGCCGGTCTGCAACATGCCCATGATCCGTTCCTGTGTCTTCTGCGTGCCGAGCAGCTCGACGAACGCGCGGCGCTCCAGCGCGAGCAGCCATTGCTCGTCGACGAGGCTGCCGGCCTCGACGTCGCCGCCGCACACGGCTTCGGCGATGCGGCTCGCGATCAGGTAGTCGTGGTCGCTGATGAAACGGCCGTCGCGCATGTTGACGAGCGATGCCTTGATCGTCGCGATCGCCGAACGGCCGGCGACCGGCACGTCCTTCGCGCGCAGCGGTGCGCGATAGCCGGTATCGGCCAGCGCACGCGCTTCCTTCTTCGCGGTGTCGAGCAGTTCGAACACGTTGAAGACGATCGTGTCGGACGGCTTCACGTAGCCCATCGCACGGGCGTCGTGCGCGGACGCCGACACCTTCGCCATCGCCGCGTTCTCGAACGACTTCGTGACGAACTTCAGGATGTCGGTGGTCGCGTTCGCGGCCGTCGCGGCGTCCGCGGCGCGCAGCGCCGCTTCCTTCAGGCCGCCGCCGGCCGGCACGAGGCCGACGCCCACTTCGACGAGACCGATGTAGCTCTCGACGTGCACGACGCGCTTCGCGCTGTGCAGCATCAGTTCGCACCCGCCGCCGAGCGCGATGCCCGACACGGCCGCGACGACCGGCACGTTCGCGTACTTCACGCGCAGCATGCCTTCCTGGAACTTCTTCACGAACGGCTCGATGCCCTTCGCGCCGCCCATCATGAACGCGGGCATCGCCTCCTCGAGGTTCGCGCCGGCCGAGAACGGGCCGCCCGGCGTGCCGAGCTTCAGCGACGTCGGCTGCCAGATCACCACGCCCTTGTAGTCCTTCTCCGCGAGTTCGATCGCCTGCACGAGGCCGTCGATCACGCTCGGTCCGATCGTGTTCATCTTCGACTTGAACGACACGATCACGACGTCGTCTTCACCGGCACGATCGTCGGCCCACGCGCGCACCGCGTCGGTCTCGAACAGCGTCTTGCCGTACGTCTTCGGATCGGCGCCGGCTTCGCCCAGCAGCGGCGCGCGGAACACCTGCTTGCGGTATACGGCCAGGTCCGAACGCGGCACGAAGCGCTTCGATGCCGGCGCCCACGAGCCTTCGGCCGTGTGCACGCCGCCCTTCTCGGCGACCGGGCCTTCGAGCACCCACGACGGCAGCGGCACGTTCGCGAGCGCCTTGCCGGCCGCGATGTCTTCCTGCACCCACTCGGCGACCTGCTTCCAGCCGGCGGCCTGCCAGCCTTCGAACGGGCCTTCGTTCCAGCCGAAGCCCCAGCGGATCGCGAGGTCGACGTCGCGCGCGTTGTCGGCGATCGACTCGAGATGCACGCCAATGTAGTGGAACACGTCGCGGAAGATCGACCACAGGAACTGCGCGTGCGGATGATCCGTCTCGCGCAACAGCTTCAGGCGCTCCGCCGGCGGGCGCTTCAGGATGCGGCCGACCGTTTCGTCCGCCTTCGCGCCCGAATCGACGTAGCTGCCCGTCTTCGCGTCGAGCACCTTGATCGCCTTGCCTTCCTTCTTGTAGAACCCGGCGCCCGTCTTCTGGCCGAGCGCGCCCTGCTTCACCAGTTCGGCGAGCACGGCGGGCGTCTGGTAGACCGGGAAGAACGGATCGTCGGCGAGGTTGTCCTGCATCGTCTTGATCACGTGCGCCATCGTGTCGAGGCCGACCACGTCCGCGGTGCGGAACGTCGCCGACTTCGCGCGGCCGAGGCGGCTGCCCGTCAGGTCGTCGACTTCGTCGAAGCGCAGGCCGAACTTCGCGGCCTCGGTGATCACCGCGAGGATCGAGAAGATGCCGACGCGGTTCGCGATGAAGTTCGGCGTGTCCTTCGCGCGCACGACGCCCTTGCCGACGACGCTCGTCAGGAAGGTTTCGAGCTGGTCGAGGATCTCGGCACGCGTATGCGCGGTCGGAATCAGCTCGACGAGGTGCATGTAGCGCGGCGGGTTGAAGAAGTGCACGCCGCAGAAGCGCGCCTTCAGCTCGTCCGAGAAACCTTCGGACAGCTTCGTGATCGACAGGCCCGACGTGTTGGTCGCGAAGATCGCATTCGGCGCGATGTGCGGCGCGACCTTCTTGTACAGGTCGTGCTTCCAGTCCATCCGCTCGGCGATCGCCTCGATCACGACGTCGCACTCGGCGAGCTTCGCGATGTCGTCTTCGTAGTTCGCCGCTTCGAGGTACTTGGCGTCGTCCTTCACGCCGAACGGCGCGGGCGACAGCTTCTTCAGGTTCTCGATCGCCTTCAGCGCGATCGCGTTTTTCGGGCCTTCCTTGGCCGGCAGGTCGAACAGCAGCACCGGCACGCGCGCGTTGACGAGGTGCGCGGCGATCTGCGCGCCCATCACGCCGGCGCCCAGCACGGCGACCTTGCGAATCAGGAAATTGCTCACGGGATGTCTCCGGATAGTGTCGTGCAGCGCGAGATGTGAGGGCTGCACGGCGAAGTGAGTACCAGGAACCGTTGCGTTCGGGCGGTGCGGCACGCGGCGCGCACCGCCCGGACTCGCGTCAGAACAGCGATTCGTCGACTTCCATCAGCGTCTTCGAACCGGCGCGCGCGGCGCGGATCGTCGACGCCGTTTCGGGCAGCAGGCGCGCGAAGTAGAAGCGGGCGGTGGCGAGCTTCGACTTGTAGAACGGATCGCCCGACGCTTCCTTGTCGAGGGCGAGGCGCGCCATGCGCGCCCAGAAGTACGAGAACACCAGGTGGCCGACGGTGCGCAGGTACGGCACGGCGGCCGCGCCGACTTCGTCCGGGTTCTGCATCGCCTTCATGCCGATTTCCATCGTCAGCTTCTGCACCTTTTCACCGATGTCGGCGAGCGGGTTGATGAACTCGGCCATCTCCGGCTTCACGCCTTCGGCTTCCGCGAATTCGGTGACGAGCTTGCCGAACTTCTTCAGCTTCGCGCCCATGTCGCCGAGCACCTTGCGGCCCAGCAGGTCCAGCGACTGGATCGAGTTCGTGCCTTCGTAGATCATGTTGATCCGCGCGTCGCGCACGTACTGCTCCATGCCCCACTCGGAGATGAAGCCGTGGCCGCCGTAGATCTGCATCGCGTGGTTCGTGCACTCGAACGCGTTGTCGGTCAGGAACGCCTTGATGATCGGCGTGAGCAGCGCGACGAGATCGGCCGCTTCCTTGCGCACGGCTTCGTCGGCGTGCGACAGTTCCTTGTCGATCTGCAGCGCGGACCAGTACGTGAATGCACGCGCGCCTTCCGCGTAAGCCTTCTGCGTGAGCAGCATGCGGCGCACGTCCGGGTGCACGATGATCGGGTCGGCCGGCTTGTCCGGCGCCTTCGGGCCCGTCAGCGAACGCATCTGCAGGCGTTCCTTCGCGTACGTCAGCGAGTTCTGGTAAGCGACTTCCGTGAGGCCGAGGCCCTGCATGCCGACGCCGAGGCGCGCGGCATTCATCATCACGAACATCGCGTTCAAGCCCTTGTTCGGCTCGCCGACCATCCAGCCCTTCGCGCCGTCGAGGTTCATCACGCAGGTCGAGTTGCCGTGGATGCCCATCTTGTGTTCGATCGACCCGCACTTGATGCCGTTGCGTTCGCCCGGCTCGCCCGACGCGTCCGGAACGAACTTCGGCACGATGAACAGCGAGATCCCCTTCGTGCCTTGCGGCGCGTCCGGCAGGCGCGCGAGCACGAGGTGGACGATGTTCTTCGACATGTCGTGCTCGCCGCTCGAGATGAAGATCTTCGTGCCGCTGATCGAGTACGAGCCGTCGCCGTTCGGTTCGGCCTTGGTGCGCAGGATGCCGAGGTCGGTGCCGCAGTGCGGCTCGGTCAGGCACATCGTGCCCGTCCATTCGCCCGACACGAGCTTCGGCAGGTATTGCTGCTGCAGTTCCGGCGCGCCGTGCGCGTGCAGGCATTCGTATGCGCCGTGCGACAGGCCCGGATACATCGTCCATGCCTGGTTCGCCGAGTTCAGCATTTCGTAGAGCGCGTTGTTCACGAACGCGGGCAGGCCCTGGCCGCCGTAGTCGGGATCGCAGCCGAGCGCCGGCCAGCCGGCCTCGACGTACTGCCGATACGCTTCCTTGAAGCCGGTCGGGGTCTTCACGACGCCGTCGCCTTCATACGTGCAGCCTTCGCGGTCGCCGACCTGGTTCAGCGGGAACAGTACCTCGGAGCAGAACTTGCCCGCTTCCTCGAGGACCTGGTTGATCGTGTCGGCGTCGAGGTCCGCATGCTTGGGCATTTGCTTGACTTCGGCTTCGACGTTCAGAAGCTCGTGCAACACGAATTGCATGTCGCGCAGCGGCGCGGCGTACTGTCCCATGACTCTCTCCAAAGGTGGGCAACGGCTCGAGCTCCTGGCGGGCGGGTCACGCGCCGCTAACGGCTCTCGCTCTGATACGAAACAATCGTCTTTTCCAGCGCGGCCCACGTGAGGCGCACGGCGTCCGGCGAATGCAGGAAGCGTGCGTCGTGATGCAGGCCGAGCGTGAAGCTGTACAACTCGAAGAGCATCAGTTCCGGATCCGTATCCGCGCGCAGATGCCCTTCTTCCATCGCCTGCGAAATGGCGCGCAGCAACGCGGCACGCCAGGCGGTCACGCTCGCGATCAACTGCTCGCGCACGGGGCTGTCCGGCCGGTCGTCGTACTCCACTGCGCCGCTGATGTAGATGCACCCGGTCGTCACCTCCTGGATGCGCTTCTCGATCCAGCGCGCCAGCATCGCCCGAAGACGCGGCAGACCGCGCGACTCGCGCAGGCTCGGAAAGAACACCTCGTTCTCGAAACGATGGTGATACTCGCGCACGACCTCGACCTGCAAGTCCTCGCGCGATCCGAAGTGCGCGAACACGCCGCTCTTGCTCATCTGCATGCGCTCGGCCAGCAGGCCGATCGTCAGCCCCTCCAGCCCGTCACGGCTGGCGAGGTCCAAAGCAGCTTCGAGTATCGCGGCACGCGTCTGTTCGCCTTTTCGCATAGCTATTTCTGTAACCGTTCGGGGGTTCGAATAAAATCGAACGGCCGTACTATTATTGAGTGCGGCCGCTCGCGAAACAAGGAAATTATTAGAAACCGGTGTCTAACCGAGCCGCTATTTTGCGCGATTCCGGCGGGACCGGAGCGGCTTTTCCGCACGAACGTGCGGACAGATTTTTTGAAGCGAATACTTAGTCTGCGTCAGTCGTAACCGCCGACCGTTAGCGCCTTCATCACGAGGCGGTACGTGTTGTACGCCAGCCAGTTCAGCAGCCGCTCGACGCGCGGGCGCGCGGCGTAGTGCGCGGCGTCGATCTCCCGGCCTTCGGCGAACGCGGTGGCGATCGCGTCGCGCAACTGGTTCGTCACAGCATCGTAGCGCACCAGCACGACGTTCGCTTCATTGTTCAGCATCAGGCTCAGCGCGTCCAGATTCGACGAGCCGACCGTCGCCCAGTTGTCGTCGATCACGGCGACCTTGCCGTGCAGGATCGTCTTGTCGTATTCGGCGACGCGCACGCCCGCGCGCAGCAGCGAGTGATACAGGAACGGCACGGCCGTATCGAGCGCCGTGAACTCCTTGCGGCCGATCAGCACCTGCACGTCCACGCCGCGGCGGGCCGCGCCCGTCAGCGCGCGGCGCAGCTTGCGGCCCGGCATGAAGTATGGATTCGCGAGCAGGATCCGCTGGTGCGCCTGGCCGATCGCCGCGAGATAGGCCTTCTCGATCGCACGGCGGTTCACGACGTTGTCGCGCGCGACGAACGCGACGCTCGGCTCGGTCACGACCCGCAGCGCGCCGGCCTTGATCCATCGGTGGCTGCGCATCCAGCGCCGGAACATGTCCGGGAACGCTTCGCCGCCATGCAGCCCGGCCGCATACTGCGCATACGGCTTGTGGCCGAACCGGATCCGGTGCCACTGCAGCTCGAACGCGGCGCGCACGTCGGACACCGCGGGCCCGGCCATCTCGACCGCGAAATCCCAGCGCGGGAACGGCAGCGTCGCGCTGCCCTGCGTGTAGTCGTCGACGATGTTGATGCCGCCGCAGAACGCGGCCGCATGATCGATCACCGCGAGCTTGCGGTGCGTGCGCGAGAAGCCGAAGCGGCCGAACAGGAAGCGGTTGTAGATGCAGTGCTCGACGCCGGCCTCGGCCCATGTGTCGAACAGCGGCAGGCGCGCGGTGCCGATGCCGTCGGTGATCACGCGCACGCGCACGCCGCGCTGCGCCGCGCGGATCAGCGCGTCCGATACCGGACGGCCGGCCGCATCGTCGCAGAAGATGTAGGTTTCGAGCATCACCTGCTCGCGGGCGGCGTCGATCCGTTCGATCAACGCATGGAAGAATTCGCCGCCGGTTTCGCACAGCCGCACGGTGTTGCCGGCCGTAAATGCGAGCCGCGACGCGGAGCCGCGCTCCTGCAGGAACATCTGCCGCAATTGCGCGAAGCGCTTGCGGGTCTCCGCATTCATGCGGACGAGCCGTGCGGCGCACGCGCGAGAGCCGCGCGCACGGGCAATTGCAGGATCGCCTCGGCGTTCGACGGCGAGAAGCAGCGCGCGGCCGCCTCGCGGAACGGCAGCCACGCATGGTCCACGTGCTCGCGCGGCGACAGCGTCACGTCGACGCGATGCGGCACGCACAGGCCGAACCAGTGCTCGACGTTGCGCGTGACGCCCGATGCATAGCGGTGCAGGTATTGCGGATAGATCGTGTATTCGATCCGGTGATGCCAGTCGACGAGCGCGGTGGCCGGCACGGCCGGCGTGCCGACCGCGATGCCGGTTTCCTCGGCCACCTCGCGCGCGGCGGTGAGCGCGAGCGGCTCGTCGAGCGTGTCCTTCGAGCCGGTGACCGACTGCCAGAAATCGGGCTGGTCGGCACGCTTGATCACGAGCACATCGAGATCGGGCGTGTAGATCACGACGAGAACGGATTCGGGAATTTTCGGCGGCTTCGTCATCTTTGTTTCATGCGGCACAGGGCCGTGCGCGGGGCTGTGCCCGAACGTGCGGCAAGTGCTGCGACTGTACCGCAAAAAGTGAAAAAGGCGCACGACGGCGCCTTCTTCGTTGGGCATCGTGCGCGCGTCACCACACACACGATCTTTGACAAGCGTTACGCCTTCGGCTGTTCCGGCTGACGCAGACGGATGTGCAGCTCGCGCAGCTGACGCTCGTCGACCGGGCTCGGCGCCTGCGTGAGCAGATCCTGCGCACGCTGCGTCTTCGGGAACGCGATCACGTCGCGGATCGAATCGGCGCCGGCCATCATCGTGACGATGCGGTCGAGACCGAATGCGATACCGCCATGCGGCGGCGCGCCGTACTGCAGCGCGTCCAGCAGGAAGCCGAACTTCAGTTGCGCCTCTTCCGCGCCGATCTTCAGCGCGCGGAACACCTTGCTCTGCACTTCCTCGCGGTGGATACGCACCGAGCCACCGCCGATTTCCCAGCCGTTCAGCACCATGTCGTACGCCTTCGCGAGGCAGCGGCCCGGGTCGGTCTCGAGATACTCGAGGTGCTCGTCCTTCGGGCTCGTGAACGGATGGTGCGCGGCGACGTAGCGCGCGTCTTCGTCGTCGTATTCGAACATCGGGAAGTCGACGACCCACAGCGGCTTCCAGCCGGCCTGGACGAGGCCGTTCGCCTTGCCGAATTCCGAATGGCCGATCTTCAGGCGCAGCGCGCCGAGGCTGTCGTTGACGACCTTCGCGCGATCGGCCGCGAAGAAGATGATGTCGCCGTCTTCAGCGCCGGTGCGCTCGAGGATCGCCGCGATCGATGCGTCGTGCAGGTTCTTGACGATCGGGCTCTGCAGGCCGTCGCGGCCCTTCGCCTTCTCGTTGACCTTGATCCAGGCGAGGCCCTTCGCGCCGTAGATGCGCACGAATTCCGTGTAGCCGTCGATGTCGCCGCGCGACAGCTCGCCGCCCTTCGGCACGCGCAGCGCCGCGACCCGGCCGTCCTTCGCGTTGGCCGGCGTGCTGAACACCTTGAAGTCGACGTCCTTCATCGCGTCGGTCAGCTCGGTGAATTCGAGCTGCACGCGCAGGTCCGGCTTGTCGGAGCCGAAACGCGCCATCGCTTCCGAATACGGCATCACCGGGAACGTCGCGTCGAGTTCGACGTCGATCGTCGTCTTGAAGATGTGACGGATCATGTCTTCGAACAGGTCGCGGATTTCCTGCTCGCCGAGGAACGACGTTTCGCAGTCGATCTGCGTGAATTCCGGCTGACGGTCGGCGCGCAGATCCTCGTCGCGGAAGCACTTGGTGATCTGGTAGTAACGGTCGAAGTTCGCGACCATCAGCAGCTGCTTGAACAACTGCGGCGACTGCGGCAGCGCGAAGAACTGGCCCGCGTTCACGCGCGACGGCACGAGGTAGTCGCGCGCGCCTTCCGGCGTGCTCTTCGTCAGCATCGGCGTTTCGATGTCGATGAAGCCCTGCTCGTCGAGATACTTGCGCGCCTCGATCGCGACGCGGTAGCGCAGGCGCAGGTTGTGCTGCATCTGCGGGCGGCGCAGGTCGAGCACGCGGTGCGTGAGGCGCGTCGTTTCCGACAGGTTGTCGTCGTCGAGCTGGAACGGCGGCGTGACCGACGCGTTCAGCACGTT
>NZ_JBYQCG010000106.1:0-25956 GCF_057837105.1 Burkholderia sp. APQ4-4ca | reverse complement strand
CCTGCCACGACAACAGCATGTCCTGCGGCGCCCAGATCAACAGGCCGGCCAGCAGCCAGCCCCATACTTCCCGCTTCCGCAACCGGTTGCCGAGATGGACGAGCGCGAGCATCCAGACCGCGGCGCACTGCACCGTCGCGCCGAGCAGCGACAGCCACCAGATCTGCTGGGCGCGCGCGGCTTGAGGCACCGCTGTCGACCAGAAATGCCGCTCGATGCCGCGGTGATAGGCGTCGAGCCATGGCGCGCCGGCAATCCACGGAATCGCCACGCCGACGAGCAGATGCGCGATCGCGGCGGCGTACATCACGTTCACAGCGACGCGGCGCGGGGTAAGCGGACATCGCTTATCGAAGTGGAGAACCCATTCACTTGATTCCATGCGTTGCACTCCTTCTTGTTATCGCAAGCATCGTGAACCGATCGACCGACTGCTTTCCCGCGTATACCGCCGCTCCCGCGCGACGGCGGCGGGCTCACATCGGCTTGACCACCATCAGGAAATACACGGTCAGCATCGCGAAGAACGCCGGATAGCCGAGCAGTTCCCAGCGCTTCGCATAGCGCCAGTAGCGCTCCGGCAACGCGGCGTCGCCGTTCGCGTGCGCGAGCTTCGCCATCGATGCAAGTTCGAGCTGCAGCCACACGACCGGCAGCCAGCACGCGCCGGCGACCGTGTACAGCACGATCGATGCGAGCAGCCACGGCGTATGCCACGGCCAGCCGGCCGTATGCGCGAGCCACAGCCCGGACGCCGGCTGGAAGATCACGGCCGGCGTCGTGAACCACCAGTCCGCGCGCACCACGAGCCGCGACACGGCCGCGATCGCGGGCACCGACCGCGTGCGGTTCGCGAAGAACAGGTAGAACGCGGTGCCGAACCCCGTGCCGACCAGCAGCACCGAAGACAGGATGTGAAGCGCCTTGATGACGAGATAGGTGTTCATGCGTGTTCTTCTTCTGAATAGAGGATCGACAGGATGGCGAGAATCGGCACGTTCTTGAGCACGGGGCCGAACGGTTCGGCCAGCAGGCCCGGCATCGTGACCGCGATGACCGCCGAGTACGCGATGATCAGCGCCGCCTGCGCGGCCCACAGGCGCCGCGACGGCGCGACGACGGTCGCGATGCCGAACGCGAAGTCCAGCGCGCTGGCCGCGTAAAGCGCGATCCGCGCGGGCAGGCCCGTCAGGTGCGCAGGCGCCAGCAGCGCGAGGCTCGCGTGCAGCGGATGGATGAAGGCGCTCGCGATCGCCGTCCAGATCCACACGATCGCGACCCCCCCCAGCAGCAACGGGCGCCGCCACATCGCGAGCGCGTCGCGGCGCAATGCGCCGGCTTCCGCGCCGATGAAGCCGCCGAGGCCGCGCGGCGGGCGGCCCAGCACGGCCGTGACAGCCGCCGGATCGCCGGTGTTGCCGCCGCGCAGCATCGTCCATGTGTCGCGCGTCAGCATCGCCCCCGGCAGCGTGCCGAGCAGTGCGGCCGCCGCGCCGACCAGCGGGCCCGGCAGCGTCACGCGGGCCGCCGGCGGAAATCCCAGCGCGGCACGGTAGCCGGCCAGCATCTCGCGGTACTCGACCTCGTCGCTGCCGACCACGTCGATCACCCGGCTGCCCGCCGCCTGCGAATCGCCCGTTTGCGCGACGAGCCGCGCCACGACTTCGGCGAGATCGTCGACGTGCACCGGCCGCAACCGCTGACGGCCGCCCGCCGGCAGTACATGCACGGGCAGGCTCGCGAGCATCCGGAAGAACCGCGCGGACGCGCCGGCCGCCCCGTAGACGAGCGCTGGCCGCACGATGCGGAAGTCGATCGGCAGCGTCTGCAGGAAACGGTCGGCCGCCTGCTTGCTCGCGAAGTACCGCGTATCGCCGCGCTCGACTCCGAGCGCCGAAATCTGGATCACACGCCGCACGCCGGCAAGGCAGCACGCGGTAAAAAGCGCACACGGCGCGGCGCGATGCACGGCGTCGAGCGTCGCGCCGCGTCGATCGGCCAGCATGCCGACCGCGTTGATCACCACGTCGACGCCCTTCAGCGGCGTGAGCCACGCTCGAAAATCGACGTCCTGCGCGAAGTCGATCGCGACGTCGTGCGGGCCGGCCGCGCGGCGCACGCCGCGCAGCACGCGATACCCGCCGGCTTCGAGCCGCGCGCACAGCGCCTGCCCGATGAAACCGTTCGCGCCGCAGACGAGCACGGTCATGCCGCGCGCGCCGGTGCGATCGGGCGGGCAATTCAATGGCAAGGCTGCGTTCATGCTCGTCCTCTATTTACAGTTATTTCTGTACGGACAGAAATAAAAGTCTCCAAAAAAGCGGGCTGCGTGCCCGCTCTGCCGTTACCGCTTACTTCGACGGCTTGCGCCTGACCGTCTGGCTGATCTTCGCGCCGATGCCGAGCGCCTTCATCAGCGTATCGGGCTTGAGCCGCAGCATTTCGTCGGACCAGGTCGTGAGCGTCTCGACGAACTGCAGCGTGTCGCGAATGCGCTGTTCGGTCTCGCGGCTCTCGTTCGCGATCTCCGGATTCGTCAGGCAATCGCGCAGCACCGTGAGCGTCGGCTCGATCTCGCGTTGCCGCCGCCCTTCGACGATCAGCTTGAACAACTCCCAGATGTCGGTCGACGTCTCGAAGTGGTCGCGGCGATCGCCCAGCACGTGCACGACCTTCGCGAGCCGCCACGCCTGCAGCTCCTTCAGGCTCGTGCTGACGTTGGAGCGTGCGACGTTGAGCGTCTCGGCGATCTCGTCGGCCGCAACCGGCCGTCCGGCCAGGTAGAGCAGCGCGTGAATCTGCGAGACAGTACGGTTGACACCCCACCGCGAGCCCATTTCGCCCCAGTGGAGAATGAATCGTTCGGCAATCGGTGTGAGTTCCATGGTGGGGAATTTAGTTTTTTCAGTTATTTCTGTCAAGAGAGAAATAACCGGGCGATCCGGCGCCTGCCGGCCGCGGCCGCCCGCGATCGGCCGCTTCCTTTACAATGCGCGGGATTTTTCCGATTTCAGGCCGTCCCCGCCTTTCTGACTAGAGGTTCTCCCATGATCATCAAACCGCGCGTGCGTGGCTTCATCTGCGTGACGACTCATCCGGTCGGCTGCGAAGCCAACGTCAAGGAACAGATCGATTACGTGACTTCGCACGGCCCGATCGCCAACGGCCCGAAAAAGGTGCTCGTGATCGGCGCGTCGACCGGCTACGGCCTCGCCGCCCGGATCTCGGCCGCGTTCGGCTCGGACGCGGACACGCTCGGCGTGTTCTTCGAACGCGCCGGCAGCGAAACGAAGCCCGGCACCGCCGGCTGGTACAACAGCGCCGCGTTCGAGAAATTCGCCGCCGAAAAGGGGCTGTATGCGCGCAGCATCAACGGCGACGCATTCTCCGACAAGGTCAAGCAGGTCACGATCGACACCATCAAGCAGGATCTCGGCAAGGTCGACCTGGTCGTCTACAGCCTCGCGGCACCGCGCCGCACGCACCCGAAGACGGGCGAAACCATCAGCTCGACGCTCAAGCCGGTCGGCAAGGCCGTCACGTTCCGCGGCCTCGACACCGACAAGGAAGTGATCCGCGAAGTGTCGCTCGAGCCGGCGACGCAGGAAGAGATCGACGGCACCGTCGCGGTGATGGGCGGCGAGGACTGGCAGATGTGGATCGACGCGCTGGCCGAAGCCGGCGTGCTGGCCGACGGCGCGAAGACCACCGCGTTCACCTACCTCGGCGAGCAGATCACGCACGACATCTACTGGAACGGCTCGATCGGCGAAGCGAAGAAGGACCTCGACAAGAAGGTGCTGTCGATCCGCGACAAGCTGGCCGCGCACGGCGGCGATGCCCGCGTGTCGGTGCTGAAGGCCGTCGTCACGCAGGCCAGCTCGGCGATCCCGATGATGCCGCTGTACCTGTCGCTGCTGTTCAAGGTGATGAAGGAAACCGGCACGCACGAAGGCTGCATCGAGCAGGTGTACGGGCTCCTGAAGGACAGCCTGTACGGCGCGACGCCGCACGTCGACGCCGAAGGCCGCCTGCGCGCGGACTACAAGGAACTCGATCCGCAGGTGCAGGCGAAGGTCGTCGCGATGTGGGACAAGGTGACGAACGAGAACCTGTACGAGATGACCGACTTCGCGGGCTACAAGACCGAGTTCCTGCGCCTGTTCGGCTTCGAGATCGCCGGCGTCGACTACGACGCGGACGTGAACCCGGACGTGAAGATCCCGGGCATCATCGACACGACGGTCTGACGGGTCGATCCGCCGCCGCCCCGCGCACGGCGCGGGCGGCGGGTTCGCCTGCCGGCGGCGTCAACGCGGCGCCGGTTCTTCCAGATAGACGCCCGACGACAGCGTGGCCTTCACCTGCCGCGTGAACTCGTCGGTCGACACTTCCTCCGCCCCTGCCTCGATGGCGTCGTACGCCTGGCGCACGACGTCGGACGGCGTCGCTTTCGGCACGTCGAGGCCGGCCGTCAGGTCGGTGTCGATGAAGCCGGCATGCAGCCCGACCACCTGCGTGCGCTGCTCGCGCAGCGAATGGCGCAGCCCGTTGGTCAGCGCCCATGCGGCCGATTTCGATACGCCGTAGCCCGACAGGATCGGCCGGTTCACCCAGCTCGCGACCGACAGGATGTTCAGGATCGCGCCGCCGCCGTGGGCCGCAAGCGTGCCCGCGAACGCGCGCGACATCGCCAGCATCCCGAACACGTTGGTCTCCAGGTGAGCGCGCAATGCATCGACCGCGCCGTCGTCCGTCAGGCTGCCGAGCCGCGCGATGCCGGCGTTGTTGATCAGCAGCGTGACGTCGCGCGCCGCCTCGGCCGCCGCGGCGACCGCCGCCGGATCGGTCACGTCGAGCTTCACGGGCACCACGCCCGGCAGCGTCACGCTGGCCGGATCGCGTGCGCCCGCATAAACCTTGCGCGCGCCCCGCTCGAGCGCCTGCTTCGCGAACTCGAGGCCAAGCCCGCGATTCGCGCCCGTGATGAAAACGACTGCCCCTTCGATCTTCATGACCCTTCCTTTCGGAGATTCGATCCCGCGCGCGCCGGTTCGTCGCACGCCCGGAATCCGGTGAAAAACCACGCCGCCATCGCGTACCGAACCGTTGCACCGCCCGTGCGCCAGCCGGGCCGTCCCGCCGCCCTGGCCTCGCCGCACCCTGGACGCCGACCGACATCGATCCACGCTGCGCCGATTGCTTCGCTTCGTCCGCGAAGTCGGCTACACTCGAATCTCAATGTCGATCACCATCGTCTTGCGACGCATGGTGCCAGCGCGAGGTCAGCACGTCAATGTCGATCGCCATTGTGTTTTTCAATCGTGGCAATTGCCGGAAAGAAGGAGGGATCGATGGGCGTCTCGAGACAACAGGCCGCCGACAACCGCAACGCGATCGTCGCGGCCGCCGAGCGGCTGTTCCGCGTGCGCGGCGTCGACGCCGTCGGGCTGACGGAATTGATGAAGGAGGCCGGCTTCACGCAGGGCGGCTTCTACAACCATTTCAAGTCGAAGGACGCGCTGGTCGCCGCCGTGGTGGACAAGGCCATGCAGGATCGCGCGGATTCGCCGAACGCGGGCAGCGTCGCGAAACAGGTGACCGCGTACCTGTCGGGCGCGCATCGCGACAACGTCGAGGGCGGCTGCCCGCTGTCGGGCTTCGCCGGCGATGCGCCGCGGCTGACCGACGCGGCGCGTGCCTGCTACACGCGCGGCGTCGCCGCGTATCTCGACCGGCTGGAACGCATGCTCGCCATGGAAGGCTCGGCCGCGGCGGACGCGCGCGGCGACGCGATCGCCGTCCTCAGCCAGATGGTCGGCGCGCTGGTGCTGTCACGGGCGGTTGCCGGCACCGATCCCGCATTCGCCGACGAGATTCTCGATGCGGCGCGCCGCACGCTCGTGGGACAGCCGGACGATCCGGCCGTGCCGGCGTAGCGGCACGTCGCCATTCCCGCGCGACCGCATCGCCGTCGCGCGCTATTGGACTGCCCTCGCGGCATCCCACAGCGGCTGCGCGCCGCGCGCCGCATTCCACGCGGCAAACTGCGTGCGCCACGACTCGAACGGTTGCGCGAGCGGATGGCGCGGATCGTCGCTGAGCGAATACGCCATCCCTTCGATCAGCCAGCGCGGCTTGGTCACGACCGCGACGTTGCCGAGCACTTCCGCCTGCCGGTGATGAATCAGCTCGTGCGCGAGAAAGTAGGTCTGCCAGCCGCGCGGGGCCACGATCACGCCGAAATCCCCGAGCGTCAGCGCCGCGCGCGAGCCGAGGCCGAACGCATCGGCGCACGCGCGCGTCGAGCAGAACACGACGCGCGGTGAAGCCCGGAACGCGCCGACGGCCGCCGCCGCGCGCGCGTAGCCGTCGCGATAGAGCCGCCGTGCATCGCCGAGCTTCGCGACATCGTCCGTGCAGATGTCGGCGCTCGGGCACGACACGCCGGGAATCAGCGCGGGCGCGACGACGCGCAGCGGCTTGACGAGCGCATACGCGGCAAGCGGCAGCGCGACGAGGAGGCCCGTGACGGCGAAAGCGACATGGGCGCGTTTCATCGAGGCGGCGGTTCCGTGGCGTTTCGTTGAAGTCTTCTGGCGTGAATATATATGGGACCGGCGACGCTTCCGGCCCGGATTTTCAGTCACCCGCCGCGAGCGTGAAGAACACAAGCGCCGGGGCGACCGGGTGCATGACGGACGCCATTACACCAACTGCTTGTGAAAGAACGTCGTCGCGCACAGCGCGCCGTCGGGCATCAGCGCAAAGTTCGGCACGACGCCGACGCGCTGCCAGCCAGCCCGTTCGTACAGCCGCTCGGCGTCGCCGCCCGTCACCGTGTCGAGCACCAGCACGGTCTTGCCGGCGTCGCGTGCGGCCGCGTCGGCCGCCGCCATCAGGCGCGCGGCGACGCCCTGCCGGCGCGCGTGCCGCGACACGAGCATCTTCGCGATATCCGCGCGATGCGGCTGGTTCTCGGGCAGCGCCGTCACGACCTGCACGGTGCCGACGATCCGGCCGGACGCATCCTCGGCGACGAGCAGGATGCGTTCGTCGTTCGCGACGCCCTCGGCCACGTGTGTCCAGAACGCGACCGCGGTCGGCCGCTCGATCGGCAACATGAAGCTGACGGACGCGCCGCCTTCGACGCAATCGATCAGCACGTCGGCCAGCGCATCGACACAGGCCATCGCTTCGCTCGCGCCGACGCGACGGACGGTAACAGGTTCGGTCATGCCATCTCCGGTAGTCAGGTAGTCAAGGAGTCCGATGGGCCGCACGCGTCGGTTCGGCACCGGCGGGATCGTAACCAACGCCGGCTGGGTGTCGAGCCGTGCGCCACGACGTCCCGCGACGGGCGTCCGGTAACCCCGTGGCCGGTCGGCGCGTGTTACCGCCCCATCATCGTACGCGACGAAAATTGTCGTTGCAGCGCTGGCAACATCACCTACACTTAGCCGAATGGATAACCTTCATCCCCGCATCAACGACGTGTTCCAGGCGCTCGCTGATCCGACGCGCTGCGCGATCGTCAGCGCGCTCGGCCACGGCGAGCAGACCGTCTCCGCGCTGGCCGCGCCGTTCGACATGGCGCTGCCGTCGTTCATGAAGCATGTCGCCGTGCTCGAGCGCAGCGGCCTCGTCAAGACCCGGAAAACCGGCCGCTCGCGCACCTGCGCGCTGGTCGGCAGCCGGCTGACCGAGGCCGAGGCATGGCTCGCCGCGCAGCGCGCGCAGTGGGAAGCGCGATCCGATCGTCTCGTCGAATTCGTCGAACGCCGTCACCAGGAGGAGCAAGATGTCAGCCAGCCACGTCGAACCCGCTGAAGCCCACGATCTCGTGATCACGCGCACGTTGCGCGCGCCGCGCCACGCGCTGTGGCGCGCATGGACCGACCCGGAACTGTTGAAGGAATGGTGGTGCCCGAAGCCTTGGACCACCGAGGTACGCGCGTTCGACCTGCGGCCGGGCGGCGCTTTCCATACGTTCATGCGCGGCCCCGACGGCGGCACGAGCGACAACCCCGGCTGTTTTCTCGACATCGTGCCGGAATCGCGCATCGCGTTCACGTCGATGCTCGCGGGCGGCTGGCGGCCGCAGACGCCGTGGCTGGGCTTCACGGCGATCGTCACGATGGCCGACGACGACGCGGGCAGCCGCTACGAGGCGCGCGTGATGCATCCCGACGCCGCGACGCGCGAGCGCCACGAAGCGCTCGGCTTTTTCGAGGGCTGGAACACCTGCATCACGCAGCTCGACGACTTCGCCGCCGCGCTGCGCTAACGCCGCCGCGCGTGCGGTCATTGCATGCCGCCGCGCCCGCGCCTAGGATTCCCGAAGGAAGCATGACGACACGCCGGGCGCCGGCGTGCACCGTCTCGCACGCTTCGCGGGAGGCGACATGTTGCACACGCACACGCATTCGACCCGGGTCAGCCGGCACCTGAACGCGCCGCGCGGGCGCGTCTATCGCGCGCTGCTCGACCCGCACGCGGTCGAGCAATGGAAAGTGCCCGACGGCATGACCTGCCGCGTGCACGCGTACGACACGCGCGAAGGCGGCGCGCTGCGCGTGTCGCTGAGCTACGACGCACCGTCGGCCGGCACCGGCAAGACCACCGCGCGCACCGACACCTATCACGGCCGCTTCGTCACGCTCGTGCCCGACGAGCAGATCGTCGAAATCGATGTATTCGAAACCGACGATCCGATGCTGCGCGGCGCGATGACGATCACGATCACGCTGTCGGACGAAGCGGGCGGCACGCGCGTGGACGCGGTGCACGACGGCCTACCGCCCGGCGTGCCGGCCGCCGACAACGAGAGCGGCTGGCAGATGGCGCTGGCGCGGCTCGCGGCGCTGGTGGAAGCCGGTTGACGCCGCGCACGCGCGTCAGCCGAGCCGGTACGCGCGCGTGACCGTGCCGCGGAACAGCGCGTCGCGCTCGTCCGCGCTGGCCTGCGCGGTCAGGCGCTTGAACGCGTTCCAGCCGTTCACGAACGAATACGAGCCCTTGTCGACCGGGAAATTGCTCTCGAACATGCAGCGCCCGGGGCCGAACGCGTCGATGCAGGTCATCATCCACGGCTTCCACGTGTCGGCGAGCTGTGCCGAAGACGGCGGCTTCGCGCCCTTCTCGAAATCGAACCCGTTGATGCGCATCCCGAGGCCGCCGACCTTCACGTACACGTTCGGCAATTGCGCGAGCGTGCGCATCGACGCCGACCAGCGCTCGACCACCTCCGGCCGCTTGTCCGCATAGCTGCCGATTCGCACGACGCCGCCGCAATGGTTGACGATGATCCGCGTCTCCGGGTTCGCTTTGGCGAGATCGAACAATTCGGGCAACTGCGGGAAGAACAGCCACGCGTCGTACGACAGCCCAAGCGGCGCGAGCTGCGCGACACCGGCCCGGTACGCGGGATCGAGCAGCAGCCCGCGCGGTACCGCCGACAGCGGATTGGCGAGCGTCGGGTCGACATCCCACGTACTCAGGTGGCGCACGCCGCGAAACCGTCCACGCCCGGCTTCGACATGCGCTTCCAGCACGTCGCGCACGCGTTCGCCGAGCCGCAGGTCCGCATGGCCGACGATGCCTTTCGCGACAGCCACGGGGCCGTGCTGCAGCGGCTCGGTCACGCCGGCGACGTAAGCCGTCTCGCCCACCGGCTTCAGTTCGGCCGGGCCCGAATCGCGGTAACGCGTCTGCGCCTGCATGTAGACGGACGCCTGGATGTTGTGGCCCGAGCGCGCGTCCCGCAGATAGTCGTCGAGCATGTAGATCCAGCCCGGCCGTTCGTAGAAGTGATGATGCGCGTCGACGATCGGCACGTCGGGCTCGAGCGCGGGTTCGAGCGCCGACGCGAGCCAGTCGGGACGAACCGTGAGGTAGTTGCTTTGCGTCATGCGGGGAACTCCATCGTTGGCTGCCGTCTCGGCGAACGCGGGCAGCGCGAGCGAGGCGGCGGCCGCACCGATCAACCGGCGCCGTTTGATCGAAAAGGTCATGTCATTCGCTCCGGTCGAACGCATACAGCGACAGCGTGAGCAGCGTCGTGATCGCCAGCACGATCGCGAGGCCAAGCATCCCGGCCGTGAAGGTGCCGAAGCTGTCCTTCAGGTAGCCGACGAGATAGGGGCCCGCGAAGCCGCCGAGCGCGCCGATCGAATTGATCAGCGCCAACCCGCCGGCCGCGGCCTGGCCGGACAGGAAGCGCGACGGCAGCGTATAGAAGATCGTGCGGCCGGCAATCGTGCCGATCAGCGCGAGCGTGATGCCGACGAGCGCGGGCCCGAGCGTCAGGAAATGGGTCGACACGCCGAGCGCCACCGCGCCGATGCACAAGCCGATCGCCAGGTTCGCGACCGGGCCGCCGCGACGGTCCACCCGTTTCGCCCACCACAGCAGCGCGATCGTGGCGAAGAAGTACGGCACCGCGGAGAGCCAGCCAGTCTGCATCGTCGACATCCCGTGCGCCTTCAGCATTTGCGGCAACCAGATGCCGATGCCGTACGAGCCCATCGTGAAGCCGAACGAGATCAGCGCAAGCACGTACACGCGCACGTCGCGCAGCGCGACGCCGAAGCGCTTCTTGCGGCCGGCGGCCGCCGCGCCGTCGCGTTCGAACGCGCGCTGCAGCGCGGCGCGCTCGTCGTCCGACAGCCACGCGGCATTCGCCGGCGAATCCGACAGCAGCTTCAGCACGAGGAAGCCGAGCGCGCACGCGGGCAGCCCTTCGACGATGAACATCCACTTCCAGCCGGCGAGCCCGAGCGTGCCGTCGAGCTGCAGCAGCCATGTCGACAGCGGGCCGCCGACCAGCGACGACAGCGGCGTCGACACGGTGAACCACGCCAGCACACGCGTGCGGTAGCTCGCCGGAAACCACACGGCGAGAAAGAAGATCACGCCCGGAAAGAACCCGGCTTCGCCGATGCCGAGCAGCAGGCGGATCGCGTAGAAACTGGTCGGCCCGGTCGCGAGCGCGGTCGCGGCCGCCATCAGCCCCCACGTGATCATGATGCGGGCGAGCCAGCGGCGCGCACCGAAGCGATACAGCGCGAGATTGCTCGGCACTTCGAACACGCAGTAGCCGGCGAACATGATCCCCGCGCCCCAGCCGAACTGCGTTGCGGTCAGCCCGAGATCGCGGTTCATCGTGAGCGCCGCGAAGCCGACGCTCGTGCGATCCAGGTAGTTGAAGAAATACGCGAGCGCGAGCAGCGGGATGAAGCGCCACGCGGCCTTGCGCACGGCCCGTTGCTCGACCGACGTGTCGGTGTCGCGATCGACGGGCAGCGCCGGGGAAGCGGATGTCATGGTTGTCTCCGTGGATGCGGCGCTCCTCTGCCGCGCGGTGCGCGGCCCGAACGCCTTTGTTCGTTCGATGAATCGCGGCTGCGCTACGCGCTCGCCACTTCGTTCGCCGACGGCGCGCCGCCCGGCGCGTCGCCGTGCGCGGAAACGTTCGCGCCGTACCGCCCCGCGACGACGCCCGCCTCGATCAGCGCACGCGCGTCGTCCGGCGTGTAGCCGAGTTCGCCGAGCAGCGCGCACGTGTCCTGGCCGAGCGCGGGCGGCGCCGAGCGCAGCCGCAGGCGTTCACCCGCGAGCGTCAGCGGCAGCAGCGCGGTGCGCGTGTCGACCGGCCGCCCGGCGCTGCTCGCGTCGGCCGGCAGCGTCACGGTTTCGAGGCCGCCCGTGGCGAGCAGATGCGGATCGTCGAACAGGTCCTGCGGCTTCGTGATCGGCGCATACGGCAGGCCGGTCGATTCGAAGATCGCGCCGATCTCCGCTGCCGAGTACGGCGCCAGCCGCGAGCGCAGCTCGGGCAGCAACCATTCGCGCGCCTGTACGCGCAGGTTGTTGGTCGCGAGGCGCGGGTCGTCCTTCAGCGCGGCCAGGCCGAACGCGTCGCAGAACAGCGCCCACTGCGTGTCCGACACGACCGCGAGAAAAATCTGTTCGTCATCCTTGACGGAGAACACGTCGTAGACGGCCCACGCGGAAATCCGGCTCGGCATCGGCGACGCGGCCTGCCCCGTCACCGCGAACTGCATCATGTGCTGCGCGACGAGGAACACGTTGTTCTCGAACAGCGAACTCTGCACCTGCTGGCCGCGGCCCGTGCGTTCACGCTGCGCGAGCGCGGCCATCGCGCCGATCGCGCCGAACATGCCGCCCATGATGTCGTTCACGCTCGCGCCCGCGCGCAGCGGCCGCCCTTCGGGGCCCGTCATGTAGGCCAGGCCACCCATCATCTGCACGACCTCGTCGAGCGCGGTGCGATGCTCATACGGCCCCGGCAGGAAGCCCTTGTGCGACACGTACACGAGACGCGGATTCAGCGCGTCCAGCTGCGGGTAACCGAGCCCGAGCCGGTCCATCGTGCCGCTCTTGAAGTTCTCGCTGAACACGTCCGCCGTCGCGACGAGCCGCCGCACGATCTCCAGCCCGCGCGGGTCTTTCACGTCGACCGCGACGCTCTTCTTGTTGCGGTTGAACATCCCGAAGAAGCCCGCGCCGGAACCGCGCAGTGCCCGCGTGCTGTCGCCCGCGATCGGTTCGATCTTGATCACTTCCGCGCCGAGATCCGCGAGCAGCATCCCGCACGTCGGACCCATCACCATGTGCGTCATCTCGATCACGCGCACGCCTGCATACGGCAGCGCGGCAGCCGGTTGTCGATCGTTCATCGTGCGACTCCCGTCATGCATCCTTCCGGTTGCGCGGCCGACGGCGCGCGGCCATCCGCATAGCGGAATCCCTTCGGCAAGCCCGCGTCCGGCACGTGGCCGTACAGCGCCTCGGACGGCAGCGCCGCCTGCAGGATCGCGCGCGCGACGAGCAGCGCGTCGACGTCGACGCCCGTGTCGTATCCCATCGCTTCGAGCAGGAACACGAGATCCTCGGTGACGATGTTGCCGGTGGCGCCGGGCGCATACGGGCAGCCGCCGAGGCCGCCCTGACTCGCGTCGATCGTCGTCACGCCGGCGTCGAGCGCCGCGACGACGTTCGCGAGCCCCTGCCCGCGCGTGTTGTGGAAATGCGCGCCGCCGGCCTTGTCGCCGACTTCGCGCTGCAGCCGCATGAACAGCCGGCGCACCTGTGCGGGATTCGCATAACCGCTGGTGTCGGACAAGCCGATTTCATCGACCCCGCATTCGGCCATCGCGACGGCCATCGCAATCGTCTCGTCGTCGGAGACCGCGCCGGCAATCGTACAACCGAACGCAACCGACACGCCGGCCTCGATCTGCACCGACGGAAACCGCGCGTCGCGCAGCGCGACGATCGCGCGCACCTCATCGATCATCTGCGCGGGCGTCTTGCGGATGTTGGCCAGCGAATGCGCTTCCGTGACCGAGACCGGCAGCGTCAGCTTGTGCACGCCCGCGTCGAACGCACCCTCGGCGCCGCGGAGGTTCGGCGCGAGCGCGGCGACGTGCAAACCGGGAATCGCGAGCGCGTGCGCGACGACTTCGCGCACGTCGGCCATCTGCGGCAACAGCGTGGCCGGCACGAACGACCCGACCTCGATCTCGCGCAGGCCGGCCGCGGCCAGCGCGGTGATCCAGCTCAGCTTGGCGGCCGTCGGCATCACGGTCTTGATGCTCTGCAGCCCGTCGCGCGGGCCGACTTCGCTGACCAGCATCTTCGGATTTTCCTCCATTCGACACCTCATCGTTCTATCTGAAAGAACATAGTTCTGTTTGACAGAACTTTAAGCGGGTGTTGAATGGGCGATAAGCGGGGTATACCCGTGAAATCGCGTTTTTCTGGAACTTGCGTTCTGCCAGATAGAACGATATAGTCCGCCGACCATCATTCGAAGGAAGCAGGCCGTGCCCAGGAATCCAGCAGATCACGCCGGCGGCGCAGCCGATCCGGCGACGGAAGAAGCGTCCAGCGGCGTCGCGGTGCTCGACCGCGCGTTCGCGATCCTCCGTGCGTTCGGCCAGACCGACGACCGGCTGTCGCTCGCCGAGTTGTCGCGCCGCACCGGGCTGTACAAGAGCACGATCCTGCGCCTGCTCGCCGCGCTCGAGCATGGCGGATTCATGCGCAAGCTCGATGATGGCCAGTACGCGGTCGGGCACGAGCCGTTGCGGCTTGCCGCGCTGTACCAGCGTTCGTTCCGCGTCGGCCCGGTGGTCGAGCCGCTCCTCGAGACGCTGAGCCGCGAGCTCGGGGAAACGGCGTCGTTCTATGTGCGCCAGGGCGACGTGCGCTCCGTGCTGTATCGCGTCGAACCCGCGCGGGCGGTGCGCGTGTCGATCCGCGTCGGCGAGGAGTTTCCGGTCGGCCAGGGCGCATCGGGCAAGGTACTGCTGGCCTTCACCGACACGCACGACGCCCGCTGGAACGACGTGCGCGAACAGCTGTGGGCCGCGTCGTACGGCGAGCGCGACCCCGAAACGGCATCGGCGTCCGTGCCCGTGTTCGGCGCGGCCGGCGAATGCGTCGGTGCGCTGACGGTGTCGGGCCCGAAATCGCGGCTCGCCGCCGTGCCGGCGATGACGGCGGCGCTCACGATGTTGCTGCCGCTCGCGCAGAAGGCGACCGTCGCACTCGGCGGCGCGGGCGCCCGCTACGACGCGGCGGCCGTGCGCGACAGTCTCGCGCGGCTCGCGTCGTCGGCGGACGACGCCGCCCGGTCGTAGGACGCCGGTTGCGCGCGGCACGCGATACGGCAGCGCGAAAGGCGGCCGCATGCGACACTGGGCGGCGATGCACGCAGCGCGCCGTTCGCCGGCGACGCACCGAACGTGCAACCGTCAACCGGATCCGCCCGAGGAGACACCCGCGATGAACGCCGCGCGCACCGCCAGCTGGTATTTCGATTTCGTTTCGCCGTTCGCCTATCTGCAACAGGAACAGTTCGACCGGTTGCCGCCCGCCGCCGCGTTCGAGCCGCGGCCGATCGTGCTCGGCGCGCTGCTCGCGCACTGGGGCCAGAAAGCGCCGGCGGAAATCGCGGCCAAACGCGTGTTCACCTATCGGCATGCGCAATATCGCGCGGACAAGCTCGGCATTGCATTCCGGATGCCGCCCGCGCACCCGTTCAATCCGATCAAGCCGCTGCGCCTCGCGATCGCGATGGGCGGCTCGCGCGACGCGATCCGGCGGATCTTCCGGCATATCTGGCGCGACGGCCAGGACGTCTCGACGCCGGCAGGCTTCGCCGCGCTGTGCGACGCCGTCGGCTTTCCGGAGGGCGTCACGGCGGTCGAGGCCCAACCGGTCAAGGATGCGCTGCGCGCGAACACGGATCGCGCGATCGCCGAGAACGTATTCGGTGTGCCGACGTTCGTACTCGACGACGACCTGTTCTGGGGCGAGGACGCGACCGACATGTTCGTCGACTGCGCGACGTCGCGCGCGTGGCTCGATTCGCCCGAGGTACGCCGGATCAGCGCGCTGCCGGAAGGAATCCGGCGCGGCTGACGAGCTGACGAGCTGACGAGCTGACGGCACGGCGGCCGTCACGCGCCGGCCGGCTCGCCCTCGCGCCCTTCGACAAGCATCGGCACGGCCTCGCGCATCATCGCGACGAACCGTACGAGCCGTGACGGATAGAACTGCGCATGCGGATAGGTCAGGTAGACGGGCAGCGGCGCGGCCTGCCAGTCGGGTGCCAGATGGACGAGCTCGCCGCGCGCGAGATGGCCGGCGAGCATCCATGACGATCCGACGCACGCACCGACGCCCAGCAGCGCCGCGCTGCGCAGTGCATACAGGTTCGCGGTCGTGATGCGCGGCCGGATCGCGATGCGCCGTGTATCGCCCGTAACCGCATGCGTCAGCGTGAGCTCGTTGCGGTAGTAGGTGCGCAACGCGAGCCACGGCAGCGCGGCTAGCGCGTCGGGGTCGGCCGGGACGTCGGCACCGTTCAGCACCGACGGCGCGGCGACCACGAAACGCGGCACCTTCGCGATCCGGATCGCGACCACGCCCGGATCGGTCGGCTCGCCGACCTGGATCGCGCAATCGATGCCGCTGCCGACGAAATCGCGCACCTCGTCCTGCAGCAGCCACTCGACCGACACGCGCGGATAGTCGCGCAGGAACTGCGCGAGCGGCGCAACGAAACGCTGCTGGCCGAACGCGTGCGGCACCGCGACGCGCAGCAGCCCGTCCGGCTCCTCCTGCGCGCCGCGCAAATCGGCCTCGAACGCCGCCCAGCTCGCCAGCAGTTCCTTCGCCTGCTTGAAGCACCGCTCGCCGTCGACGGTCAGCCGCATCGTATGGGTCGTGCGTTGCAGCAGCCGCATGCCGAGCGAATTTTCCAGCGCCTGCAGCCGCCGGCTGATGGTCGGCTGCGTCGTATGCAGCTGCACGGCGGCCGCCGACAGGCTGCCGGCCTCGACTATGCGCACGAACGTTTCCATCAGCTCGAAACGATAGCCGGCGCCGTCCACCGGCACCGCCTGAATGCGTCGAGACCCGCCAGCAGCGGGAGAAGGAGAGGATTTTTCGGTCATTCGTGGAGCGTATAACAAATCTGCGCGAGGCGGCACTACCGTCGCCGGCCGCGTACGGCCACACTCGCGTCCATCCCCTTCTTCAACCCAGGATGTACGCGATGTCCACCCCGACCCGTCTCGATGCCGCGCCCCGCGCGGCGCACGCTCCGGCCCGTCCGGCCGCCCATTCGATGCCCGATCGCCGGCTCGTGCTGCTGCTCGCGGCCGCCGCCGGCCTCGGCGTCGCCCCGCTCTACTACGCGCAGCCGATGCTCGGCGCGCTCGCGCCCGATCTCGGCGCGTCGGCGCGGGCGATCGGCTTCGTGCCGACGCTCACGCAGCTCGGCTATGCGCTCGGCATCCTGCTGCTCGCGCCGCTCGGCGACCGCTTCGACCGGCGCCGCGTGATCGTGACCAAGGCCGCCGCGCTGGTCGTCGCGCTGCTGCTGGCCGCCGTCGCGCCGTCGCTCGGGCTGCTGCTCGCGGCGAGCTTCGCGATCGGCCTCGCCGCGACGATGGCGCAGGACGTCGTGCCGGCCGCCGCGACGCTCGCGCACGACATGCATCGCGGCCGCATCGTCGGCACGGTGATGACGGGGTTGCTGCTCGGCATCCTGCTGTCGCGCGTCGTGGCCGGGTTCGTCGCCGAGACGGCCGGCTGGCGCGCGATGTTCGCGCTCGCGGCCGCCAGCGTCGCCGTGATCGGCGCCGTGGCCGCGCGCGGGTTGCCGCGCTTCGAGCCGACCACGCGGCTGCCGTATCGCGCGCTGATCGGCTCGCTCGGCGCGCTGTGGCGCGAGCATGCGGCACTGCGCCGCGCCGCCCTCGCGCAGGGGCTGCTGGCCGTCGGGTTCAGCGCGTTCTGGTCGACCCTCGCGGTGATGCTGCACGGCGCGCCGTTCCACCTCGGCAGCGCGGCCGCCGGCGCCTTTGGCCTCGCGGGCGCCGCCGGCGCGCTGGCCGCGCCGATCGCCGGGCGCCTCGCCGACCATCACGGCCCCGAGCGCGTCACGCGGATCGGAATCGGCATCGCAACGGTGTCGTTCGCGTCGATGGCCGCCGCGCCGCTGATGTCGCCGCATGCGCAACTCGTGCTGCTCGCGGTCGCGACGATCGGCTTCGATCTCGGCGTGCAGGCCACGCTGATCGCGCACCAGTCGATCGTCTACCGGATCGATCCCGCGTCGCGCAGCCGCCTCAATGCGGTGCTGTTCGTCGGCATGTTCATCGGGATGGCGGCCGGCGCAGCGATCGGCAGTCTGTTGCTCGCGCAACTGGGCTGGAACGCGGTGACCGGGCTGGCCGTCGCGACGTCGCTGGCCGCGCTCGCCGTACGGGTGTGGCGCAACTGACGTCGGGCATCGCGTCACACCGGCGGGCAAGCCTCATCGGCTTGCCCGCTTTTTTTATTTTTTGATCGACGCGCATGACGCAGCGCCGCCCGGCAGATTCATACCGTTCCGGCGCGACAATCATTCATCCGGCGCAAGGTCCGCACGGGCCGGCAGAATGTCCAGTTCACCCAAATGTTTTTTCGGCGCTCGTGCACGCGCGCGCGCAAACGTCGGACGATTCATCCCTGCCGCACCGCTCGGCGCCTCCCCATCCGGCCCCACCGCCCAGCCCCGTTTTAGCAGGGGAATCCCGGTATTTTTTCGCATTTTCTTCGAAATAACGGGTGACATACTTGCCCCCGTTGCGCTCCGTGCGAGCGCGCTTTCCGATCCAGCTGGCCGCCCGTCATGCGCTGCGCGTCCGCCCGGGTCGCACAGGACATGAATAATTTCGACACGACGATCCAGATCTTTCTCACCCACCTGACGTTCGGCCCGTTGATGAATCACGCGATCCGCGTGATCGCGGGCCTCTACACGTTCAAGGGCTTCGTGCTCGTCCCGGTGCTGTGCTGGCTGTGGTTCCAGCCCGGCCCGAACCGCGAGCGGCAACGCGAGCTCGTCGTCGCCACCGTCGCGAGCGGGCTCGTCGCGCTCGCCGTCGGCCGCGTGCTCGCACAGGTGCTGCCGTTCCGCGTACGGCCGATCTACAACCCCGACCTGCACCTGCACTTTCCGTCGAGCGGACTGCGCGCGGCGACGTTGCAGACCTGGAGTTCGTTTCCGAGCGATCACGCGATGCTGTGGATGGCGATCGCGACCGGCATCTTCATCATCGCGCGCCGCGTCGGCATCGTCGCGCTGCTGTATTCGGTCGTGTTCATCTGCCTGCCGCGCGCGTATCTCGGCTTTCACTATCCGACCGACCTGATCGCGGGCGCGGCGATCGGCATCGCGATCGCGTGGCTGCTGACGCGCGATGCGATCCGCTCGCGCTTCGCACCGCAGGTGCTGGAGATGATCCGGCGCTTCCCCGCGCCCGCCTATACGCTCGCGTTCCTGCTGTGCTTCGAGTTGATCACGCAGTTCGACGAACTGCTGACGCTCGCGCAGTCGGCCACGCGCACGATGTGACGAGCAGCCGCGCGATGCTGCCGCTGCTGCTGTCGTTCCGTCGCCCCGGCGCGCGCTGCCGGCCATGCGCGGCCGCGGCACGGCCGGCGACGACCGCGTCCGTCAGTCGCAATCGGGTGCGCCGAGCGGAAAGAACGCACGATACGGCCGCGCCTCGTCGACCGCGCGCGCGAACGATGGCCGCGCGAGCAGACGCTTGCGGTACGCGATCACGTTCGCGAACGCCGGATCGATCCGGTGCGTCCAGTCCGCATAGAACAGGAACGGCGCCGCGCCGCAATCGGCGAGGCTGAAACGGTCGCCGGCCGCCCATTCGCGATCGGCCATCGTCTTGTCGAGCCACGCATACGACGTGTCGAGCATCGCGCGCGCGTCGGCCACCCCGCGCGCATCGCGCTCGGCTTGCGGCCGCAGCGCGTCGTACACGACCTTCTGCTGCGGCGTCGCCACGTAGTTGTCGAAGAAGCGGTCCATCGTCCGCACCTCGAGCGCGGCGCGCGGATCGTCGGGCAGCAGGCGCACGGGGCCCGGATAGGCGAGGCCGAGATACTCGACGATGATCGACGCTTCGATCACCGTGCGGCCCGCATCGACGAGCACCGGGAAGCGCTTCAGCGGCCACAGCGCCGTCAGTTCCTGCATCGGCTTCGGATCGTCGTGCGCGAGCACGCGATACTCGAACGGCGTGTCGTTCTCGTACAGCGCGGTCAACACCTTCTGGCAATAGGACGAAAAGGGATGGGCGTAAAGCGTCGGCATCATCGTGGAGGCTCCCGGGGTTGCGCGCCGCGTCACGCGGCGCCACATGATCGGATACCTTGACGACGCACGGCGCCCGGCCGTTTCGACATCGGCCCGATATTTTTTCGAAGGACAGGCCTGGGCTGCTACGAGCGGCCGTCCATCACGACGCGCCCTTCGGCGCGCCAGCGCAGCATCCCGCCGCCGAGATTCGCGACCGCGTCGAAGCCGGCCTGCTTCAGGATCACGGTGGCCTGCGCGGAACGGCCGCCGGCCCGGCACACGGTCACGACCGGCCGGTCGCGCGCGATTTCGCCGGTGCGCGCGGCCAGTTCGCCGAGCGGGATCGGCGTCGCGCCGGGCAGATGGCCGAGGGGGCCCGCGAATTCGTCCGGTTCGCGCACGTCGACGACCTGCACGGCCGGCAGATGATCCTCGAGCCATTGCGGATCGATTTCCCAGAAGCCGGCGAACGTATAGACGAGCGGCGCCCAGTCGGCGGCCGCCTGCGCATCGGGCGCGTTCGCGGCGACGCCGCACTGCAGGTTCGCCGGCACCGCAACGTCGATCTGGCGCGGATGCGCGAGCCCGAGGTTGCGCATGTAGCCGGCGAAATCGTCTTCGCTGAGATCGCCGCCGAGGCGCGGGTTGAAACGTCGTTCCTCGCCGACGCTCGTCACCGTGAGCCCGCGATAGTCGTGCGCCGGATACAACAGGCACGTGGCCGGCAGCGTGAAGAGCCGGCCGTGCACCGCGCGATACAGCGCGCGCGGGTCGCCCTGCTGGAAGTCGGTGCGGCCGGTGCCGCGGATCAGCAGGCAATCGCCGGTGAACGCCATCGATTCGTCGTCGAGCACGAGGCTGATGCAGCCGCTCGTGTGGCCGGGCGTCGCGCGCACCGTCAGGTAGCGCGCGCCGAACACGCAGCGGTCGCCGTCGTTCAGGTAGCGGTCGGCGCCTTGCGCGCCACTTGCGGCCGAGATCGCGATCGTGCTGCCCGTGCGCTGCTTCAGCAGCCACGCACCCGTCACGTGATCGGCATGCACGTGCGTGTCGACGGTCGCGACGAGCCACAGCCCGAGTTCGTCGAGCAGCGCCGCGTCGCGGCGCACCTGCTCGAACACGGGATCGATCAGCAGGGCCTCGCGCGAGGCGCTGTCGGCGAGCAGGTACGTGTACGTCGACGATTGCGGGTCGAAAAGTTGCCGGAAGATCATGGCTCGGTTGCTCCGTCGCGTGTTCTTCGGTGAGGTGTAGTCGGATCGGCACACTGCGTGGTGGCGTGGGGCGCCGGCATGACGACAGCGCCGCCGCGCGAGCGGCATCGCGCCCACCGCGTCTCGCCCGTTCATATAGCGTAGATCAAAATGCCCACGCCGCCGCGCGTCCCCTACGCGGCAACCGATTCCGTCGACGAATCGCGCATCGCGGGACGATTCGCCGCGCCGGGACGCCAGCGCACGCTGCCTTACACTACCGCCTGTTCTCGTCCCCGGTCACAGGAATACCCCCGACATGTCGATGACGATCGATCCGAAGCAGGCCGCCGCGCTGCTGGCCGTCGCCGACACCGGCAGCTTCGAGCAGGCGGCCGTGCGCCTGCACGTGACCGCGTCCGCCGTCACGCAGCGGGTCCGCGCGCTGGAGGCGAGCCTCGGCACGCCGCTCGTGCTGCGCACGCGGCCGTGCCGCCCGACGGTGGCCGGACAGCGCGTGCTGCAGCACCTGCGCCGCGTCGCGCTGCTGCAGGCCGACCTGCAGAGCACGCTCGCGGCCGAGCGCGAATCGCCGATCTCGGTCACGATCGCGCTCAACTCCGACAGCCTCGGCACGTGGTTCCTGCCCGCGCTGACGTCCGTGCTCGCGGGCGAGCGGATCCTGTTCGAACTGATCGTCGAGGATCAGGATCACACGTTCGCGCTGCTCGAAAGCGGGATGGCGGTCGGCTGCGTGACGACCGAGCCGAAGCCGATGCGCGGCTGCATCGCGACGCCGCTCGGCACGATGCGCTACCGGCTGCTCGCGGCCGCCGCGTTCGCGGTGCGCTGGTTTCCGCGCGGGCTGAACCGCACGAGCGCGCGCCACGCGCCCGTCGTCGCGTATTCGCGGCGCGACACGCTGCAATCGTCATTTCTGAAGGAGAAGTTCGGGTTGCCCGAAGGCGCGTACCCGTGCCACTACGTGCCAGGCACCCATTCGCACTTCGCGGCGGTGCGGCACGGGCTCGGCTACGCGATGGTGCCGGAGCCGCTGATCGGCGCCGCGCCGCTCGATGCGCAGGGGCTCGTCGATCTCGCGCCCGCGCATCCGACCGACGTCACGCTGTACTGGCACGCATGGACCGTGCAGTCACCGACGATGGCGTCGCTGTCGGAGCGGGTGGTCGAAGCGGCGCGCCGGCTGCTCGCGCCGCTGCCGTAACGCGCTGGCGGAAGCGCGGGCAATTCGAGGCTGCCGGCGCGGTCCGCACGGCGACGAGAAAGTCGGCCGCGCCGCCTATACTTTTCCCATCGGCCTCGCGAACGCGCCGCGCGGCCGATCATCCAGGTCCGGCCGTTCCCTTTCATGTGAGGAGAACATCATGTCCCGCCGCTATATCGATTGCCGCGAGTTTCCCAGCGCGACGCATTGCTCGGTCGCGATTTCCGCCGACTCCGACAATGAACTGCTGGAGGCCGCCGTTCAGCATGCGCTCTCGGTCCACCAGCACACCGACAGCGCCGAACTGCGCACGCAGCTGAAATCGCTGTTCCACGACGGCACGCCACCCGCCGACATGCCGCGGCAAGCGTAATCCGCCGGCACGGCAAGAATCGACCCACCGCGCACCGCGTCACCCTTTCGTGTGTGGCGTCATGCCACGCCGCGCCGGCCCGTCGCCGGCCGGCGCATTCAGCGTTACGCGCGACGCTGCGCGAAATACGCGCCGACCGCGCCGAGAAAGGTGTCGATGTCCGCACGCGACACGTCGCAATGCGTGACGAAGCGCGACGCATACAGCATCTGCGTGAGGATCCCGCGCTCCTTAAGCCACGCCTCGAGCGGCGCGCAATCGGCCTCGGGGAATTGCGCGAACACCATGTTCGTCGCATGCGACAGCACCTTCACCGAATCGATGCGTGCGAGGCCGGCGGCGAGATGCGCGGCATTCGCGTGATCGTCCGCGAGCCGCTCGACGTTGTGATCGAGCGCATACAGGCACGCCGCCGCGAGAATGCCCGACTGCCGCATCCCGCCGCCCAGCACCTTGCGCCAGCGCTGCGCGCGCTCGATCAGCGCACGGCTGCCGACCAGCACCGACCCGACCGGCGCACCGAGCCCTTTCGAGAAGCAGATCGACACGGTATCGAACGGCGCGCACAGCTCGGCGATCGGGCGGCCCGACGCGACCGCCGCATTGCACGCGCGCGCGCCGTCGAGGTGCGTCGACAGCCCGCGGCTGCGCGCGAACGCGACGGCTTCCTGCACATAGCCTTCCGGCAAGACCTGGCCGCCGATCGTGTTTTCGAGCGCGAGCAGGCGCGTGCGGGCAAAGTGATTGTCGAGCGGCTTGATCGCCGCGGCGATCTTCGCGAGCGGCAGCGTGCCGTCCGGCGCGTTCTCGATCGGTTGCGGCTGGATGCTGCCGAGCACGGCCGCGCCGCCGCCTTCGTACTTGTAGGTATGCGCGAGCTGGCCGACGATGTATTCGTCGCCGCGCTCGCAATGCGACATCAGCGCGGCCAGGTTGCTCTGCGTGCCGCTCGGGAAGAACAGGCCGGCTTCCTTGCCGGCCCGCTCGGCCGTCACCGCCTGCAGGCGCAGGACGGTCGGGTCGTCGCCCCACACGTCGTCGCCGGTTTCGGCGGCGGTCATGGCGGCCAGCATCGCCTGGCTCGGACGTGTCACGGTATCGCTGCGTAAATCGATCATCGCTGTGCCCTGAGTAAACGCGAGCCGGCATCCCTGCGTCCGGCCCTGCCGAAAACGAGACTCAGAGTGTACGCAATTCACGCGGCATGTGCCGACGGATGCGCGGCGATCGCGTGCGTCAGTATCGCGGCGGCGGCGGCTGGACGCCCGCCGGCGGCATCGGCGGCGCGGCGCGCGGCGCAGTCCCGCCATAGCCCCCATATCCACCGCTCATCCCGCCCGGCACCGGCACGCGATTGCCGGTCGCATACATGCACTGCAGATACGCGTAGTCGTAGCGGCGCTGGACGTCATAGGCCGAGCCCTGCGCGGCGCCCGCGCCGACGACGCTGCCCGCGAGCAGCCCCGCGCCCGCGCCGACCGCCGCGCCGGCGCCGCCGTTGAACGCGGCGCCGGCCGCCGCACCAAGCGCGGTGCCGACGGCCGCGCTGCCGACCGCGCTCGCGGTCGACGCCTGCCCGGCGCTCACGCCGCCCGATTGCTCGAACGCGTACTGCCGGCAACTGCCGTCGTCGGCGCGGAACTGGTCGAACGACTTGCCGGTGCCCGGCAGCGCCATCACGCTCGGCCCGGTCGGCAGGTAGGCGCACGCACCGAGCAGCGCGGCGAGCGACAGTACCGCCGGCACGCGCAGCAGTCGAAATACGGTTTTCATCATTGCGCCTCCGTCACTGCGGCCGCACCGGCACCGAGCGCCAGCCCGACTTGCAGGTCTTCACGTACGGGTAGTAATGCTTCGACGCGTCGCAGTAGTACCAGAGGTTCGCGTCGCCGTTGTCCTGCGGCTGCCCCTGCTCGACATACTCGGTCGGCGGCGGCGGAGCGACCGGCACCGCGACGACGGGCGGTGGGTAGTAGTAAGGCGCAGGGACGACCGGGGCGTAATACGGGTAGCCGGGGCCGATATAGACTCCGACCCGGGCGGCATGCGCCACGCCGCCCGTCGCGACCGCCACCGCGGCGGCCGCACCCAGCGCGAGTTTCAATCCATTCACGTCACGTTCTCCGGCTGGCCGGTTCGTCGATGCGAACCCTGCATCCCGAACGCTACGCCGCATGCGATCCGGCATCCATTACCAACGCCCACGCGAATGTTGCGCGCCGTTACCCGTGTGACGAACGGCCCCGCCCGTCCGGACCGGCGCGTTACACGCTAACGGATCGAAACCGATCCCCGTCCCTGCACACGGTTTTCGCGCACGCAAAACCGTTCCGATGATGCGACGCGCCATATTGACGCACGTGCGGCAGACCGCCACGCCGCGGCCGCACGCGCCGCGAACGGCCTTCTTGATACGAATCAACGATTTATCCGGAAATCGCCCGCGACGGGCTGGACATCTGCGACGAGTTGGCGCATTTCGCGGTGCAACATCGCGGCCCATACTCCAGCCAACCCCGACGCCCGTCCGCCGGGGGCCGCCGGCACCCGCCGGCGGGTATCGTCAGCCTCGGTCATCTGGTATGGACACCGCACTTTCGGCCCTCGATCTGGCCCGCCTGCAATTCGCGTTCACCGTCTCCTTTCACATCGTCTTTCCGGCGCTGAGCATCGGCCTCGCCAGCTTCATCGCCGTGCTCGAATATCGCTGGCTCAAGACCGGCAAGCAGTACTACAAAACGCTCTGCCTGTTCTGGTCGAAGATCTTCGCGGTCGCGTTCGGGATGGGCGTCGTGTCCGGCGTCGTGATGAGCTATCAGTTCGGCACCAACTGGTCGGGCTTCTCGAGCTTCGCCGGCGCCGTCACCGGCCCGCTGCTGATGTACGAGGTCATGACCGCGTTCTTCCTCGAAGCCGGCTTCCTCGGCATCATGCTGTTCGGCTGGAACCGCGTGAGCCCGCGCGCGCACTTCGGCGCGACGCTGATGGTCGCGATCGGCACGCTGATCTCGACGTTCTGGATCCTCGCGTCGAACAGCTGGATGCAGACGCCGCAGGGATTCGAGATCGTCGACGGCCGGGTCGTGCCCACCGACTGGTTCGCGATCATCTTCAACCCGTCGTTCCCGTACCGCCTGTTCCACATGGCGATCGCCGCGTTCATCGTCGCCGCGCTGGTGGTGGCCGCGACGGGCGCGTGGCACCTGCTGAAGGGGCGCCGCGACAAGGGCGTGAAGAAGATGTTCTCGATGGCGCTGTGGCTGCTGCTCGTGCTCGCGCCGCTGCAGGCCGTGATCGGCGACCAGCACGGCATCAACACGCTGAAGCACCAGCCCGCGAAGATCGCCGCGATCGAAGGGCTGTGGGAAACCGAAAAGGGCGGCACCGCGCTCAACCTGTTCGGCATTCCCGACATGAAAGCCGAAACGACCCGCTACGCGGTGAAGGTGCCGCACCTCGGCAGCCTGATCCTGACGCACAG
>NZ_JBYQCG010000105.1:29450-34581 GCF_057837105.1 Burkholderia sp. APQ4-4ca | reverse complement strand
GCGCGCCATGAGCAGATAGAGCGACTTCATGTGCTCGACCGTGCGATACGCCTGCCGGGCTTGTCCTTCCTTCGACCTGCCACCGACGAGGGCGACGACGAATGCAAGAGCCAGCTTAGTCTGCTGGACCGCGTCATCCATACCGGCAAACCGGGCGGCAAGGGCTGGGATCGCGGCGGCAGGATCGGTTCCGACCCAGGCGGCGAACCAGATCGGAGAAAAAGTGAGGTTGCGAGTGGCGTTCGCCTTCCGCGAAGCAATTGCAGCGATCGTCTTGTCGTCGATCGATGATCGGTTGACGATCGCGAGAAGATGGCCGAGGTTCCGTGTATTGACCCGCTTAGCGCGCAACTCCGGCAAGAGCGCCGGAGCAATCTGATCCCAGATCCAATCGCCATGCCAACTGACGTCATAGAGCGCGTAGTGGCTCTCCCCCTCCTCCGTTTCGGTAGAGAGCTCGTATTTGATTTCCTTTAGCAGCACGTCGAAGACTTGCGATGGGAACGACGCATACAGCCGGGGAAGCCAAACTGGAAATCCATTGAGCTCCTGCAGGGCGTATCGTGCCGCGATCTCCGCATCAGCCGGAAAGAAAGAAGACGGCCAATCAATGGTTTCCCGCGCTTCGATCGACAGTCCGGTAAGACCGAAAATCGTCGAGAACGGCGTGGTGTTCGCGACGGCACCCTCGGAGCGGAGCACTGGCCTGTTCTGTCGCCAGTATCCTGCGACGCCATCTCGGAAAGCTAGTGCGACATCCTGGCCGAACTCTTCGATGAGCGATTGCCAATTGCCCTCTGTCCACCGGTTATACTGACTTTCGGCGCCACGCATTTGCTCGTGCAGGTAGTGCTGGTCGCGGGAGATCATGCCGGGCTTTCCGAAGTCGCGGATCTTGTCCAATCGGCCCGCGAGAATCTGCTTTGCCCTCTCCTTGGACGCCGCTTCCCTCTTCGCCTCCTTCTCGGACCTGCGCTTCCAGGCGGCTTTCTGGCGCTTGAACTTGGTATTGGCACCCCTGGACGGTTTGAGCAATTTGCCTAGCTCAGCATCCACGTCAGGATAGACCGACGACACCTTCTGGAGCGCCTCTCGCCACGCCCGAAGCCGACCATTTTGCTGGTAGAGAGTAAAGGCGAGCGTCAGTGCGACGAGTTTGTCGTCTTGGAGTCGCCGAGTGGTGATCTCGTCGCACATATAGTCGAAATCTGAACCGTCGAAGGCCCAATAGGTGTCGAAGATCGAGACGTGCCAATAGTCGGTCAGCCGCTCGCCGTTCTTGCGCTTCCGTCGCGCGCGCTCCTCGGCGACGCTATGCCAGAAAAGTGCGCGGTTGAGCGCGGGCCATTCGCGGACCAGTTGTGGCAGTTCGTTGAGCCCACCCTTGAATGTGCCGCGCTCGTAGATCTCGGCTATGGAAAGCTTTCGCAGGACCGAAAGCGCAGTTTTCTTCAGCGTGGCAGGATCGCAGCCTTTTATCAGCCGCACCAGGCCTTGGCCCGCGATCTGGCCGAGCCAGCTGTATCGCTTGGAAATCTCGCAGTGACGCTGCTCGACGACTGGCCTGCGGCTCAGAAGTTTGGCGAGTCCATCGAGAAGCGTGGGGAGGAGCGTCCGTGGAAGTCTGGTCACGTAGCTGGCGAGCGAATCCAAGAGCGGATCGGTCTCGTAGCGCTTCTTGGGTGCCGTGAGCGCAAGGGCCCCGAGCAGCCAGTCCACGTCGGCCCGCGTCTGGCCGAGGCCGACGACAAGCTCACCGAGCCATCTGCGCGAGAGCGGCGGCGTTTCCTTAATGAACGCCTCGCAGACCTCGAAGCAGTCGTGTCCCGACCCGACTTCGATCATTGCCCGGATAGCTGCGATCCGCGCGTACTCCGCGCGCGAGCTGAGTGCGAAGTGCTTGGCCTTGTCCGCGAGGGTAGCGATCCCGCCCTGTGCGACCATGCGAAGAAGAAACCAGACGATGTCCTCGTCGCTGCTGTGCCTGTCAAGGAGTTCCCGGATGCACTCCGCGAGGTCCGGATTCGCGAAGCGCTGCACGGCCGAGTACTCGGTGGCGCTTCGGCCATGCGCTGGCTGGGTGAGTTGCTCACAGGCTTCGCGCAGAATTTGGGCGCGCGTATCCACCGGCAGCTGTGCAGGATCTCCACCCTCAAACAAAACCTCGGGCGCGAGACGCATTACGCGCTCAAGGATCCGCTGGTCGAGTAGGGCTAGCCAGGGAAGAACCGGGCGCATCGTCGGCACCACGACCTCGATACCGTATTGGCGACGGAAAAAGAGGTTCTCGATCTTCGCCCGCGATCCTTCGTCGACAAGCATGGCGTTGAGCCATTCCGCTGTGAGAAATTCACGGACGGAACGGTGGTGGAAGCGTACCGTTCCGTAGATGCCCTCGTCGAATATCGGCCTGGTCAGGAGTGTCCGACAGTCGGTGTCGTTCCAGTCGGTCAGCACGTCCTTGATCGAGAGGCCGCGGTCGTTCTGCTGACCGTCGGGCACCCGGATAGCCGACTCCTTCGCGAGCGTCGCTGCCGCTGCGACAAAGCGCGCGCCCGCTCGGATACGATCCTTGGAGATCGGGTTAGCGTCGGCGCGGTCTTGGTCGCGCTCCTCCAAGCGTTTGTCGATGCTCGCCCGTATCAGCTCGAGACGCGAGCCAATCTTCTTGTTGGCGATCCAGAACTCGACTGTCTCGGCGAGGTCCAGTGGGCGGGCCGTGAACGACCATGCGTCGGCGCGTTCTATCGCCTTTTTGAAGCCCTTGATATCGGTGACGCCCTTGGCGCTGGCAAAGCGGTCGACCTGCTCGCCGGCGATCTCGTCGAGCGCGACGATACGAAATGGCGACTTCCGACCCTTCGGTACAGGGATGTCGCTAGTGGTTACGGCTTCATCGGACTCCTGGTGCTGGGCGGGCGCGGTCGCCGGCGGCGTCCACGGTAGCGCCGCCTCACAGATCAGGAGATCGGTCCTTGGCCGCCAAGCGTCGGTTCGCCCGGTGATGACGACATGGGTACGTTGAAGGACGCTGCCGAGCTTGCGCCCGACCTTCCGTATCGCGCGCTCGAAATCTTTCGGGTCTTTCAGCCGCGCTTCATCGACGGAGTCCAAAAGAAGCCAGCCGCGCTCGCCAGAGGTCATCCACTCCTCAAACTCCTCGGGCGTTCCCTCCTCGAACGCGGCGTCGAAGTTCTGGGCGAGGTGCTCGATGCGCAGGAAGAAAGCTCGCTTAGCGCTCTGCCGCAAGTTGCGGCAGACGTGCCGGAGCTCTTCGGTTTTTCCGGACCCTGCCTCGGAGAGAAGGACAATACGCGGCTCCTCAAGTAGATCGGACCATTGCGTAGGTTTGTCGCGGCGCATCAGCCGGAATAGGTCCGACTCCTTGCCTTCCTCCTCGCTAAGCGCGAGATCGTGAAATGTGCGGTGAAGCTGGATAAACTCGTCGAGATCGACCGACATCTGCGTCTCCTTTGCATCCTCAGGGGCGAGAGATCGGTACACCTGTTTCGCACCGTCAGGTGGCTTATTATGACGTGGGCATGATTTCATGGGGCGATTACGTGAAAGATGCCACTGTGCACCGTTTGGCTTATTCCGGCGAATGAAACGACATAATCAATTACACGTCGACTGCGGCTGCTGTCGGAATGAATCAGCATGAGTGACCGGGGCAGGCGATGTCTGCCATTGAAACTCTGGCCCTTGGACCGGCGGCTATGGGAAACTGACCTGCTTAATCATTGGCGATGGCCAAGCGTCTGGTAAAGACGACAACTTGCCAGCCGAGAAGGGGGTACGCGTGACCGTTTCAGCTTGGAAGCGCCCGTCGCACTTACCGAGATACCGTTTCGGATCGGCAGCGGGCATCGACGCCGCCCTCTTTCCGAGTCAGCAACGGGTCGATTTTGTCGCTTGATGAAGTGACTTCCAGGCAAATCCAAGATTCTGATCCGACGCTGACTGAGAGACCAGATCTTGGCTTACACAGGTGGCAGAAACCACCTCTCACTCCACCGTCACCGACTTAGCCAGATTCCTAGGCTTATCAATATCCGTCCCCCGAGCCAACGCAGCGTGATACGCAAGCAATTGCATCGGCACCGTATGCAAGATCGGCGACAACGGCCCGTAGTACTCATTCAGCCGAATTACCTCGATCCCTGCACTCGGCACCAATCCACAGTCCACGTCCGCGAACACGAACAGCCGACCATTCCGCGCACTGACCTCATGCATGTTCGACCTGAGCTTTTCAAGCAGCATGTCATTCGGCGCAACCGCGATCACCGGCATTTCATTGCTGACGAGCGCCAGCGGCCCATGCTTCAGCTCGCCTGCCGGATAAGCCTCCGCATGAATATAGGAAATCTCCTTCATCTTCAGCGCGCCTTCGAGCGCGATCGGATAATGCATCCCGCGCCCGAGAAACAGCATGTTGTCGCGTCGCGCGAGCAACTCCGACCACGCCATGATCTGCGGTTCCAGCGCGAGCACCTTCGACATCGCATCGGGCAGATGCCGCAGCGCGCGCAGATGTTCCTTTTCTTCGTCGTCGCTCAACCGCCCGCGCACCTGCGCCAGTGACAGCGTCAACAGGAACAGCGCAACGAGCTGCGTCGTAAACGCCTTCGTCGAAGCCACGCCGATTTCTACCCCCGCACGCGTGACGAATTGCAGCGCGCATTCGCGCATCAGCGCGCTCGTCGCGACGTTGCAGATCGCGAGCGTATGCATCATCCCGCTGCGTTTCGCGACATGCACCGCGCCGAGCACATCAGCGGTTTCACCGCTCTGCGACACCGCCACCACCAGCGTGCGCGGATTCGGCACACCGTCGCGATAACGAAACTCGCTGGCGATTTCCACACTCGCCGGCAACTTCGCGATGCTCTCGATCCAGTACTTCGCGGTCAGCGCGGCGTGATAGCTGCCGCCGCACGCGAGCAGCAGCACCGAATCGACGTCGCTGAACACACGCCACGCTCCATCGCCGAACAGCTCGGGCATGATCGACGAAACGTCGAGCAGCGTATCGGCCACCGCCTGCGGCTGCTCGAAGATCTCCTTCTGCATGTAGTAACGATACGACCCGAGATCGGCCGCGCCGCTATGCGCGGCGACGCGTTGC
>NZ_JBYQCG010000105.1:0-29430 GCF_057837105.1 Burkholderia sp. APQ4-4ca | reverse complement strand
CACCGTCGCGATAACGAAACTCGCTGGCGATTTCCACACTCGCCGGCAACTTCGCGATGCTCTCGATCCAGTACTTCGCGGTCAGCGCGGCGTGATAGCTGCCGCCGCACGCGAGCAGCAGCACCGAATCGACGTCGCTGAACACACGCCACGCTCCATCGCCGAACAGCTCGGGCATGATCGACGAAACGTCGAGCAGCGTATCGGCCACCGCCTGCGGCTGCTCGAAGATCTCCTTCTGCATGTAGTAACGATACGACCCGAGATCGGCCGCGCCGCTATGCGCGGCGACGCGTTGCACCGCGCGTTCGACGCGCTGGCCGTTCGCATCGACGATCCAGTAGCGATGCAGCTGGACATCGGCGACGTCGCCGTTCTCCAGATAGGCAATGCGATCGGTGATGCCCGACAGCGCAATCGCGTCGGAAGCCAGAAAATTCTCGCCTTCGCCGACCCCGACCACGAGCGGCATCCCGTCGCGCGCGCCGACGATCCGGTGCGGTTCGTCGCGGCACATCACGGCGATCGCATAACTGCCACGCAGTCGCGCCACCGCACGCCGTACCGCATCGAACAGGTCGCCGTCGTACAGGTGGTCGATCAAATGGGCGATCGCCTCGCTGTCGGTCTGGCTCGCGAACACGTAGCCGTGCGCCTGCAGTTCCGCGCGCAGCTGGTCGCAGTTCTCGATGATCCCGTTGTGCGACAGCGCGATGCGCGCATTCGCGTCGCTCGGCGAGAAGTGCGGATGCGCATTGAGCGTGACGGGCGCGCCATGCGTGGCCCAGCGCGTATGCGCGATGCCCGTGTAACCGGACAACGCCAACTCGGCGATCTCGCGCTGCAGGTTCGCGACACGATCGACGCTGCGGGCGCGCGCCAGCGCGCGGTCGCGGTAGACCACGACGCCGCACGAGTCGTAGCCGCGGTATTCGAGCCGTTTCAGGCCGTCGACCAGGTTCGGCAGGATGTCCCGCTGGGCAACCGCCCCGACGATTCCACACATATCGCGCTCCGTAAATGTCCTGTCTGAATCAGTGAGAGCGATGGTAGAACCAGTGAAATGGAATTAAATTTCAAAAATCCAGAAAATATGAAACAGAAGGAGGATCGACTATCATATTGAAATTAAATTTCACTTACTGAAGGGAAGGAACGGTTAATGGCCGGCATCACCCTCGACGATCTCGACCTGCGCATCCTCGCGATCCTGCAAGACGACGCGTCGGTGTCCAACCTGCAACTCGCCGAGCGCGCGCTGTCGTCGCCGCCCACCTGCATGCGTCGCGTGCGCCGGCTGACGGAGGCCGGCGTGATCCGCCGGCAGGTCGCGGTGCTCGATCCAGTGGCGATCGGCACGGGCGTCACCGCGCTGATCGAGATCAGCCTCGACCGGCAGACGGCCGAAGACTACGACGCGTTCGAAGCGTATGTGTGCGCGGAGCAGGCCGTCACGCAGTGCTACCGCGTGTCCCCGGGGCCCGATTTCGTCGTGATCGCCGATCTGGCCGACGTCGCCGAATACGACGAATTCGCGCGGCGGCTGTTCACCGGCGCGTCGAACGTCCGCAACGTGCGGACGTTTTTCTCGACGCATCGCGCGAAATTCGAAGCGAACGCGCGGATCGCGCATGCGATGCGCAAGCGCACGTAGCGTGAGGTAAGCGCGTCGTTCGTCCCGCATCACGCAGCGGTGGCCGCGTCCGCCAGTTGCAGCGGCTTGCCGTATCCGAAGCAATGCGCGGGCTCGGGAAACACGTCGAAATTCCGCGTGACGCCCGGCGCATATGCGAAGCGTGAAGCGCGCCGGCCGGTGTTGAGCGCGTGATGCGCACCCTCCATCAGAACGCGAGCGCCTGCTGCGTCGGTTGATACGCGCCGCGCGAAAACCCCGCGCCTTCGAGCGACAGCAGCGCGCGTTTGCGATCGATGCCGCCCGCATAGCCGGTCAGGCTGCCCGACGCGCCGACCACGCGATGGCACGGCACGATGATCGATACCGGATTGCGGCCGACCGCGCCGCCCACGGCGCGCGCGCCGCTCATCGGTAATCCGACGCGTTCGGTGATGTCGCCATACGACACGAGTTCGCCGAACGGAATCGCAAGCAGTTCCTTCCAGACCCGTCGCTGAAACGCGGTGCCGCGCAGGTGGATCGGCACCGAGAACGTGTCGCGCGCGCCGGTGAAGTACTCGGCGATTTCTTCCGCGACCCGGCGTGCGAGCGGCGACCTGGCGAGCGCGTCCGCTTCGCGCACGATCGCAAGCGACGGAAAGTATTTCTGGCCGACGAAGTACAGGCCGGTCAGCACATCGTCCTCGATGCGCACGGCGATGTCGCCCAGCGGGCTCGGAATCAGGTGAGCGGGAGTCATCGCGACACATCTCCATGAAGGCGCCACACGTGCAGTGCGGCATACGCGCGCCACGGCGCCCAGCGCGCCGCTGTATGCGGCGCGGAGGATGGCCCGAGCGCGGGTTCGGGCCGGGCGGGCAGCCACGCGTCGTCGGCGGGGAACGCATTCGGCCAGGCCATCGCGCGCATCGCGACGTACTGCACCGCGCGTTCGTCGCAGCCGGGCAGCGCGCGCAGCGCGGCGAGCGTCGCGTCGAGCGGCGCCATCGGTTCGAGCGCGAGCGTGCCGTCGTCGACGGCGCGGGCGAGCGACACGATCGCGCGTGCGGCGTCGCGCTCGATGCCGATCGTTTCGAGGGCCGAAGGCGGCAGCGCGGCCAGCGTCGCGGCGCAGGGGAGTGCATGCGCGAGGCCCGGCGGCGCGCCGTCGACCGAATGACCGAAGCGTGCCGCGATCCGTGCGAGCAGCAGCGTATCGGCCTGCGCCTGGGCAAGCTGCTCGCCCGCGACCGCACGGATCGCGATCTCGAGACCGTCGAACGCGCCGGGCACGCGCAGGCCCGGCGAGCCGCTCGCGAGATCGCCGAGATGCGCATCGATCACGTCGGGGCGGCTGTCGAGATCGAACAGCCGGCGCACGCGTGCCAGCACGGCCGGCACGACCGGCGTCAGCGTGGGCGACACGGTGACGGCCAGCGCGAAGCGCTGCGGCACGTGCGCGACGGACAGCCAGCCGGCCACGCGGCGGCCGTCGTTTCGATTCGGCAATTCGACGATGCGCGCATAACCCTTCGCGTCGATCCGCTCGACGCCGTCGATCTGCCGCTGCGCGAGAAAACGCATCAGGTCGGCCCACGCGAACGGCGGCCGGTACGGCAGCGGAAAGGTCATGTCGCCGTCGGCCGCCGCACCGGCCCCTTTGCGCAGCCGCAGCGGATTGAGGCCGTAGCGCTCGCGGAACAGGTCGTTGAAGCGCCGCACGCTGCCGAACCCGGCCGTCGACGCGACGACGGCGACCGGCAGCGCTGTATCGGTCAGCAGCCGCTTGGCCATCAATAACCGCTGCGTCTGCGCGAACTCGACCGGCGACACGCCGAATTGCGCGCCGAAGATCCGGCGCAGATGGCGTTCGGTCACGCCGACGCGCCGCGCGAGCGCATCGACGGAATGCGCGTTCAGGAAACCGTCGTCGATCAGCGTCGCGGCCGCGTCGGCGAGATTGCCGGACAGGTCGAGCAGCCCGTGGCCGGGCGCGAGTTCGGGGCGGCAGCGCATGCAGGGCCGGAAGCCGGCTTTCTCCGCGGCCGCGGCGGTCGGGTAGTAGCTGCAGTTTTGCGCCTTCGGCGGCTTCATCGGGCAGACCGGGCGGCAGTACACCCCAGTCGTCGCGACGCCGACGAAGAACCAGCCGTCGAAGCGGCGGTTTCGCGAAAGCAGGGCGTCGTAGCAGGTGTCGGGGTCGAGGCGCATGCGACGACTGTAAACCATCCTCGTGGTCGATTCTGGCTGGAATCGGACATGTGTCTCGGCGGTCGCGCGGCTGCCGGGCCGCGGCGGGAAAATGAGCGGAAAAACGGTTAATGCCACTCTGCGAAACAGTCGTCTCTTTTGCCGCGACCAATTTGAGATGACTCATCGAAATCCCGGACTGACACGGCACCGGCAGGCGGCCTATTCTTTGAAAAACGTTTTCCAGACGGATTGGCGAAGCAGGCCGCGCGCAGCAGCGCGCCGCCGCTCGCCCCGGCGCCGGTCGCCGGTCAACGAACTTCGTGCGGCGCGACGGGCGCGACCGCGCATCGGAGACATTCATGCCCTCTGCCGTCGTCGGCGCCGTGCGCGCGGCCGCCAGCCGCTACCGCTGGACCGTGTGTGCGCTGCTGTTTTTCGCGACCGTGATCAACTACATGGATCGGCAGATCCTCGGCCTGCTCGCGCCGATGCTGCAGCACGACATCGGCTGGAGCCAGGTGCAGTACGGCCGCATCGTGATGGCGTTTTCGGCGTTCTATGCGCTGGGCCTGCTCGGCTTCGGGCGTATCGTCGACTGGCTCGGCACGCGCGTGTCGTACGCGGTGGCGATGCTGGTATGGAGCATCGCCGCGATGCTGCACGCGGCGGTCGGTTCGGTGACGGGCTTCGCGGCCGTGCGCGCGCTGCTCGGGATCGGCGAGGGCGGCAACTTTCCGGCCGCGATCAAGACGACGGCCGAATGGTTTCCGCGCCGCGAACGCGCGCTCGCGACCGGCATCTTCAACTCGGGCGCGAACATCGGCGCGGTATTCGCGCCGGCGATCATCCCGGCGATCGCGGTGGCCTACGGCTGGCGCGCGGCGTTCGTGATCATCGGCGCGATCGGCATCGTGTGGCTCGCGGTGTGGCTGGTGATGTATCGCACGGCCGACACGCGCGCGCTCGCCGCGGAATACGACGAGCCGCGCGACGAGGCCGAAGCGCTCGACGCGGCGAATGCGAACGCCGGCGCGCCGCGCTGGGGCGAACTGATCCGCAAGCGCGAGACGTGGGCCTTCCTGATCGGCAAGTTCCTGACCGATCCGGTGTGGTGGTTCTACCTGTTCTGGCTGCCGAAGTGGCTCAACGAGTCGCGCGGGATGGACATGCAGCACATCGGTTTGCCGCTCGTCTGCATTTATGCGCTGACGACGGTCGGCAGCATCGGCGGCGGCTGGCTGTCGTCGATGCTGCTGCGCGCGGGCTGGAGCGTGAACCGGGCGCGCAAGACGGCGATGCTGATCTGCGCATGCTGCGTGCTGCCGATCGCGTTCGTGTCGCAGGTGCAGAGCCTGTGGATCGCGGTGCTGATCGTCGGCCTCGCCGCCGCCGCGCACCAGGGCTGGTCGGCGAACCTGTTCACGACCGCGTCCGACCTGTTCCCGCGCCGCGCGGTCGCGTCGGTGGTCGGCATCGGCGGGATGGCCGGCTCGATCGGCGGCGTGCTGTTCTCGGAAGTGATCGGCCAGGTGCTGCAGCGCACCGGCCACTACTGGGTGCTGTTCGCGATCGGCGCGTCGGCCTACCTGATCGCGCTGGCCGTGATGCACGTGCTCACGCCGAAGATGAAGCCGGCGAGACTCGATGCGTGATTGCGTATCGGCCAAGCGAAAACGCCGCCCTTCACCGGGGCGGCGTTTTTCGTTCGGGGACGCGACGTGACGTGATGCATCGCGTCGCGATCGCGTCAGCTGGCCGAGGCCGTCGACGCGCGCATGATCAACCGCGGCTCGAACGTCGAATAGCTCGCGTCGGTGCGCCCGGCGAGCGCGTCGATCAGCTTCTGCATCGCGAGCTCGCCCATGTTCTCGCTCTGGATGTCGACGGTCGTCAGCGCGGGCGCCGCGTATTCGCCGTACGGCACGTTGTCGATGCCGGCGACGGATACGTCCTGCGGCAGCCGGAAGCCGAGCGACGCGGCTTCCTTCATGAAGCCGAGCGCGATCAGGTCGTTGTAGCAGATCACGGCCTGCGGGCGCTGCGGCCCGAGCATCACGCGCGAGCACGCGCGCTCGCCGGCCTCGGCAGTCGGCGCGTGCGCGTCGTGCACGTCGAGCGTGAGCCCCGCTTCGGCGAGGCAGTCGCGCGCGCCCTGGATCCGTTCGTCGTTCACGCGCGCGGTGCCGAAGCCGAGATAGGCGATGCGTGTATGGCCGAGGTTGAGCAGATGGCGCGCGAGCATGTAGGTCGACAGCCGGTTGTCGATGCCGACGCTCGGAATCGGCAGGCCGGGGCTGCGGCGCAGCAGCACGAGCGGCTTGTTGAGGTCGAGCATCCAGCCGGCTTCCTCGTCGGGCATCCGCGTGCTGACGATCAGCCCGTCGACGCGCTGCGCGAGCGCCTCGATCAGCGAGCGTTCGCGCGTCTGGCTCTCTTCGGTATCGACGAGCAGCAGCGTGTAGTCGTGCTGCAGCGCGACGCGGTTCGCGCCTTTCACGACGTTCGTGAAGTGCGGGTTGCTGATGTCGAGGATCACGAGGCCGATGGTGCGCGTGCGGCCGGTGATCATCGAGCGCGCGAGCGGGTTCGACCGGTAGCCGAGCCGCTCGATCGCCTCCTTCAGCCGTGCCTCGACGGTCGGCGAGAAGCGCTGCGTGCCGTTCACGTACTTCGAGACCGTCGCGACCGACACGCCGGCTTCCGCGGCCACGTCGCGGATCGTCGAGGAAACTTTTTTCATGCGAAGGGTAACGTTTTCGTTCGATAACGCCCGATTGTGGCAGAAAAAGCCGGCGTGCAGACCGCCGCCGATATCGGGAAAGTGCGGATGGCTGCGAGCGAGTTCGACCATTGACGCTCGGCGGCGCGCCCGCGTATAGTTGGAAAACGTTTTCCATCTTAGGTCAGATCCAAGGAGATTCGATGAATGCCTCATCCACCGCCGCGCGCAAACCGTTCGGCCGCCTGCTGCTGACGGGCGCGGCCGGCAACCTCGGCCGCCAGTTGCGCGGCGCGCTCGCCGACTGGGCCGACGTCGTGCGCGTCAGCGACATCGCGGCGCTCGGCGACGCGGCCGCGCATGAAGAACTCCGCGTGGTCGACCTGGCCGACCGGCCGGCCGTGATGCAGCTCGTCGACGGCGTGGACGCGATCGTCCACCTCGGCGGCATTTCGGTCGATGCGCCGTTCGACGATCTGGTCGGCGCGAACATCACCGGCACGTACAACCTGTACGAAGCCGCGCGCAAGCACGGCGTGAAGCGCGTCGTGTTCGCGAGCTCGAACCATGCGATCGGTTTCCATCCGGTCACCGAAGTGCTCGACGCCGATGCGCCGCTGCGTCCCGACAGCCTGTACGGCGTGACGAAGTGCTTCGGCGAATCGCTGTCGCGTTACTACTTCGACCGCTTCGGGATCGAGACGGTGTGCCTGCGGATCGGCTCGTCGTTCGAGGTGCCGAAGAACCCGCGCATGCTCGTCACGTTCCTCAGCTATCGCGACTTCATCGAACTCGTGCGCTGCTCGCTGCTGACGAACCGCGTCGGGCACGCGATCGTCTACGGCGCGTCGGACAACCCGGTGAAGTGGTGGGACAACACGAAGGCCGGCTTCCTCGGCTTCCGCCCGCGCGACAGTTCCGAGCAGTTCGCCGGGCTGTTCCCGGTGACGGCGCCGACCGCCGAGTACGACGACCCCGCGCAGCGGTTCCAGGGCGGCGGGTTCGTCGTCGGCGAGCCGATGGAGCGCAAGGCGTCGTAAGCGTCGGCGGCGTTGCCTGCGTCGAGATTCAGCGCAGGATGTCGGTGGCCTTGTGCCGCTCGTCGACGCCGTCGATCAGGATCAACGGGCCGCTCGCGTGCCGGGCGCGCAGCGGCTGGATCTGCCGGTACGCAGCCGAGTCGTACCACGCGCGCGCCGTGTCGAGATCGGGAAACGCGATCGCGATCAGGTCGCCATGCCACATGCCTTCGCGTACCTCCGGGCGTGCGCCGTGAATCACGAAATGGCCGTCGTACGGCGCGAGCGTGCCGTCGATCCGTCCGAGGTACTCGACGATGTCGTCGCACATTTCGACGTCATGCAGGTGGGCGATGGCGTAGGCGGTCATGGTGGGCTCCGTGGCGGGATGCGGTTCGAGAGTCGATGGAGCCCATGATCGCGGTGCGGGCGGCGCGCGTCGATTACCCGCGACGTAAGCAAATCGGGACAACCGCGTCACATCGTGCTTCAGGCCGCGGCGCGCATGGCTCGACGGACGGCGCCGCGCCATTCCGCATCCCGATCCATCACGCCCGCTTGCGCGCCGGCCGCACGACCGGCGCCGGCTCCAGCGGCTCGCTGGCCTGCTCGCCCAGCCGGTCGAGCATCCGTTGCGCGGCCCCCGTGCAATCTTCGCCGGCCGGCTTGTTCTCGATCTCGTCGATCAGCGTTTCCAGATGCTGCCGGTTCTGCGCGAGACGCCGCTCGAGCAGCGCGATTTCGTCGACCTTGTGCCGCAGCGCGACCAGCAGTTCGTCGTGCGGCCATGCGCCGAGATCGGGCGGCAGCACCGCGCGGATCTCGTCGAGCGAGAAGCCTGCGCCCTGCGCGCGGTCGATGATCGCGAGCCGCGTCAGCGCTTCCGGCCCGTATTCCCGATAGCCATTCGCCTGCCGGCGGGCCGGTTCGAGCAGGCCGCTCGCTTCGTAGAAGCGGATACGCGACGCCGCGAGGCCGCTCGCCTTCGCCAGTTCGCCGATTTTCATGATGGGCTCCAAAAGGGCTTGACCTTAAAGTTGACTTTAAAGTTATCGTGGGCCATCGTCAATCGAGGATGTTCCATCATGAATCTGTTTGCGCCGCTCACACTGCCCAACGGGGCGGTGATTCCGAACCGTCTGGCCAAGGCCGCGATGGAAGAAAACATGGCCGATGCGGATCACGCGCCGTCGGACGCGTTGCTACGCCTGTATCAGGCGTGGGCCGACGGACAGGTCGGCCTGATCCTGACCGGCAACGTGATGGTGGACGGCCGCGCGATGACGGGGCCGAATGGCGTCGTGCTCGAAAGCGACGCGCATCTCGACCGTTTCCGCCGCTGGGCGCAGATCGCGCGCTCGGGCGGCGCGCACGTGTGGATGCAGATCAATCACCCGGGGCGCCAGATGCAGGCGGCGCTCGGCCAGACGACGCTTGCGCCGTCGGCCGTGCCGCTCGCGCTCGGCGCGCTGTCGAAGCAGTTTCCGGTGCCGAAGGAAATGACGGCAGCCGATATCGCCGACGTGCAGCAGCGCTTCGTGCGCGCCGCGCAGCTCGCGGAGCAAAGCGGCTTCACCGGCGTGCAGGTGCACGCGGCGCACGGCTATCTGCTGAGCCAGTTCCTGTCGCCGCTGACGAACCGTCGGCAGGACCAGTGGGGCGGCAGCATCGAGAATCGCGCGCGTTTGCTGCTCGACATCGTGAAGGCGGTGCGCGCGACGGTGTCGCCGGCGTTCGTCGTCGCGGTGAAGCTGAACTCGGCCGATTTCCAGCGCGGCGGCTTCAGCGCGGACGACGCGAAGCGCGTGGTCGAACTGCTGAATCCGCTCGGCGTCGATCTCGTCGAACTGTCGGGCGGCAGCTATGAAGTGCCGGCGATGCAGGGCGAGGCGCGCGACGGCCGCACGCTGGCGCGCGAAGCGTATTTCCTCGAATTCGCGCGCGACATCACGGCCGTCGCACGGATGCCGCTGATGGTCACGGGCGGCATCCGGCGCCGCGCGGTGGCCGAGCAGGTGGTGAACAGCGGCGTGGCGATGGTCGGCATCGCGACCGCGCTGTCGATCGACCCGAACCTGCCGCGCGACTGGCGCGCGGGCAAGGACAGCGCGCCGGTGCTGCAGCCGATCCGCTGGAAGAACAAGGCGCTGGGCGCGCTGGCGAACATGGCCGTCGTCAAGTTCCAGCTTACGCGGTTGAGCGAAGGGCGCCGCACGCACCCGCAGGTGTCGCCGCTGCGCGCGCTGGTGCGGCAGCAACTGGCCGCGCAGTGCCAGACGCGGCGCTACCGGAAGTGGATGGCGGGGCGCGCGGCGGGCACGCGTGCGTGATGCATCGATGCGAGCTGGCGATGCCGAACGCTGACCGGCACGCCGCCGCGCACGCGCCGCCTTGCACGGTGCGCGGCGGCATGCGTGCTCAGAACTTATAGTTCGCCAGCACCTCGAACCGCCGGTCGTTGCCGAGCAGATACTGCGTTTCGTCGTAGTACGCGGACTGCACATAGCGGCGATTGAACACGTTGTACGCACGGGCGGTGATCGTCGTGTCCTTGCGCGGCTTCCACGCGAGGCCGAGATCGACCGTCGTGTACGACGGCATCACGAGCTGGTTCGCGGTATCGGCGAACCGCTTGCCGACGTACTTGACGCCCGCGATGCCCGTCCAGTCCGGCGCGAAGCGCCAGCTCACCCACAGGTTCGCGAGCCGCTGCGGCACCGACACCGGCACGTTGCCCGCGCGCGATACGATCGTGCCGCCGGACGACTGCCGGAAATCGTCGTATTTCGCGCGCAGGATCGACACGTTCGCATCGACGCGCCAGTCCTTCGCGATCTCCGCGCCGACCGTCGCCTCGAGCCCGCGCGACGACTGCTGGCCGACCTGGATCGACTTGTTCGGATTCACCGGGTCGGCCGTCAGCAGGTTGTTCTTCACGATCCGGTACGCGGCGAGCGTCCATTCCGCCTTGCCGTCGAGGAACGACTGCTTCACGCCGATCTCGATCTGCCGGCCGGTCGCGAGCGTGAAATTTGCCTTCGATGCATTCAGCGACAGCAGCGAGCTGACCGGATCGGCCGCGACCGAATATTGGCCATACACGGCGAGGCCGGGCCGCACGTCGTACACGGTGCCCACGCGCCAGCCCGTGTTCGCGAACACCTTCGTGAATGCGCCGCCGTTCACGAGATCGTCGCGGTTCACGCTCGCATGGTCGTAGCGCAGCCCGCCGATCACCGACCAGCGCGGCGTGATCTCGAGCCGGTTCTCCGCGAACAGCGCGTACTGGTTCGACTGGCTGCGGTACTTCGGAAACGTGCCGGCCGTGTTGATGAAGTTGCCCGGATCGAAGTCGAACGGATCGACCGTCGACGTGCCCGCATACGGCGCGTTGTTGTCGTGCCGGAACGTCGTGTGGTTGAACTCGAAGCCCGCCGAAAACGTGTTGCGCATGCCGAGCAGCGCGCCGCCGACGGTGGCCGTCGTCACGTTGCCGTATTGTTCCTGGTCGTGAAAGATTTCCGTATAGCTGCTGCGCCGAACCTGCGCGCTCGACGGCAGGTACGTGTAGTACTCCGCATCCTTCCAGTGACGGTTGCTCTTCATCCGGTACAGCGTGCTCGTCACGTTCAGGCTGTCGCTCGGCTGCCAGTTCGCCGCGACGGTGGCCCAGCTGTCGCGGAACGCGATGTCGGCGTCGCCGACGTTGTAGTTCTTCTTGTCGAGCGCGCGATCGCGCGCACCATTGACGAGCGGCACGCCGAAATACTGCATCGGATGCATGAAGCCCTGCGCGTACGACGCCGTCACGAACAGCTCGGGCGTCACGTCGTAGCGCAGCGCGCCGGAGATCGACAGGTTGCGCGAATCGCCGCGATCGACCCAGTTCGACGATCGGTTGCCGCTGATGTCGAAGCGGTACGACAGCGTGTCGTTGATCGCGCCGCCGCTGCCGAACGCGGCGCGCGCGGTGCCTTCTGTGCCGCCGCCGACCTGCAGCTCGTTGCGGATCGGCGTGCGCGTCGGCTTCTTCGGGACGATGTTGACCACGCCGCCGATCGCGCCTTCGCCGTAGATCACCGAAGCGGGGCCGCGCAGCACGTCGATATGGTCGACCGACCACGTGTCGAACGGGAACGTGACGCCGATCGCGCCGTACGGGCGCACGCCGTCGTAGAGCTGCGTGACCGACGACGCGCCGACGAAGCCGCGCGCGGCGAGCTCCGAATTGCCGTTGCCGGGATGCGGCGACGCGCTGATGCCGGCGGCGCGGCTCACGGCGTCGACGATCGAACTGTCGCCGCGCGTGTCGAGTGTCGCGCGGCTGATCTGCTCGACGCTCGCGGGCGTTTCGAGCGAGGACAGCCCGAGATGGCTGCCGGTGTCGAGCGGTTGCGTCAGCGCGGGCGCCTTCTGCGCATCGACGCGAATCGGTGCGAGCGTGGCGCCGCTGCCGTCGACGCCGTTTTCCTGTGCGTGTGCCTGCCCGGCCGGCGACAGCGCCGCGAGCACGGCAGCAGGCAGCATCGATCTGAACTTCATCGTTTCGGTATCCTTCGAAGGGGAGAAGCGCTTGCGTCCATCACGCCGCGGCGCGCGCCGCGCGGCCGAACAGCAGCCGGTCGAGCATCCAGACCGCGACGATCGTCAGCCCCATCAACGGGAACACGATGCCGAGCAGCACGAGCCCGGCGATCCAGCCGCGCATCGGCGGCGCGCCGCGTTCGCGCGACGGTGCGCCCAGCGTCCGGGCCGGGCGGCGCTTCCACCACATCACGGTGCCCGTGACGGCCATCGCGGCCAGCCCGAGCGACAGCACCGCGCAGACGATCTGGTTCGCGAGCCCGAAATAACGGCCCATGTGCAGCGACGTGCCGTACGACACCGCGCGCGATACCGCGCCGTAGTCGTCATAGCGGATGTCCTTCAGTACCGCGCCGCTGTACTGGTCGACGTAGATCGTGCGTTCGGCCTTCGGGTCGGCCGGAAAGTACGACGCGGTGAACACGCCGTCCGCGCCGGACGGCAGCGCGAGCGTATAGCCGCTCGTCACGCCGAGCCCGGCGACGATCGCGATCGCGCGGGCGAGCGGCAGCGGCGCGGGCGTCGGCGCGGACGGCGAATGCGGCACGGGCACGTTGCCGACCGCCCACGGCGTTTGCGGCAGCGGCAGGTCGTCCATCACCATCCCGGGCATCGATTCGTCCGATTCGTGGTGATGGCCGGACGGGGCGGTACCCGGCGCACGCGCATGCGCGGTCTCGGCCGTCGCGGCGGCGCCCGGGCGCGTCGAGCGCACCGACGCACCGCCCCACGCGCCTTCCGGCGCGCCTAGGTTCACGGTCGCGGCGAGCGCCTTGAAGTTCTTGCCCCACGAGCCCGACCACGGCAGCCCGGACAGGATGAATGCGATCGTGCCGGCCGCGAGCCAGATGCCGGCCGTCGCGTGAACGCTCTTCCACAGCGGCCGGCCGCGCAGCGACAGGTCGGGCCGCAGCGCACGCCCGGCGCGTGCCGCGCCGCGCGGCCACCACAGCGCGATGCCGGTGCCGATCATCACGAACGTCCAGCAGGCGGCGAGTTCCATCAGCAACTCGCCGGTCTTGCCGAGCAGCAGCTTGCGATGCAGCATCCGGTCGACCTGCATGAAGCGGTTCTCGACGCTCAGCGTGCCGAGCACGCGGCCGTCGTACGGGTTCACGTACACGCTCTCGCGGCTGCCGTCGCGCAGCCGGAAAACGTACTCGGCGCTGCGATCCGGCGCGGTGGAGACTTGCACGGAAACCGGCGTTGCGCCGGCCGGCATCGCGGTGCGGGCGCGGGCGAGCAGCGTGTCGGCATCGAGCCGCGGCGTCGCGCGCGGTTCGACGACCAGCCGGTGCGGATACAGCAGCGGCTCGATCTGCGGCTGGAAGCAGTAGAGCGTGCCCGTGATCGCGAGGATCACGAGGAACGGCATCACGAACAGGCCGGCATAGAAATGCCAGCGCCAGAGCGTCCGGTAACCGGCGCTGGCGGAACGGGCGGGCGAGATGGCCCGATCGACGATGGTCGACATGGTGTGAACTCCTCGGGTGCGTCGAACGGCGGAGCCGGCGCGGGCAGGCTGCCGTCAACGTGCGTCGCACCCGCGTGCGTGCGTCGGCGCGGCAGGCGGCGCGGCGCGCTGCGCAAACGGGGCGCAGGGCGGCGTCGCCCGCGCGAAGCGGGCAGGCGGGTGAACGCGTGAATCAGGTCGGGCGAAACGAACGGCGTGAACGCGCATGCACGTCGACGTGCATGCGCCACCGGGCGGAACGTTCAGCAGAACCGGGGAGGAGCGCGGGAGGGCGGGCGATCGTCGAATATCGATCGCACGAAAGGAGGGCTGTAGAAGTGAACGCGGAAGCGCCGCGGCGGCGCAGCGGGAAACAGCAGCGCCAGCAGCACGAACGAGGCGAGCGCGGTGAACAGCGCGGCGCCGAATGCGCACAGGCTGTCGCCGTCGCGGGAGGATGGGGCCTTGTCGGCGTGCTTGTCATGCTTGAGTGCATCGACGAGCGCGAGCGCATCGTTGGCCGGCGTGATCGGCGCGCTCGCGTCGAAGCGGGCGGCCAGTGCGGCGCCGGCGACGATCAGCGGGCCTCGGCCCGAACACAGCACCACCGAGCCCGCCTCCGGACCGTCCGGATCGAGCATTACGGCGCCCGACATCAGCGCGCGGGACAGCAGCGTCACGAGGAGGAACCCCCACAGCCACTGTCGCGCGACGCCTGGCCGGAGCAGGAAGCGGCGAAGTGCGTTCATGGCGCGCGATTGTACCTCCGTTTGCGCGGAGGGGCAGGCGGGCCGTGCGTGGGCGGCGGGCGAATCACGCACGGCCGGCGTGGCCGCGGCGGTCGTGCGCGGCCGCCGGTCCGTTGTGCCGGCTCACACCGGATACGCGTCGTCGACCTTCAGGTTCGCGAGCCGGAACAGCGTGCGCAGCGTCTGCGGATGAATGTCGCGGTGCGCGGCGAGCGACGTCAGCATGAAGTCGAGCACCTTCGCGTAGCGCAGCAGCACGAGGCAGCGCGCGAGATCGGGCGTGCGGCCGCGCATGTCTTCGGCGAGCGTAACCATTTGCGTCGACAGCGCGTGCGCCATCTCGAGTTCCATCTGCTGTTTTTCGGTCCAGTCGGGCAGCGGCTGTTCGAGCACCTTCGCGAGGAACAGCTGGAACGACGAATCGGACGAATTGGGCTGCGCATCCATGGAGAGCCTCGTTGCGTGTGCATATCGTACGGGCGCGTCCGGCGAGCGCCCGGGGTGAATTCATGTCCGCGCGGTAACGGGCGCGGCTTCTGCCCGAACGGAATGCAGGTTCCGTACCAGCGCCGCCGGACGATTGTTGAGTAATGTTGAGCCGCGATCCGGCATCGCTCGGCGAGTCCCGTCGGGACTGGATCGCGCAGGCGATCGAGGAGGGTGTCTATGGGCGGGAGCGGGACCGTGTCGAGCGCCCGGCGAGGCGCGACGACGCGAAATGCTTCACGGATGTAACGTAACGCGGGCATTCGGCGCATCGTGCGTTTCTGCCGACGATAGGCCGGGACGACGCGTGCCGGCGGATGGCCGCGCCCGCCGTGCGTTCGCCGACGAGAAACGGCTGCACGCCGCGCCCCGCCGCCGTGTCGCACGCACCGGCGGCGGATGCGCCGGTTGTTTCAAAACAGAGACGGTCGGCGCGCGACGAACGGTTGCATGGCCACACAACTGGCCCAGCGAATTGCCGCGCAATTGTCCATGGGCAGACGGCGCGGGTTTGCCAACAATCTCCCGACCATCTCCGCGAGGTTCGACATGAGCGTCCACGCTTTCTTCTCCGCCAACCTGCTGCTTGCCTACACCGCTTATTTCATCGGCACGGCCAGCCCCGGGCCGAGCAATCTCGCGATCATGTCGGTCGCCGCGAACCAGGGGCGCAAGGCGGCCCTTGCGTTCGCGCTCGGCGTGATTTCCGGTTCGATGTTCTGGGCGACGGTGGCGGCGCTCGGCATCTCGGCCGCACTGCTCGCGTGGTCGAAGCTGCTGGTCGCGATCAAGGTCTTCGGCGGGCTGTACCTGCTGTGGCTCGCGTTCAAGTCGGGGCGCACGGCGCTGTCGGGCCCGCCGGCGGCAGCGGCGAACGCGGCGCGCGAGCAGCGGCTGTCGCGCTTCTACGTGCGCGGCGCGATGCTGCACCTGACCAATCCGAAGGCGATTCTCGTGTGGGTATCGATCGTCGCGCTGTCGTCGAACGGCGCGGGCGGCACGCACGGCGCCGTCGTACCGGGCTGCCTCGCGATCGGCTGCCTGGTGTTCGGCGGCTATGCGCTGGTGTTCTCGATGGACGGTGCGCGCCGGCTGTACGTGCGTGGGCGGCGCGCGATGGAAGCGTGTCTGGCCGTGGTGTTCGGCGTGGCGGGCGTTCGGCTGCTGGCGACGAACGTCTAGCCCGCGCGGAGCGTGCCCGAAACCCTCCGCCGCACCATGTGCGACGGAGGCCCCGGCATCGATCAAGCCGGCTTCAGAAAATGAAGCCCGTATTGATGAACTTCGAGTGGTGATCCGACACGATCGAATCGAGCAGTTGCTTGCTGCTGTCCGTCTGCTTCGCCGCGACCATCGAGCGGATCGAGAACGCGCGCAGCGCGTCGGTCACCGACAGCGTGCCTTCCGCCGAATCCTTGCGGCCCGCGAACGGAAACACGTCGGGCCCGCGCTGGCACTGGCAGTTGATGTTCACGCGGCACACCTGGTTCACGAGCGGATCGACGAGCGCGCCGATCTGCGCCGGGTCCGAACCGAAGATGCTGACCTGCTGGCCGTGCTCCGACGTCGTCACGTAGTCGAGCGCGGTGTCCACGTCGTCGAACGGCGCGACCGGAATGATCGGCCCGAACTGCTCCTCGCGGTACAGCTTCATCCCTTCGGACACCGGATACACGACGGCCGGGTAGAACAGCGTCTTGCTGAATTCGCCGCCCTGATGGTTGACGACCTGCGCACCCAACGCCCTCGCGTCGTCGATCGCGTCGGTCATGTACGCGGTGCGATGCATGCCGGGCAGCGGCGTGATGCTGACGCCCTTTTCCCACGGCATGCCGATCTTCAGCTGTTCGAGCGCGGCGGTGAAGCGCTTCAGGAATTCGTCGACGATCGAGCGATGCACGAGCAGCATCTTCAGCGCGGTACAGCGCTGGCCGTTGAACGACAGCGCGCCGAGCAGGCACTCCTTCACGGTGAGGTCGAGATCGGCGTCGGGCAGCACGATCGCCGCGTTCTTCGCGTCGAGCCCGAGGATCGCGCGCAGCCGGTGCGACTTCGGATGCTGCTTCTTCAGGTGATCGGCGACCTTGCTCGAGCCGATCAGCGCGAGCACGTTGATCTTGCCCGACGCGAGCATGTGCGGCACGACCACCGCGCCCGGCGCGTAGATCGTATTGATCACGCCCTTCGGGAACGCGTCGCGGAACGCTTCGAGCAGCGGCTCGAACAGCAGCGTGCCGTATTGAGGCGGCTTGAACACCACGGTGTTGCCCATCAGCAGCGCGGGGATCAGCGTCGCGAAGGTTTCGTTCAGCGGATAGTTGTACGGGCCCATGCACAGCACGACGCCGAGCGGCGTGCGGCGGATCTGGCCGATCGTGCCTTCCGCGATCACGAAGCGCGAGTTCGCGTTGTCGAGCTCCTTCAGCGCGTCGATCGTCTGCGTCATGTACGTGACGGTGCGGTCGAACTCCTTCTGCGAATCGGCGAGGCTCTTGCCGATCTCCCACATGATCAGGTTCACGACGAGTTCGCGCTGCGCGACCATCCGCTTGATGAAGTCCTGCATGCACGCGATGCGCTGCTCGACCTTCATCGTCGGCCACTCGCCGCGGCCGGCGTCGTACGCGCGCACCGCGGCGTCGAGCGCCGCGTCGCTTTCCGTCTCGCCCATCACCGGGTAGCTGCCGATCTCGACCTGTTCGACGCTGCCGTCCGCCTGCCGTACGCACACGGGCGACAGCACGGTCTTGGTCGTGCCGTCCCATGGTCGCAATTCGCCGTCGACGAGCGACACGCGCTGGTGAATCGGCGAAGCCAGCCGGAATTCGGCGGGGATGTCCTGTAACGCGGGAAACAGGTGCTGCAGGGAGGCGGAATCGGGCATGACGGTCTCGTTTGACGGGTGTCCGGGAAGGACGGGCGATGCGAATCCTGAAGGGATGATCCTCGATCCCGAATCGGCATCATGACGCGCGGGCGACGCCTCGTCACGCGCGAACATGGCCGGCTCGATGAATGGAACCAGTTCCATTTAAAAGGAACGTCGCAACGAATGCAACACAGCGAGAATCGCGTCGCAATTACCGTAAGCATTCGGAAAGACTGTTGCCGAATCGCCGGGATAACAGCTGGGGTGCAACCGCAAACGTTTTACTTCCGCAGAATTGAGCGGATAATGGTCTGACGCGGTGAGGAAAAAAATGCAGTGAACCTGAGAGCAGACGTAGTGAAGAATAGAAGAAGATCCGCCGCACCGCCGATACGAGGTCGGCTGCCCGGAGCGCCGGGTCGGGGTTGCCCGGTCCGGCGCGCACCGGACTATTGAATCCGTCCCGCCTGTTTCTCCCGATTCTTTGTCATCCTCTCCAGCGTCTCCCGTCTCCATCGCCCCGTCCCGAATTCCACCTTTTCCAAGCGTTGCCACATGCGGCGACCGGTCAAATTCTTTCGTTTTTATTACGCTTTCAGCCGCCTGAGCGTCTAAATAGAAAGGCATTCGTCAGGAATGCAGAGGGCAATGCGAGTTCACGTTGCGGGCAGGCGACACGGTGAAAATTAATTAAAAACACGAATCATTCTCGTTTATTATTTCGCCGCATTACGGGCCGTGACGAGGCGTCACGGCTTTTTTCGTGCCGGTTGCGCGGGCCGGCAGCGATCCGCGCCGGCCGTTCGCCGCTTTCTTCACCACCTTCTACGTTCACGATGAAACTCAACACGAGCGCGTGCCATGCGCTTCTGATCGCCACGTCGCTGGCCGGCGCCCGCACTTCGTTTGCGCAGGCGACCGACGCCGCGGCGACCCTGCCCGCGATTTCCGTCAACGCGGCCGCCGAACATGCGTCGTACGACGGCGGCCACTCGCGCGCGGCGACCAAGACCGACATGTCGCTGATGGACGTGCCGCAGACCGTGAACGTCGTGCCGCATGCGGTGATCGAGGATCAGAACGCGACGTCGCTGCAGGACGCATTGCGCAACGTGCCGGGCGTCGGTTTCTCGGTCGGCGACGGCCAGCGCGACCAGATCACGATCCGCGGCTTCAACAGCATCACGGACCAGTACGTCGACGGCATTCGCGACGACGCGCTGTACTACCGCGACCTGTCGAACGTCGATCGCGTGGAAGTGCTGAAGGGGCCGGCGGCCGTGCTGTACGGGCGCGGCTCGGCGGGCGGCATCGTGAACCGCGTGCTGAAGCGGCCGCAGGCGAACCCGGTGAACGACGTGGGCGTGGCGCTCGGCACGCGCGGCGAGCGGCGCGGCGAATTCGACCTCGGCTGGAACGCGAACGACGCGGCGCGCTTTCGCATGACCGGCGCGGCCGAGAATTCGAACAGCTTCCGCGACCAGTTCCAGCTCAACCGGCAGGCGATCGCGCCGTCCGCGCAGTTCAAGCTCGATCGCGACACCGTGCTGAACGTCGAATTCGACTACCTGCACGACCGCCGCACGTCCGACCAGGGGATACCCGCGTATCGCGGCCGGCCGGTCGACGTGCCGATCAACACGTACTACGGGTCGGCCGACGGGGTGAACAGTTCGTACAACGACGTCTCCGCGAAAAGCGCGACGGTGTCGCTCGATCACCGCTTCAACGATTCGCTGTCGTTCCACGGCGCGATCCGCGCGTACGACTTCTCGCTCGAGCGGAAGAACTACGTGACGTACGAGCCGATCAAGACCGCCGCGCACCCGGTCGTCACGCTCGACCAGTCGACGCGCCAGCGTACCGATCACGGCATCGACGGCCTGTTCGAACTCACGCAGAAGACGTCGCTGTTCGGCATGCGCCACGAGCTGCTGTACGGGCTGGAGCTGTCGCAGCAGCAGAAGTTCGACACGATCTACAGCGTGACGAAAGTCGCGACCTACGATCTCTTCAATCCGCAGCCGGTCGTCCTCCCGGGCGTGCCGATCGGCTCGCGTGCGAAGACGAACGCGTCGACCGTCGTCGGGCTCGCGGGCGTCTACGCGCAGGACCTGATCTCGCTGACCGAACACTGGAAGGTGCTCGCCGGCCTGCGCTTCGACTACCTGAACCAGATCCGTCACGACTACACGTCGTCGAACGTCAATCTCGACCGTACCGACCACGCGTGGAGCCCGCGCGTCGGGCTGATCTACGAACCGCTCGACTGGCTCACGCTGTACGGGTCGTTCAGCCAGTCGTTCTCGCCGCTGGCCGACACGCTGATCAGTTCCGGCGCGTTCTCGAACGGCGCCGCGCTCGCGCCGCAGAAGACCACCGCGTATGAAGTCGGCTCGCGCTTCGACCTTGGCGGCAAGGCGACGGCCAGCGTCGCGCTGTTCGACATGCGCCAGACCAACCAGCAGATCGGCGACCCCGCGAATCCCGGCTACGCGCTGCCGATCGGCACGCAGCACGTGCACGGGATGGAGCTCGGCTTCACCGGCGAGATCGCGCCGAAGTGGTCGGTGTATGCGGGTTACGCGTACCTGAACGGCACGGTGGACGGGTCCGCGCAATCGACGGCGGCCGGCCTCGCGGTGTCGAGCAACACGCCGGGGCTGATGCCGCGCCACAGCGCGAACCTGTGGCTCAAGCGCGAGCTGCCGTACGGCTTCTATGCGGCGGCCGGCATGCAGTTCCAGTCGGCGCGCTATACGTCGGCGAGCGATCTCGTCACGCTGCCGTCGTTCACGGTGTTCAACCTGGGCGCCGGCTATCGCAGCAAGAAGGTCGACGTGACGCTCACGCTCGACAACCTGTTCAATCGCCGCTACTTCATCGCCGCGCACGGCAACGCGGACCTGTACAACATGCCCGGCGATCCGCGTACGCTGACCGCCACGGTGAAGTGGCACATGTAACGCACGCGGTGTGCGACGATGCGGGGCGCCGTCACGATGCCCCGCATCTGAATGCCCATGATCGCGCCTCGCGATCAATGTGCCGAGCATGAGCGGCCGCGCCCGCGCGCTCCTGGTGAAGATCGTGTCAGCCGACGCGCTGGCGCGGCACGCATGCGGCGTCAGCGCGCGATGACATCGGCGCCACCACGCCATTACTCGACGTCTTCGTCATCCTCTTCATCGTCGTCGTGCACATCGCGCTCCGGCGCCGCATACGCGCTCGCCTGTTCGAGCAGCCAGCCGCGGAACGACTCCAGCGGCTTGCTGTGGCTAAACTCGGTCGGATACACGAGGTAATACGCCGAATCGCCGACGGTTGCGGCGTCGCACGGCACGACGAGGCCGAGCTGCTGCAACTGCTCCTCGACGAAGAACTTCGGCACGAGCGCGACGCCGAGCCCGGCCGCGGCCGCGCTGATCAGCATCGTATGCAGTTCGTAGCGCACGCCCTGCATCGTGCGGATGTCCTCGACGCCGTGCGTCTCGAACCACTGCGCCCACGCGCCGGGGCGCGTCGTCGAGTGCAGCAGCGGATACGCGAGCAGATCCTCGACGCGCTCCACGGGCCCGTTCAGCAGCGCGGGCGAGCAGATCGGCACGACTTCCTCGCCGAACAGGTAGTCGGACGACGTGCCGGGCCAGGTCGGCTTGCCGTAGTGGATCGCGGCTTCGAAGTGCGTGTCCTCGAACGAGAACAGGTCGGTGCGGCTGCCCATGTTCACGCGCACGTCCGGCGTGCGGTCGTAGAAGCTCTTGATGCGCGGAATCAGCCAGTGCGACGCGAAGGTCGGCAGCACCGCGAGTTCCAGGTAACCGCCGCCGCTGCCGTGCGCGATGATCGACAGCGTGTCGCGATCGAGCGCTTCCAGCGCGCGCCGCACCTGCGTGCCGTACAGCTTGCCGGCGCGCGTCAGCACGACGCGCTGCTTCACGCGCGCGAACAGCCGCACGCCGAGGCTCGCCTCCAGCGTCGCGATCTGCCGCGACACCGCGCTTTCGGTCAGGAACAGTTCCTTGGCCGCGTGCGTGAAGCTCTCGTGGCGGGCGGCGGCTTCGAAAGCCACCAGCGCGCCCATGTTGGGGATCTTGAATTTGCGCATGATGCTCGATTCATCTGATAAAAAGGGCCGCGCCGGACGGGGGCGAGAGACGAGCGAAAAGCGGCTGATAATTCCAAAAACTCATCACATATCAATTTAATCTCGCTTTACGCCCCGCTGCAACCCTTTGAATAATGCTTCCCGTGCCAGGTCAGGCGCCCGCGGGCGGCCGGCCGACGAGTTTGCCGGCACGTTTGCCGGCGGGTCCCCCGAGACGAGAATCCTGATGCGCAATCCGAATATCGACAGCTTGCTGACGAAGCTGCTGGGACAGGCGAAGACCGACGCCCTGTTCTCGACCCTGAACATGCCGGCCATCCTCGAGGAATGGGAAGACGGCGTCGTGACGCGCGCGGAAATCGCGCAGGCGATGAACATGGCGCTGTTCGAAGGGTTGCTCGAGCGGTCGGCGAACGGCCGCGCGTATACGGCCGACGCGATCGAACGCGGCGGCTCCGTCTATTTCGACCACGGCGCGCTGCGCACGGTGCGCTGGCCGCACACGGGCGCGCTGCCGCCGGGCGAGGCCGCGTTCACGCGTATCCTGCGGCCGCTCGGCTTTCGCCTGAACGGCCGCTACCCGCTCGACAAGCTCGGCATGACCGGCCGCGCGTATGCGCATGAAGACGCGCCGGACGAAATCGCGCAGTTCTTCGTCAGCGAACTGCATCCGGAGCGCTTCTCGAAGGAATTCCAGCAGGCGGTGACGAACGTCGTCGGCTCGTCGCGCGATCCGCTGTCGCCGGCGGCCGTCGCGCTGCTGTGGGAAGTCGAGCGCGAAGGCTGGCTGCCGCTGGATGCCGCGCATGCGCTACTGCCGGAAATCGTCGGCGCGTTCGCGCGTCAGCACGACGTGCCGGACGAACTCGACTACGAGACGCTGTTGATGGAATCGGCGGAAATGGCGTGGATCGCGACCGAAGGCAATGCGTTCAATCATGCGACCGACCGCGTCGCTGACGTGTTCAAGCTGTCCGACGACGAGAAGGCGAAGGGCCGGCCGATGAAGCCGGAAGTCGAACGCTCGCGCTCGGGCCGCGTGTTCCAGACGGCCTATCGCGCCGATACGGTCGAGCGCGAGTTCCGCACCCGCGACGGCGGCACGGTGAAGCGCGACGTGCCGGGTTCGTTCTACGAGTTCATCACGCGCAAGCGCACGTTCGACCAGGCGTCGCGTCGCTGGGTGACCGACCTGCGCTTCGACGCGGGCAACGCGCAGGGCATCTTCAAGATGACGGCGAACGCGGTGAAGTAAGCGCGACGCATCACGTACCGCACGCAAAAGAGAAGGGCCGGCGGCTGGTTTCAGCCGTCGGCCCGTTTTCGTCGACGAGGCGTCGCGTGCGTCAGAAGAGGTGCGACACCAGAAAGAACAGCACCAGCAGCCCGATCGGTACGCCGAGCAGCCAGGCGATCAGATATTTGCCCATGTCGTTATCCTCCTCGTGGCCGCGACGCAGCGCGCGTCGCGGCGGGGTGAAACGACCCGCGCGTTACAGCTCGCGGTCGAATTCCTTCAATTGCTTCTCGGCTTCGTCGCGGGCGATCCCGTAACGCTCCTGGATCTTGCCGGCCAGATAATCGCGATTGCCTTCCGCGACCTGGAGATCGTCGTCGGTCAGCTTGCCCCACTTGGCCTTCAGCTTGCCGGTGAGCTGCTTCCACTGGCCCTTGATCTTGTCTTCGTTCATGGTGTGCTCCTTGTGTAAGGGGAGAAAAGCGCGGCGGTGGGCCGCGTGGTAGCTCAGGCCTTCGCCTTCAGGCCGGATGCGTCGACGTGCTTCACGCCCTTGATCGCGCGCGTCACGGCGACGGCCTTCTTCACGGCGGTCTTCGTCGGCAGCACGCCCGTGAGCGTGACGACGCCATCCACCGTCTTCACGCTGATGTCGGTGCTTTCCACACCCTTGGTCGTCGCGAGCTCACCCTTCACCTTGGTCGTGATCCACGTGTCGGTGACAGGTTGATTCGATTCGCTCGCCATGCTGCTGTCGGTCGACGAGGCCTGGGCATGCGCGTTCGTGAGCGGGGCAGCGGACAGCAGGAAGGCCGCGCTGACGGCGAGCAGGGTCGAAAGGTGCGAGGTCTTGTTCATTGATGTTCTCCTTCGATTGGCGGGTTGAATCAACAGTGAGGGAGCACGGATCGTTCCCGTGCGCTCCCGTCCGCTTCCGTGGCTTAACGGGCGATCGGCGTGTCGTAGCCGGGTTCGCGCGGCGGCATGTCCGGGCGCGGCACGTCGGGCGGCAGCGGCACCGGTGGATCGGTCCCCGGCGCCGGTTCGGGCGGACGGTCCGGGGCTGGTTCGGGCCGCGTCGGATCGGGTGTCTGTTGCAATTTCATCGGTATGTCCTCCCTCTGGGGTAGGAAAGAGCAGCGCATGAGCGCCGATGCAGTACCAGCGTACCGACACGAACGCGAGCGGACATCGCGCAAATTCACCTGTTCGACTAGTGCGTTTGCACCGCGGGACGGAACGCGCGGGCGGGCACACGACGTGCACCATGACCCGGGCAACGCGGCATGACGGGCTTCGAGGCCGTGCGGCGCCGTTCGGCGGGGCGCCGCACGAAACGCGGGCGGCGTGCGAATGTACTATTCGAGATAGTGCATCCGCGCCTGTCGCGCCGTTGCGCCGCACGTGATCATCGCCGCACCCGCGGGCCGGCGCTTCACGCTGCAACGGGCGCCCGGGCCGCGCACGGTTGACCGCTCATGTAAGACGACAGGGACAACGAACCGATGAACGAACCAGTAGACGAACAGGCGCTCAAGTCGCATACCGACCGGCGCCAGCTTCACCAGATCATCGCGGGGCTTACCGAGGGCGTGATCCTGATCGAGCCCGACCAGCGCATCGTCTGGGCGAACGAGGCCGCGCTCGCGATGCACGGCGTGACCGAGCTGAAGGCGCTCGGCGCGGACGTCACCGAATACCGCGAGCGGTTCCGGCTGCGCTACCGGAACAACCATCCGGTGCGCGACGGCCACTATCCGATGGATCGCGTGATCGCCGGCGAGGAGTTCAGCGACGTGACGGTCGAAGTCGAATCGGCCGCCGACGAATCGGTGAGCTGGGTGCACCGCATCCGCAGCCTGGTGCTGACGAACGCGGCCGGCGCACCCGACTGCCTCGCGCTCGTGCTGCACGACGCGACCGAATGGGCGAGCGCCGAGGAGCGCTTCGAACGCACCTTCAACGCGAACCCGGCGCCGGCCGTGATCTGCCGGCTCGACGACTTGCGCTACGTGAAGGTCAACCAGGGCTTCCTCGACATGACGGGCCACGCGCGCGACGACGTGCTCGGCCGCTCGGTATACGAGGTCGACGTGCTCGAACAGGCCGAGCGGCGCGAGCTGGCGATCGAGCGGCTCGGCGAAGGCGCGACGATCCCGCAGATGGAAGCCGTGCTGAAACTGGCCGACGGCAGCACCAAGGCCGTGGTCGTCGCCGGGCAGCCGATCGACATGAACGGCGAGGCGTGCATGCTGTTCACGTTCATGGATCTCGAGCCGCGCAAGCAGGCCGAGCGCGCGCTGATGCAAAGCGAGGAGCGCTTCGCGACGGCCTTCCGGATGGCGCCGGTCGCGACCGCGATCGTCACGGCCGACCGTTTCGAGCTGCTCGACGTGAACGACGCGTTTGCGGCGATGACGGGCCACGTACCGGCCGACCTGCTCGGCAAATCCGCGGACGAGATCGGGCTGTGGGCCGAACGCGGCGCGTGGCCGCGCATCGAAGGCCGGCTCTCGCGCGACGGCCACGTGCGCAACGTGGACGTGCAGATCCGCACCCGCGACGGCGACGTCCGCGATTGCGTCGTGTCGGCCGACCCCGTCGCGATTCACGGGCGCGACTGCCTGCTCGTCGCGCTGCTCGACATCAGCGACCGCAAGCGCACCGAGATGGAGCTCGTCTATGCGATCGAGACCGCGATGCAGGACGCATCGTGGTTCAGCCGCACGCTGATCGAGAAGCTGGCGAACGTGCGGCGCGCGAATGCGCCGGATGCGGGCGCGCAGTTGTCCGACCTGACCGCGCGCGAGCGCGACGTGTTCGACCTGCTGTGCCATGGCCTCGCCGACAAGGAGATCGCCGGTCGCCTCGGGCTGGCGCCGAACACCGTGCGCAATCACGTCGCGACGATCTACGCGAAGCTCGACGTGCACAGCCGCGCCGAGGCGATCGTCTGGGCGCGCGAGCGCGGGATCGTCGGCGCGACCGAAACGAACGGCGCGCGCGGCGACAAGGGCGGCGTGAAGGACAAGGACTGACCGCGGCGGGTACGAATGCACCATGCCGATTGGTGCATCCGCATCTACCGCGCGCGGCGCCCGCTTGCGATCCTGTCCACTCGGCGGTGCGACGGAGGGCGCCGCATCGCCGGCTCTCCCTCAAACCATCGCAGGAGATGACCATGGACAAGAATCGCGTCGAAGGCAAGCTCAAGCAGGTCAAGGGTTCGGTCAAGGAAGCAATCGGCAAGGTGACGGGCGACCGCGAGACCGAAGCGGAAGGCCTGGCTGAACAGCAGGCCGGCAAGCTGCAGGAAAAGGCCGGCGAGGCGGCCGATGCGGTGCGCAACCAGACGGGTACCGACCGGCACTGATCGACGACGCGGCGCCCGCCGTGGGTGTCGCGAAGGCCGGCCGGACGGCATTGCGCCGATGATGCGTTGCCGGCATGACCCCGGCCGGCCTTGATCGGGCGGCGCGGCCGCCATTTCCTGCAAGACCCTCCATTCACGGCCCGCCGTCATACGGGCCGCGGATCGGCCATGACCGCGGAACTTGATGAAAAATCCTCACAACATAGTTCCGATATTTCGTTTGCCGCACGGGTATTGGCTACCCACAATCCATTCACCTCTTTCGCGATGAAAGGTTCTTCGGAGACGGAATCGCGGTGACCGGCGAACCGGTCGCGCGCATTGCGCGTCGGCCGCGCAAGGAATCGCCGGCGCGCAGGAGGTTGCCGACGCGCGCCGATCGCGCGTTGCATCCCGACCCTCACGAGAAGGACTGCCATGACGTTCCGCATTCGTTCGCTTTCCGGCGCTGCACTGACCGCCGTGCTTCTCGCGTTTCAGCCGGGCGCGGCCCAGGCGCAGGAGACGATCGTCAAGGTCGGCGTGGCCGGCCCGCTGACGGGCGGCGGCGCCGCGTACGGCAAGGACATCGAGAACGGCGTGCGCATGGCGGTGGACGAAGCGAATGCCGCGCGGACGACCGTCGGCGGCAAGCCGGTGAAATTCGTGATCGCGTCGCAGGACGACCAGAGCGATCCGCGCACCGGCGTGCAGGCCGCGCAGCAGCTCGCCGACGCGCAGGTGGCCGTCGTGATCGGCCACTTCAATTCGGGCACGACGCTGCCCGCGTCGAAGATCTACGCGAAGGCCGGCATTCCGATGATCACGCCGTCGGCGACCAATCCCGACATCACGCGCGCCGGCCTCGACACCGTGTACCGCGTGATCGCGACCGACACGCAGAACGCCGGCAATGCCGGGACGTATGCGGCGAGCGTGACGAAGGCGAAACGCATCGCGATCCTCGACGATCGCACCGCGTTCGGCCAGGGCGAAGCCGACGAATTCGAGAAGGCCGTGAAGGCGAACGGCGGCACGATCGTCGCGCGCGAATTCACGAACGACAAGGCCGTCGACTTCAGCGCGCAACTCACGAAGATCAAGAGCGCCAACGCCGATCTCGTGTTCTTCGGCGGCCTCGACGCACAGGCCGCGATGCTCGTGAAGCGCATGCGCCAGCTCGGCATCCGCGCGCAGTTCCTCGCGGGCGGCGGCGTGATGAACGCGAACTTCATCAGGCTCGCCGGCAATGCGGCCGAAGGCGCATCGGTGTGGGAATACGGGCAGCCGCTGGCGCGTCTCGCGAAGGGCAAGCAGTTCGAAACGAAATTCAAGCAGAAGTACGGCGTCGACATGCTCGCGTACGCGCCGTTCGCATACGACGCGACGTGGATCGCGATCAACGCGATGCAGAAGGCGAACTCGACGAAGCCGACCGATTTCAACGGCGCGCTGAAGGGCACGCGCTACGACGGCATCACGGGCACGATCGCGTTCACGAACACGGGCGACCTGAAGAACCAGAGTTCGACGCTGTATGAAGTGAAGAACGCCGCGTGGCAGCCCGTCACGACGAAATCGGCGGACTGAACGCAACAGGCGCGCGGACTTTCGCGGCGATGCCGGACGTGCTGAAATAGCCGAAGCGATCGCCCGCGAAGTGTGCCCGCGCGACGCCGCGCGGGGCGCGGCACGCATCACCCACAGGCCCTGCGCCTTTTACGTGCAACCGGAGTCAGTCGTGAGTTCTCAAGTCGTCATCGTCGGCGGGGGTGTGATCGGCAGCTCGATCGCTTATTTCCTGCGCGCCACCGACCCCACGGTCGCCGTGACCGTCATCGAGCGCGATCCCACCTATGCCAAATCGTCGTCGGCGCTGTCGGCCGCGTCGATTCGCCAGCAGTTTTCCACGCCGCTGTCGATCGAGATGTCGCTGTTCGGCATCGAGTTCCTGCGCACGATCGGCGAACGGCTCGAAGTGGACGGCAACCGGCCGTCGATCGATCTGCACGAAGGCGGCTACCTGTTTCTCGCGACGCCGGCCGGCGACGCGACGCTGCGCGAGAACCATGCGCTGCAGACGCGCCTCGGCGCCGATATCCGGCTGCTGGACCGCGACGCGCTGCGCGCGAAGTTTCCGTGGCTGAACGTCGACGATCTCGTGTCGGGTGCGTATGGCGCGAGCGGCGAAGGGTGGTTCGACGGCTACGGGCTCGTGCAGGCGCTGCGCAAGAAGGCGCAGGCGCTCGGCGCGCGCTACGTGCCGGCCGACGTGAAGGACGTGGTGCGCGACGGCCGCAGGATCACGCATGTCGTGACGGGCGACGGCGAGCGCCATGCGTGCGACACGCTCGTCAATGCGGCCGGTGCATGGACGCGCACGCTGTCGTCGATGATGGGCATCGACATTCCCGTGTATGCGCGGCGGCGCAGCATCTTCAACGTCTCGTCGCCGGCGAAGCTCGCCGATTGCCCGCTGCTGATCGATCCGACCGGCGTGTATTTCCGGCCGGAAGGGCGCACGTATATCTGCGGCACGTCGCCGAGCCCCGATCGCGACCCGGACGACCTGCCGCTCGACGAAGTCGACCACGACCTGTTCGACGACGTGATCTGGCCGACGCTCGCGCACCGCGTGCCGGAATTCGAGGCGCTGCGCGTCGAGAATTGCTGGTCCGGTTACTACGAATACAACGTGTTCGATCACAACGCGATCATCGGCTACCACCCCGAACTCGACAACGTCGTGTTCGCGAACGGCTACAGCGGCCACGGGCTGCAGCAAGGGCCGGCGACCGGGCGGGGCGTCAGCGAACTCATTCTGGGCGGGCGTTACGACACGCTCGACCTGTCGTCGCTCGGCTGGGCGCGTGTGCTGGAAAACCGGCCGATCGTCGAAAAGAACGTCGTGTAGTGCGGCGTGACCGCCCGGTATGGGGTGGGCGGGATTCTCCTTGTGTCTCAAACCCGTTGGCCCGGCGTTGTCGGGCTTTTTTTCGTGGTCGGCGTGCCGCGCCGCGCTCGATGTCGTCGATGCCGGAATGTG
>NZ_JBYQCG010000104.1:0-31186 GCF_057837105.1 Burkholderia sp. APQ4-4ca | reverse complement strand
CCGAAGTCGATGTCCTGGCACACCTTCTGCACGACCTTGCGGCTCTTCGGGCCGACCACCGCGAACGTCGCCCAGTGATCGGTGACGGACGCGAGCCGCACCTTCATGTCGGGCCATTCGGTCTGCAGCCAGCGTTCGAGCCACGTCAGCACGCGCGCCGCGCCGCCGGTGGTGGTCGTCATCATGAAATGCTGGTCGGCGAGGCGCACGGTCACGCCGTCGTCGAACACCATCCCGTTTTCGTCGAGCATCAGCCCGTAGCGGCACTTGCCCACTTCGAGCTTGTTCCACGGGTTCGTGTACATCCAGTTCAGCAGCTTCACCGCGTCCGGGCCCTGGATGTCGATCTTGCCGAGCGTCGACGCGTCGAGAATGCCGACGCTGTTACGCACCGCGAGACACTCGCGCTTCACCGCCGCATGGAGATCCTCGCCGTTCTTCGGGAAATACCACGGCCGCTTCCAGTTGCCGACGTCCTCGAACATCGCGCCGTGCTCGACGTGCCATTCGTGCACGGCCGTCTTGCGGATCGGGTCGAGGAAATCGCCCGTCTCGCGGCCCGCGAACGTGCCGAACGACACGGGCGTGTAGTTCGGGCGGAACGTCGTCGTGCCCGTTTCCGGAATCGTCTTGCCGAGCGCGCCCGCGAGGATCGCCATCCCGTTGATGTTGCCGAGCTTGCCTTGATCGGTGCCGAAGCCCATCGCCGTATAGCGCTTCACGTGCTCGACCGATTCGAAGCCTTCGCGCGCGGCGAGCAGGATGTCGGCCGCCGCGACGTCGTTCTGGAAATCGACGAACTGCTTCGGCCCGCGCGCCGCGGCTTCACGGCTGCCGACGAGCCACAACGGCTGCAATGCACCTTCGACGGCTTCGGCGACCTGCGGCGCGACCGGGCGCTGCGCGGCCGTGAAGCCGGCCGCCTTCGCCGCTTCCACGCCCGCATCGACCGCGAGGCGCAGCGCACGGGCGAGCCCGAATTCGCCGGCCGCCGCGCCGATGCTCGCTTCGGCCTGCACGGGCTTGCCGGGCAGGAAACACGCCTTCTCGTCGTTCCAGCACGCCTTGCCGCCCGACTGCGCGAACAGGTGCAGCACCGGGCTGAAGCCGCCCGACATCGCGACGAGGTCACACGGGAGCGTCTGCAGCTTGCCGCCGGTCTGGCCGTTCGAGTAGGACGCGACGTCGACCGACGATACGCGCCACTTGCCCGAAGCGGCCGTGACAACCGCACCGCTCATCACCGTCACGCCCTGCCGCTTGGTCGCCGCCGGCAGCGCGCCGTTCGACGACGCGCGCGAATCGACGACCGTCACCTTCGCGCCGCACGCCTTCAGGTCGAGCGCGGTCTGGTATGCGCGGTCGTTGTTCGTGAACACGACCACGTTGCGGCCCGGCATCACGCCGAAGCGATGCACGTAGGTCGACACCGCGCCCGCCAGCATCACGCCCGGCAGGTCGTTGTTGCCGAACACGATCGGCCGCTCGTGCGCGCCGGTCGCGAGGATCACGCGCTTCGCGCGGACCTTCCACAGCAGCTCGCGCGTGCCCTTGCGCATCGATACCGGCAGATGATCGGTCAGGCGCTGCGTGACCGTCACGAGGTTGTGGTCCTGATAGCCGAACGCGGTGCTGCGCGACAGGATCGTCACGTCGGGCAGCTTGCGCAGCTCGGCCTCGATCTTCTCGACCCATTGCAGCGCGGGCTTCGCGTCGATCTCCGCGCGGCACGACAGCAGGCTGCCGCCGAGTTCGCGCTGGTCGTCGACGAGGATCACGCGCGCGCCGGCCGTGGCGGCCGCATGCGCGGCGGCGAGGCCCGACGGGCCACCGCCGACCACGAGCACGTCGCAGTGCGCGTAGCACTTGTCGTAGCGATCGGCGTCGAGCACCTCGGGCGCCTTGCCGAGGCCGGCCGCTTCGCGGATCTTCTCTTCGTACTTCGGCCACATGTTGCGCGGCCACATGAAGGTCTTGTAGTAGAACCCGGCCGGCATGAAGCGCGAGAACTTCTGGTTGATCGCGTACTTGTCGTTCTCGAGCGTCGGCTCCGCGTTCACGCTCGTCGCGACGAGGCCCTGGTACAGCTCGATCTCGGTCGCACGCGCGTTCGGCACCGTGTACGGGCCGGTCTCGAGCTGCACGACGGCGTTCGGTTCCGCGACGTCGGCCGTCACGATCCCGCGCGGGCGGTGGTACTTGAAGCTGCGCGCGACGAAGTGCACGCCGTTCGCGAGCAACGCGGACGCGAGCGTATCGCCCTGGAAGCCCTGATACGTGCGGCCGTTGAACGTGAACGTCAGCGGAATCGCGCGATTGATGCGGCCACCGGTGCCGAGGCGGTCTTTCTGGCTCATTTGCTCGTGCCCTCTTCGTGTGCGTTGCCGGCAGCGGCGCCCTGGTTGGCGGCCCCGCCGAACTTTTCGTAGCCTTTGATATCGTAGGTCACCGTGTCGCGCGTGACCTTGAACCAGCGGCGGCAACCCTGCGTATGCAGCCATTGCTCCTTGTGCAGCCCGCGCTTGTTCTCGCGCATGAACACGTATTCGCCCCATTCGCGGTCGGTCATCGTCTCGTTCGCCACCGGGCGCACGATGTCGGCTTCACCGCCGCACGTGAACTCGGATTCGGCGCGCGGCCCGCACCACGGACATTCGATCAGCAACATGTTTCTTTCTCCTTCAGTGCGGTTAGTGCGCGACGGCGGCTGCGCCGTGCTCGTCGATCAGGTGGCCCGTGTAGAAACGGTCGAGTGCGAACGGCGCGTTCAGCGGATGCGGTTCGTCGCGGGCGATCGTGTGCGCGAACACCCAGCCCGAGCCGGGTGTCGCCTTGAAGCCGCCGGTGCCCCAGCCGCAGTTGAAGTACAGGCCCTTCACGTCGGTCTTGGTGATGATCGGGCACGCGTCCGGCGACACGTCGACGATGCCGCCCCACTGGCGGTTCATCCGCACGCGCGAGAACACCGGGAACATCTCGACGATCGCCTGCAGCGTGCTTTCGATGATGTGGAAGCTGCCGCGCTGGCCGAAGCCCGTGTACTGGTCGATACCGGCGCCGATCACGAGGTCGCCCTTGTCGGACTGGCTGATGTACGCGTGGACCGCGTTCGACATGATCACCGAGTTGACGACCGGCTTGATCGGCTCGGACACCAGCGCCTGCAGCGGGTGGCTTTCGATCGGCAGACGCACGCCGGCCATGTCGGCGAGCGTCGTCGTGTTGCCGGCCGCGACCACCGCGACCTTCTTCGCCTTGATGAAGCCCTTCACCGTATCGACGCCGACCACCGCGCCGCCTTCGCGGCGAATGCCCGTCACCTGGCAGTTCTGGATGATGTCGACGCCGGCGCGGTCCGCGCCGCGCGCGAAGCCCCAGGCCACCGCGTCGTGGCGTGCGACGCCCGCACGGCGCTGGATCGACGCGCCGAGCACCGGATAGCGGCTGTTCAGGTTGATCGTCGGCTCGATTTCCTTGATCTGCGCGGGCGTCAGGAATTCGGCGTCGACGCCGTTCAGCCGGTTCGCGTTCACGCGCCGCTCGGTGTCGCGCACGTCCTGCAGCGTGTGCGCGAGGTTCATCACGCCGCGCTGGCTGAACATCACGTTGTAGTTGAGATCCTGCGACAGCCCTTCCCACAGCTTCATCGCCTTCTCGTACAGCGCGGCCGATTCGTCCCACAGATAGTTCGAGCGCACGATCGTCGTGTTGCGCGCGGTGTTGCCGCCGCCGATCCAGCCCTTCTCGAGGATCGCGACGTTCGTGATCCCGTGCTCCTTCGCGAGGTAGTACGCGGTCGCGAGGCCGTGGCCGCCGCCGCCGACGATCACGACGTCGTATTCCTTCTTCGGCTCCGGGCTCTTCCACTGCTTTTCCCAGTTCTCGTGATACGAGAGGCCGTTGCGGAACAGGCTGAATATCGAGTAGCGGCTCATGTTTGGATCCTTCGTTAGCATTCGATGACGTTCACGGCGAGGCCGCCGCGCGACGTTTCCTTGTATTTCGTCTTCATGTCGGCGCCGGTTTCGCGCATCGTCTTGATCACGGAATCGAGCGATACGTAGTGCTGGCCGTTGCCCTTGAGCGCCATGCGCGACGCGTTCAGCGCCTTGATCGCGCCCATCGCGTTGCGCTCGATGCACGGGATCTGCACGAGGCCGCCAACGGGATCGCAGGTCATCCCGAGGTTGTGCTCCATGCCGATCTCGGCCGCGTTCTCGACCTGGTCGGGCGTGCCGCCCATCACCGCGGCGAGCGCGGCGGCGGCCATCGAGCACGCGACGCCCACTTCGCCCTGGCAGCCGACTTCCGCGCCGGAGATCGACGCGGTTTCCTTGTAGATGATCCCGATCGCCGCGGCCGTCAGCAGGAATTCGACGATGCCGGCTTCGTTCGAGCCCGGCACGAACTTCACGTAGTAGTGCAGCACCGCGGGGATCACGCCGGCCGCGCCGTTGGTCGGCGCGGTAACGACCCGGCCGCCGGCCGCGTTCTCTTCGTTCACGGCCATCGCATACAGGTTGACCCAGTCGAGCATCGACAGCGGGTCGCGCAGCGACTCTTCCGAACGCGCGCGCAGGCTGCTGTTCATCTCGGCCGCGCGGCGCTTCACGCGCATCGGCCCCGGCAGGTCGCCCTCGACCTTGCAGCCGCGCTCGACGCAGGCGGCCATCGTGCGCCAGATCGCGAGCAGCCCGGCGCGCACTTCGTCGGCGGGGCGCAGCGCGCATTCGTTGCGCAGCATCAGCTCGGCGATCGACAACCCGTGCTCGCGGCACTGGCGCATCAGGTCGTCGCCGGTGCGGAACGGATACGGCACCTCGACCGCCGCACGCACGCCGTTCACACGATCGCCGTCGCGGTTCACGACGAAGCCGCCGCCGACCGAGTAATACTCTTTCTCGACCAGCAACTGGCCGTGCTCGTCGAATGCCTGGAAGCGCATCCCGTTCGGGTGCACGATGCTCGTGCCGCTCATCAGCTTGCGATAGAAGCCGATGTGTTCCTTCTCGTCGAAGCGCACCGTCTGCTTGCCGAGCAGCGACAGCGTCTTCTCCGCGCGGATCGCGGCGAGGCGCGGCTCGATCAGGTCGGGATCGATCGTGTCCGGCAGGTGGCCCTCGAGGCCGAGCAGCACGGCCTTGTCGGTGCCGTGGCCCTTGCCGGTCGCGCCGAGCGAGCCGTACAGCTCGACCCGCACGCGGCGCACGAAGCCGAGCAGGTTCGCGTCCTCGACGTGCGACGCGAAGCGGCACGCGGCGATCATCGGGCCGACCGTATGCGAACTGGACGGGCCGATGCCGATCTTGAACAGGTCGAACGCGCTGACGTTCATCTGGCTTCCTTTGGGTTGCATGCGTGAAATGTCGTTGGGCCCCAGTACATCAAAGCGTAAAATCGGCCGATAGAACAAAAACGGCATCGGCGTGGGATACCGCCGCCAAGCGCCGTGCCGGCCGGCCCGAAAGTGCGTTTTGGCGATGGTTCGCGACGAAAAACCACAAGTCCGGCCGCGGCCGATCGGCGACGCTGGCTGCATCCGCGCCGCCTCCGGCAGCCGCAACCCGCAAACAGTGTGAAACGAGTGAGACCGCCTGCCCGGCGTGACGAGATTGGCCGCGATGACCCCCGACGTACCCGCTTCCCCCCTCGCAGAACCCGCGCCGCGGCGCATCCGCTTCGGCATCGTGCTGCTGCCGAACTTCACGCTGACGGCCTTCTCCGGCTTCGTCGACATGCTGCGGCTGTCGGCCGACGACGGCGACTACAGCAAGCCCGTGCGCTGCGCGTGGAGCGTGATCGGCGAGACGCTCGCGCCGGTGCGCGCGAGCTGCGGGATCCAGATCACGCCGTGGGAGACGTTCGACGCGGCCGAGCCGTTCGACTACGTGGTGGTGGTCGGCGGGCTGCTGCATTCGGGGCCGCAGGCCGGCCCTGAAACGCTCGAGGTCATCCGCCGCGCGGCGACGGGCGGCGCGACGGTCGTCGGCATCTGCACCGGCGTGTTCACGCTGATGCGCGCCGGCGTGCTCGACGGCTACCGCACCTGCGTGAGCTGGTTCCATTACTGGGATTTCATCGAGCGCTTTCCGTCCGCCGATCCCGACCTGCTGATCGCCGACCGGCTGTTCGTGATCGACCGGCGCCGGATCACGTGCTCGGGCGGCCGCGCGTCGATCGACGTCGCCGCCGCGATCCTGCTGCGCCATTTCGATCACGCGACCGTGCAGAAGGCGCTGCGCATCCTGCTCGTCGGCGAGATGCAGAAAGGCAATGCGCCGCAGCCGCATCCGCCGGGGCTCGAACCGGCGACGCACCCGAAGGTCAAGCGCGCGATTCTTCTGATGGAACAGCACGTGGGGCGTGCGCTGCCGCTCGAGGAACTCGCGTGCAAGCTCGACCTGTCGACGCGGCAGCTCGAGCGGCTGTTCAAGGCCGAGACCGGCAAGAGCCCGCAGGCCTTCGCGAAACAGGTGCGGCTGCGCACGGCCGCGTGGCTGCTGACGAGCTCGGACCGCACGGTCGCCGATATCGCGTCGAGCTGCGGGTTCGCCGATGCGTCGCACCTCGGGCGCGAATTCCGCAAGCAGTTCGGCGTGCCGCCGGCGACGTATCGCGAGCGCGGCGGCGACGTGGCCGACGTGGCCGCGATGCCCGATGCGTCGGCCGACCCGGTCGAGGACATCGCCGACTGACGGGCCCGGCGGCCCGCGCCCTCCCTAATCGATTGCAGAACGACGCACGCTTGCGTCGGCTTCGATTCTTTTGGAACCGGTTTCAGTCAATTTAGCCGACGTTGATCTTCTTCAACAAGGGTTATCCCGGATGCTGATGCCCGCTCTAATTTGTATGATGACCACATCACCTTACAAACCAGAGCATCATGTTCGAGAAAATTCCCGCCCGTGCGATGAGCGACCACGTCGCGCAGCAACTGCTCAAACAGATCGAAGCGGGCAGCTTCTCGGCCACCGGCAAGCTGCCGACCGAGGCCGTGCTCGCGCAGGAATTCGGCGTGAGCCGCACCGTGATCCGCGAGGCGATCTCGCGGCTGAAGAACGAAGGCGTGGTCGAGCCGCGCCAGGGCAGCGGCGTGTTCGTGAACCAGCACGGCGCGATCCGGCCGCTGCGGATCGACTACGCGGAAGCCGTCGAGGCGAGTTCGCTGCCGCACCTGCTCGCGGTGCGCCGCGCGATCGAGGCGGAAGTCGCGGCCGAAGCCGCGCTGCACCACACCGACGACGACATGGCCGACATCGACGACGCGCTGCGCAAGATCGAAGAAGCGGTGGCCGAAGGGCGCGACGGCGTCGCGGAAGACGTCGCGTTCCACCGCACGATCGCGGCCGTTACCGGCAACCCGTATTTCCTGAAGACGCTGCAGTTCCTGAACCAGTACCTCGAAGCCGGCGTGAAGGTCACGCGCAGCAACGAAGCGACGCGCGAGGATTTCTCGCGGCAGGTGCGCGACGAACACGCGGCGATCGCCGACGCGATCCGCGCACGCGACCCGATGGCCGCCCGCAACGCGGCACGCACGCACATGTACAACGCGGCGCGCCGTCTCGCGGAAGCCGGCATCTGCTGAATCCGGCGGCACCCGCCGCCTTTGTCCGGAACCTCTCCCGAATCGATCAAGGTTGACCATGTCAAGAAATGTTGGAGTCATCGGCCTCGGCGCGATGGGCCTCGGCGTCGCACGGTCGCTGCTGCGCGCCGGCCTCCGCGTTCACGCATGCGACGTGCGCGACACCGTGCTGCAGGCGTTCGCCGCCGAAGGCGGCATCGCCTGCGCGACGCCGGCCGAACTCGGCGCGCAGTGCGACGTCGTCGTCACGCTCGTCGTCAATGCCGCGCAAACGGAAACGGTGCTGTTCGGCGAACACGGTGCGGTCGCGGCGATGAAGCCGGGCGGCGTCGTGATCGCGAGCGCGACCGTCGCGCCCGAATTCGCGGTCGCGCTCGGCGCGCGCATCGAAGCGGCGGGCCTGCAGATGCTCGACGCGCCCGTGTCCGGCGGCGCCGCGCGCGCGGCCTCCGGCGAGATGACGATGATGACGTCGGGCCCGGCCGCCGCCTATGCGGGCTGCGAGGACGTGCTCGCCGCGATCGCCGGCAAGGTGTACCGCCTCGGCGACGCGCACGGCGTCGGCTCGAAAGTGAAGATCATCAACCAGCTGCTGGCCGGCGTGCACATCGCGGCGGCCGCCGAAGCGATGGCGCTGGGCCTGCGCGAAGGTGTCGATGCCGACGCGCTGTACGACGTGATCACGCACAGCGCGGGCAATTCGTGGATGTTCGAGAACCGCGTGCCGCACATCCTGAACGGCGACTACACGCCGCTGTCGGCCGTCGACATCTTCGTGAAGGATCTCGGCCTCGTCCTCGACACCGCGCGCCGCAGCAAATTCCCGCTGCCGCTGTCGGCCACCGCGCACCAGATGTTCATGAGCGCGTCGAGCGCCGGCCACGGCGGCGAGGACGATTCCGCCGTGATCAAGACTTTCCCCGGCATCACGCTGCCGCCCGCCCGCTGATTCGAACGACGTGCCCGCCATGACTGCCTCCGCTTCCCGTCCCCTGCTCGGCTGCATCGCCGACGATTTCACCGGCGCGACCGATCTCGCGAACATGCTCGTGAAGAGCGGCATGCGCACCGTGCAGACGATCGGCGTGCCCGCCGACGGCGCAGCCGACACGATCGTCGATGCCGACGCGATCGTCGTCGCGCTGAAGTCGCGCACGATTCCCGCCGCCGACGCCGTCGCGCAATCGCTCGCCGCGTATGAATGGTTGTGCGCGCAAGGGTGCCGCCAGTTCTTCTTCAAGTACTGCTCGACGTTCGATTCGACCGACGCGGGCAACATCGGTCCGGTGGCCGACGCGCTGCTCGATGCGGCCGGCGGCGGCTTCACGATCGCGTGCCCGGCGTTCCCGGAGAACGGCCGCACGATCTACCGCGGCCACCTGTTCGTCGGCGACGTGCTGCTGAACGAATCGGGGATGGAGCATCACCCGCTCACGCCGATGAAGGACGCGAACCTCGTGCGCGTGCTGCAACGGCAAACGAAGTCGCCGGTCGGCCTGCTCCGCTACGACACGATCGCGCTCGGCGCGGCCGCCGTGCGGGCGCGGATCGACCAGTTGCGCGCGGAAGGCGCACGCTTCGCGATCGCCGATGCGCTGTCGGACAGCGACCTCTACGTACTCGGCGAAGCGTGCGCGGGCCTGCCGCTCGTCACCGGCGGCTCGGGCATCGCGCTCGGCTTGCCCGCGAATTTCCGCCGCGCGGCGCAGTTGCCCGAGCGCGACAACGCGGCGTCGCTGCCGCGCATCGAAGGGCTGTCGGCCGTGCTCGCCGGCAGCGCATCGAAAGCCACCAACGCGCAGGTCGCCGCGTGGCGCGCGACGCGGCCGAGCTTCCGCATCGATCCGCTCGCGGCCTCGCGCGGCGAGCCCGTCGTCGAACAGGCGCTCGCCTTCGCGCGCTCGCACCTGCCGCAACCCGTGCTGATCTACGCAACGGCAGCGCCCGACGAAGTGAAGGCCGTGCAGCAGGCGCTCGGCGTCGACGCGGCCGGCCATCTCGTCGAAAGCACGCTCGCGGCGATCGCCCGCGGGCTGCGCGAACTCGGCGTGCGCAAGTTCGTGGTCGCGGGCGGCGAGACGTCCGGCGCGGTCGTGCAGGCGCTCGACGTGAAGTCGCTGCAGATCGGCGCGCAGATCGACCCGGGCGTGCCGGCCACGGCCACCATCGACGCACAGCCGCTCGGCCTCGCGTTGAAATCCGGCAACTTCGGCACCACCGAATTTTTCGACAAGGCGCTGCGCGCGCTGGACGGAGCCGCACGATGAGCGACGAAGCAAAACTGCGCGAAGAGATCTGCGTGGTGGGCGCGAGCCTGTATGCGCGCGGCCATGCGGTCGGCAGCGCCGGCAACATCAGCGCGCGCCTGAACGACGGCTGGCTGATCACGCCGACCGACGCGTGCCTCGGCCGGCTCGACCCGAACGACATCGCGAAGGTCGGCTCGGATGGCGAGCCCGTATCGGGCGGCAAGCCGTCGAAGACGCTCGCGCTGCATCGCGGCATCTACGCGCGCAACGCGGCGGCGCATGGCGTCGTCCACACGCATTCGACGCATCTCGTCGCGTTGACGCTTGCCGGCGTATGGCGCGACACCGACGTGCTGCCGCCGATCACGCCGTACTACGTGATGAAGGTCGGCCACATTCCGCTGATCCGTTACCGCCGCCCCGGCGACCCGGCCGTCGCGGCCGAAGTCGCGGCGCTGGCCGACCGGGTGCGCGGCGTGCTGCTCGATCGCCTCGGCCCCGTGATGTGGGGACCGTCGGTATCGCACGCGTCGTATGCGCTCGAGGAACTCGAGGAAACCGCGCGGCTGTGGTTGATGACTCAGCCGAAGCCGGAACCGCTGTCCGACACGGCGCTCGACGAACTGCGCCAGAGCTTCGGCGCGCGCTGGTAGCGCGCCGCGGCACGGATCGACGCACCGCTTTCCCTGCCCGCCGTGTGCGCGGGCCTTTCCGTCAGCACACACACGACCGGCGGCGTACGCGCCGCCGGCACATAACATCATTGGAGACGACGATGACTGCTCTCGACGCGGCCGCAAGCCGCTCGCCCGCCGCGGCCGCCCGATCGGGCGAACTCGACCGCACCTACAAGAAAGTGTTCTGGCGCATCGTGCCGTTCCTGATGCTCTGCTACGTGGTCGCGTATCTCGACCGCGTGAACGTCGGCTTCGCCAAGCTGCAGATGTCGCAGGATCTCGCGTTCAGCGAAACCGTATTCGGCCTCGGCGCGGGAATTTTCTTTCTGGGCTACTTTCTGTTCGAACTGCCAAGCAACCTGCTGATGCACCGCATCGGCGCACGCATCTGGATCGCGCGGATCATGATCACGTGGGGCCTGCTTTCCGCGCTGTTCGCGTTCGTGCAGACGCCCACGCAGTTCTACGTGCTGCGCTTCCTGCTCGGCCTCGCGGAAGCCGGCTTCTATCCGGGCGTGATCCTGTACCTCACGTACTGGTTCCCGTCGCATCGCCGCGCGAAGATCATCGCGGTGTTCATGTCCGCGATTCCGGTGTCGGGCATCTTCGGCAACCCGCTGTCGGGCTGGATCATGGAGCGCTTCCACGGCGGCTCGGGCTTCCACGGCTGGCAATGGATGTTCATGATCGAAGCCGTGCCGGCCGTGCTCGTCGGCATCGCGACGATCCTGTATCTCGACAACAGCATCCGCGGTGCGAAGTGGCTCGACGAGCGCGAGAAGCAGTTGCTCGAAGACGAGATCGCCGCGCAGCCGCAGGAACAGCAGAAGCACGGCCATTCGCTGAAGGCCGTGTTTTCGGACCCGCGCATGTGGTGGATGTCGCTGATCTACTTCGCGTTCGTCACCGGCCAGTACGGGCTCACGTTCTGGATGCCGACGCTCGTCAAATCGACCGGCATCACCGACACGCTGCAGATCGGCCTGCTGTCGGCGATTCCATTCGTCGTCGCGATCGTCGTGATGAACCTGTTCGGCCACAGCGCGGACAAGCGCCGCGAACGCCGCTGGCACCTGATCGTGCCGGCGCTGATGGGCGCGGTCGGGTTTGCGGTCGCCGCGTCGTACTCGCACAATACGGCGGTGTCGATCGTGTTCCTGTCGCTCGCCGCGGGCGGCGTGCTGACCTGCGCACCGCTGTTCTGGTCGCTGCCGACCGCGTTCCTCGCGGGCTCCGCGGCCGCGGCCGGGATCGCGATCATCAACTCGGTCGGCAACCTCGCCGGTTTCGCGAGCCCGTACGTGATCGGCTACCTGAAGGACGCCACGCACAGCACCGCGTCCGGCATGTACGTGCTCGCGGCGATGCTGGTGCTCGGCGCGATCGCCGTGTGGTTCACGCCGGCCAAACTCGTGAACCGCTGATCCGCCGCAGGCCGATTCATCGTTCGACGCGGGGCGCTCGGCGCCCCGCCCCATTCATTCACAGGACCCGCCGCCATGCCACGCTTCGCCGCCAACCTCTCGATGATGTACACCGAGCATGCGTTTCTCGACCGCTTCGCCGCTGCCGCCCACGACGGCTTCAAGGCCGTCGAATACCTGTTCCCGTACGACTTCGCCGCCGAGGACATCCGCGCGCGCCTCGACGCGCACGGCCTCGAACAGGCGCTGTTCAACGCGCCGCCGGGCGATTGGGCCGCGGGCGAACGCGGCATCGCATCGCTGCCGGGCCGCGAGGACGAATTCCGCCGCGGCATCGACCAGGCGCTCGACTATGCGCGCGTGATCGGCAACAGGAAGCTGCACGTGATGGCCGGCATGGTGCCGCCGGCCGCCGATCGCGCGCGCCATCGCGACACGTATCTGGCGAACCTGCGTCACGCGGCGCAGGCCGCCGCCGCGCAGGGCGTCACGATCCTGATCGAGCCGATCAACCCGCGCGACATGCCCGGCTATTTCCTGAGCCGCCAGGACGACGCGCAGGCGATCCGCGCGGAAGTCGGCGCGCCGAACCTGAAGGTGCAGTTCGACTGCTACCACTGCCAGATCGTCGAAGGCGATCTCGCGATGAAGCTCGAGCGCGATTTCGCGGGCATCGGCCACATCCAGATCGCGGGCGTGCCGGAACGCCACGAACCGGACGTCGGCGAACTCAACTACCCGTACCTGTTCTCGGTGATCGACGCGCTCGGCTACGACGGCTGGATCGGCTGCGAGTATCGACCGAAGGCCGGCACGTCGGAAGGCCTCGGCTGGATCAAGCCGTACCTGCTGTGATTCAAGCATTCCTCTGAGGGCAAAGAACATGAAAGTACTGATCACCGGCGGCGCCGGCTTTCTCGGCCAGCGCCTCGCGCGCAAGCTGCTCGAACGCGGCGAACTCACCGGCCCCGACGGTCGCGTCGAGAAGATCGACGAGCTGGTGCTGCTCGACGTCGTCCAGGGCAGCGATTTCGGCGATGCGCGCGTGACGTCGATCGTCGGCGACATCGGCGATCGCGCGGTGCTCGACAGCGCGATCGACACGCGGACGGGCGCGATCTTCCACCTCGCGGCAATCGTCAGCGGGCAGGCCGAAGCCGATTTCGATCTCGGCATGCGGATCAACCTCGACGCGTCGCGCACGCTGCTCGAAGTGTGCCGCGCACGCGGCCACCGGCCACGCGTCGTGTTCACGAGTTCCGTCGCGGTGTACGGCGGCACGCTGCCCGACGTCGTGCAGGACGACACCGCGCTGAACCCGCAATCGTCGTACGGCGCCGAGAAGGCGATCGCCGAACTGCTGCTGTGCGACTACGCGCGGCGCGGCTTCGTCGATGGCCGCGTGCTGCGACTGCCGACCATCAGCGTGCGGCCCGGCCGGCCGAACGCGGCCGCGTCGTCGTTCGCGAGCGGCATCATCCGCGAGCCGCTGAACGGCGAGGAAAGCGTGTGCCCGGTGCCCGGCTCGACGCGGCTGTGGCTGCTGTCGCCGCGCGGCGCGATCGACGCACTGGTCGCCGGGTGCGAGATCGACGGCGCGAAGCTCGGCAACAAGCGCGTGATCAATCTGCCGGGCCTGTCGGTGTCGGTCGACGAGATGATCGCGGCGCTGCGCGAAGTCGCGGGCGACGAGGTCGTGAAGCTGATCCGTCATGCGCCCGACGAACGCGTCGAGAAGATCGTCGGCAGTTGGCCGGGCCGCTGGGATACGTCGCGCGCGGAAGCGCTCGGGCTGAAGGGCGACACGTCGTTCGCGGACGTGATCCGCAGCCATATCGCGGACGAACGGCGCTGATGGCCGTGCCGGCCGACCGGCAAGCGGCCGCATAGGCGTCGCCGTTGCCCGCCCGGCACGCCGGCAACGCCGGGCCGCATCAGCGTCGCCCGGCGGACTCCCCGACGGGCATCGATGCGCGCTTCGCACCGGCCGGCGGGCGCGCCGCGCCGGCCGCCTGCTGCCACGCGAGGAGGCCCGGCAGATAGAACGGCAGGTCGCGCATGCGGCGGGCGCCGGCCAGCGCGAGACAGGTCGGCGGATCGAAGCCGAGCAGCCCGCCGATCAGCGCGAAGCCGCCCTCCTGCACACCCAGGCTGCCCTGCATCGGGAACGCGATGCTGCTAACGAGCTGAATCAGCGCCTCGATCGCGAGCGCCTGCACGAACGTCGGATCGGCGCCGATATCTCGACCGGCGCCGCGGACTTAACGTTTCGGTAAGGATTCGACCGTAGAATCCACAGAACGCTGTCCCTTCATATCCGTCGGATGTCCGCCAGGAGCCTTCATGTCCACCCCCGCCCGTTATGACGCCGTTGCCCGCTTTCTTCACTGGCTGATCGTGGCGCTGGTCGTCGCGCAATACGCGATCGGCTGGACGATGCCCGACGTGCATCGCGATACGCAACCGGTCGGCCTGATCGCCGCGCACCTGATCGTCGGCACGGCGCTGCTCGCGGCGATGGCGTGCCGCGTGCTGTGGCGCGCGACGCACCGGCCGCCCGCCAGCGATCTGTCGCCCGCGATGCGCGCGCTGTCGGGCGTGACACATGGCGCGCTCTACGCGCTGCTGATCGTCGTGCCGCTGCTCGGCTGGATCAACGCGTCGTCACGCGCATGGGCGGTGACGCTGCTCGGCGTCATTCCGCTGCCGGCGCTGTCGGCGGCCGGCTCCGGATTCGGTCACGCGATGGGCGACGTGCACGGCATCCTCGCGTGGGTCCTGTTCGCCGGCATCTGCCTGCACGTGGCGGCCGCGCTGATGCACCGCTTCGTGCTGCGCGATCAGGTCGTGCAGCGCATGATGCCGTGGTGATCGGCCCGCATGCTCATCGTGACCGGTTGACGAGCTGATCGCGATGCCGCGCGATGCGGCGTGCAACGAGCGGCATCGCTGCCGGCGCGCTGTCGACACGCCGCCGGGCCGGAAGGGCGGGCGGTTTGCCGTCTCGCGAACACGACGGCCAGGCTTCACACACGATCATGTCGGCACCTAGTTGCTGGTTTGCGCCGGCATGTCGGAAGCCGGCGCCCGCGTGGCCGCCGCCATTCGCGCACTATCCTGCTCGGCGAGCTTCGCTTCCGCGGCCTGGATATCGGCCGGATACTCGCCCTCATCGCCCTTGGCCGGGTCGTACCCGGCCGCTTCGAGGCGCATCAGTTCATCGCGAACCTGTGCACGCGTCAGCGGCGCGGCCGATTGCGCGAATGCCGACTGACCGACGATCGTCCCGATCATCATCAGTAGTGCGATATATGTTTTCATCATGAACTCCTTCAATGTGACGTATCGATCAACCACGGGATAGATGTGACCTGCGAATGCAGGCGGGTGAATCAGCTTCCGAAATAAATCATGCAGAAGCTCGCGGGGCCGACGCATGCGGCGGCGCTTCGACGCGGCGACATCGCCGCCGGCTTGCCCGCTTCGGACGACATGGCCGGATCGCCGCCGACTGCCGTGCTCGCCTGGCGCTGCGGCATCCGGTCGGCCTGGTGCCGGAACAGCGGGCTCACGTCCGGATACGACGTATCGGTCACGAAGCGCAGCCCGTTGTTTTCCGCATCGACGAGTTCCTGCCGGACCTGTTCGCGCGTGAGCGCCTGTGCCGACGCTTGCGTCGCGACACCTGCGAGAGAAATCGCCGCCACCGTGGCGGCCACCAGCCAGTGCGTATTCATGTTTCACTCCTCATCAGTCAACGAAACGATGTGCTGCACCCGTATGACGACGGAGGGGCGCGGTTTATTCCCGGCCGTTTCATTCGCCGCGGCCGAATATTCACCGAACTGTCATTCATTCGTCAGTCGGCGTAACCTGACGTAACGCAATGCCCGTCTTGCTTCGGGCAGACTGACCACCATCTCATCCGGCCCGCCCCTCGATCGACCATGTCCGCCGCTTACGACCATGCCGCCGCCCTGCTGCGCACGCTGTACGACCGCCATATCGACAGCGGCGCGGTGCTCGACACGGCGGCATTCCCGGATGCCGAGCGTTTCGTGCGCGCATGGCCCGCGATCCGCGCGGAGGCGCTCGACGTCGCACGCGACATGCCGCGCATCCCGCGCTTTCACGAAATCATGCGCGAGCAGTACGACATCTCGGCCAACGACGCACGCGACTGGCGGATGTTCATCATGCAGGCGTACGGCCAGCCGTTCGCGCGCAACCTGTCGCGCTGCCCGACCGTCGCGTCGCTCGTCGCGGCGTCGCCGGACGTGCTGTCCGCATCGTTGTCGTTCCTCGCGCCCGGCAAGCACATCCCGCCGCATCGCGGGCCGTTTCGCGGCATCCTGCGCGGTTATCTCGTGCTGTCGATGCCGAAGCGCGCGGACGGCACGCCGGCCGCCGTGCTGAAGGTCGACGGCCGCGAATACCGGCTCGACGAAGGCCGCTTCCTGCTGTGGGACGACACGTTCACGCACGAGGTATGGAACGACAGCGATGCGGTGCGGATCGTGCTGCTGCTCGATATCCGCCGGCGCGGGATGCCGCGCTGGCTCACGTGGCTGTCGAATGCGGTGATCGGCGTCGTGCGGCTCGGAATCCGGATCAGGGGGCGGTCGATTCCGGTTTAGCGGCTGTGCGGCGTACGGCGGCGCAGTTCCGCCTTTCGGCGCCCGCCGGATCGCCTAAACTACAAGCCGTCCCTTCGCGCGGCTCCTGCCAGCTACCGCCATGGCGCACCTCTTCTTCGCCGCGTCGATCCAGCGGCATGTCGAAACGCCCGAGCGCGACATCGATGCGCATACGGTCGGCGAAGCATTCGACACCATTTTCAGCGAGCAGCCGCGGCTGCGCGGCTACATCGTCGACGACCAGGGGGCGCTGCGAAAGCACCTGTCGGTGTTCATCGACGGCCAGCCGATCCGCGACCGGCAACACCTGTCCGATACGCTCGGGGCCGCCAGCCGCGTGTATGTCGTGCAGGCGCTGACCGGCGGATAAAGGGACCGATACACCGGCGCATTCCCCATACCAAGCGCCGTCGCGCCAAGGCGGACCATCCGGAGACATCGCCATGAACGATCGACTGCTCGTCGCCACCCGCAAGGGCCTGTTCGTCCTGCAACCCGACGGGCATGGCGGCTGGACGCCCGGCGAACCGTATTTCATCGGCGAGCCTGTCAGCATGGTGCTCGCCGACCCGCGCGACGGCACGCTGTATGCGGCGCTCAATCTGGGGCATTTCGGTGTGAAACTGCATCGCCTGCGCGCAGGCGCCACCGGCTGGGAGGAATGCGCGGTCCCGGTTTATCCGCCGCAGCCCGCCGACGCGTCACCCGCCCGTGCCGATCGGCACGCGGGCAGCGGCGACGCCGACGACGCACCTGCCGCCGCCGGGACGCCGCAGCCGCCGTGGACGCTTCAGCAAATCTGGTCGCTCGAAGCCGGCGGCGCCGACGAGCCCGGCGTCCTGTGGGCCGGCACGATTCCCGGCGGCCTGTTCCGCTCCGACGACCACGGCGATTCGTGGGTACTGAACCGCCCGCTGTGGGATCGCCCCGAACGCGCCGAATGGGGCGGCGGCGGGTACGACGCGCCGGGCATCCATTCGGTGATGGTCGATCCGCGCGACAGCCGGCACGTCACGGTCGGCATCTCGTGCGGCGGCGTGTGGCAAACCGCGGACGGCGGCGCGACGTGGCGCGTCACGGCGCAAGGCATGGAAGCCGACTACATGCCGCCCGAGCGACGCGGCGAACCGAACATGCAGGACCCGCACCGCGTCGTGCAGTGCGCGGCCAACCCCGACGTGCTGTGGACCCAGCATCACTGCGCGATCTTCCGCTCGACCGACGGCGGCGAACACTGGCGGCGGATCGAAGCAGAGCCGTCGAGCTTCGGTTTCGCGGTGGCCGTGCATCCGCACGAACCGGATACCGCGTGGTTCGTGCCGGCGGTGAAGGACGCGTGCCGGATTCCGGTGAATGGCCGGTTCGTCGTCACGCGCACGCGCGACGGCGGCCGCAGTTTCGAGAGCCTGTCGAACGGGTTGCCGGCCGCGCCTGCGTACGACCTCGTGTACCGGCACGGGCTCGCGGTGGACGATTCCGGCACGCGCCTCGCGATGGCGTCGACGACCGGCGCGTTATGGACGTCCGATGATGGCGGCGAGCACTGGCGACAGGTATCGGCGCATTTGCCGCCGGTGTATTGCGTCAGCTTCGGATAGCGGCGCGAGCATCGTCGGGCGCCATCCGCGCCACCGCGCCGCGCGTCCGTGCGATTTCCGCTTCGAGCCAGTCGAGAAACCGCCTGACCTGCGGTTCGCGCTCGCGCCCCGGCCGGCACAACGCGACGAAGCGCGCACCGTCGAGCCGCACCGCCGGCTCGATCGGCATCAACGCACCGCGCTCGACATGCTCGGCGGCCAGCACGGAGCTGAGCAGCGCGATACCCTGCCCGTGCAGCACGGCCTGCAACGCGTAATGCTCGTCGTCGTAATGACGAAACACCGCGCGTTCGAGCCACGCTTCTCGCCCCGCCGCACGACACCACGACGCCCAGTCGACCGACACCGGCAGCGGCGTATCCCACACGGTCTCGATCAGGTCGAGCGACGCGTCGGTGCGATGCGCATCGAACCCGGCGGCCGCATACGCACCGAAATACTCGTCGATCAACGCAATCTCGTGCAGCGCCGGAAACGCGCGCGACGTCGCGCGAATCGCGAGATCGATGCGTGCATCGCGTTCGAGATCGACGAGCGCGTTCCCCGTTTCGACCTTGATGTGCAGGTGCGGATCGACGCGGCGAAACGCCCCGAGACGCGGAATCAGCCACATCGCCGCGAACGCGGGCGTGGTGGTCAGCACGAGCGGGCGCGCGTCGGTTGCATCGGGACGCACCGCGTCGAGCCCGCGGCTCAACGCCAGCAACGCATCGTGACTCGCGCGAAACAGCCGCTCGCCTTCTTCCGTCAGCCGCACGCCGCCCGCGCCGCGCTCGAACAGCAGCACGCCGACGCGGCTTTCGAGCGACTTGATCTGGTGCGACACGGCGGCCGGCGTCACGGACAGCTCATCGGCTGCGGCCTTGAACGTGCCGAGCCGCGCCGACGCTTCGAATACACGCAATGCAGTCAGGGGGATTTTCGAGAACACGGGGCCTCGCGGGCCGGATGCGGCCGGGTTGAATTCGATTCAATCGGGGTGAGATTAGGTGAATTGAAGCGGGTGCGCAACGCGGCTAGCCTTGCGGGACGTCACGGCACGTCGCCGCGGCGGTTGCCCGTCGAACCGGAGGAACCCCGTGCAAGGCCTACCGCGCAGGATCACGCAGGCGGTGCTCTACGAAGCGATCGCCATTTCCTGCATCTCGCCCGCGATCGCGGCGATCTTCAGGCAGGACCTCGTCTACTCGGGCGCGCTGTCGGCGACGATGTCGGCGATCGCGATGCTGTGGAACATGATCTTCAACGCGCTGTTCGAGCGCTGGGAAGCATCGCGCCGGCAGCCGGCGCGCACGCTCGGGCGGCGGATCCTGCACGCGACCGGATTCGAGGGCGGGCTGATCTTCATCCTCGTGCCGGTCGTGTCGTGGTGGCTCGACATCTCGTGGTTCGACGCATTCGTCGTCGATATCGCGCTGTTCGCGTTCTTCTTCTGCTATGCGTTCGTGTTCCAGTGGGCGTTCGATCGCGTGTTCGACGTGCCGGCGGCGACGAAGGGGTCGTGAGCCGGGCGCCTATGCGCCGCCGGAAATTTTCGGCAGTTGCCAGCCGAAGCGCACCGCCGCCATCCGCAACGCAAAGCACGCGATGCCGCCGAGCACGGCCGCGACGACCGGCGGGCAACCGAGCCGCCGGCACACCACGACGACGACCGCGCCGAGCAGCGCCGCGCTCGCATAGATGTCGGTGACCAGCACGACCGGTATCCGCGCGAGCAGCAGATCGCGCACGACACCGCCCCCGCAGCCGGTCACGGCGCCCATCAGCGTCGCAATGAACGGGTGGACGCGGAATTCGAGCGCCTTCACCGCGCCCGCGACCGCGAACAGCGCGAGGCCGGCCGCATCGAGCGTCGTCAACACCAACGGCGAGAACGACGCGACCCGCGCATGAAACACGAATGCGAACAGCCCGGCGGCGAACGCGAGCGCCGGGTAACGCCAGTCGCTCACGGCGCTGGGCGGCCGCGCGCCGATCAGCAGGTCGCGAATCACGCCGCCGCCCAGCGCGACGACGAGCGACAGCACCATCACCCCGAACAGGTCGAGGCCGGCGCCGATCGCCGCATTGGCGCCCTCGATCGCGAACACCGCCGTGCCCGCGAGATCGGCGGCCAGCACGACTTGCTCGATGCGCTTCATGCGAATGAATGGCCGAAGCACCGGAGGGTCCGGTTGCAGCCTGCGTCGACCGAAGCGGCCGCGTGATTCGGCCGCATGCGGGCTGCGAGTCGCCGCCCGGCTGCATCAAGCGTGTTGCGGGTCATTGCCGTCTCCTCGATCGGGGATCGAGCAGTCTAGCGCATCGCCCGCTGGCCGTCGGCGCGAGCGCGAAGCACGCAGCAAAAAGCCGGCGCAAGCAGGTCACCCCGCTTGCGCCGGCTCAACCTTCACGTCAGGCTTCGGGCCGCGGCCGCACAGCCCGACACGTCATGCTCAATGCGCGCCGAGATACGCCTTCACCGCCGGCAGGCCCGGCTTGCCGTCGATCGTCGTCACGCCGGCCAGCCACTTGTCGAGCGCGTCCGGGTTCGCCTTCAGCCACGCGGCGGCGGCCTTGTTCGGGTCCTGCTTGTTCATGATCGGCACCATCACGTGGTTCTCGATCGCCGTCGTGAACTGCAGGTTCGACACGAACTTCGCGACGTTCGGGCAGCGCTGCGCGTAGTCGGGCGGCGTCGCCGTCAGCACCTTCGCTTCGCCGTAGTTCGGACCGAACACGTCGTCGCCGCCGGTCAGGTAGTCGATCTTCATCTGCACGTTCATCGGATGCGGCTCCCACCCGAGGAACACGATCCACTGCTTGTCGCGAATCGCGCGATTCACCTCGACCAGCATCCCGGCCTCGCTGGACTCGACCAGCTTGAACTTGCCGAGACCGAACTGGTTGCCGTCGATCATCTTCTTGATCAGCGCGTTGCCGTCGTTGCCGGGCTCGATCCCGTAGATCTTGCCGTTGAGCTTGTCCGCGTACTTCTGGATGTCCGCGAACGACTTCAGGCCGCCCTGGTACACGTAGTCGGGCACCGCGAGCGTGTATTTCGCGCCGGTCAGGTTCGGCGTCGCGAGCACCTTGATCGTGCCGGCCTTCGTGAACGGCTGGATGATCGGGTCCATCGTCGGCGACCAGTAGCCGAGGAACACGTCGATCTGCTTGCTCTTGATCCCCGCGAACGTGATCGGCACCGATGCGATCGTCTTCGTCGGGTTGTAGCCGAGCCCCTGCAGCATCGTCGATGCGAGGCCCGTGGTCGCTGCGATGTCGGACCAGCCGACATCCGCGAAGCGCACGTTCTTGCACACGGGCGGATCGGCCGCATAGACGGCCGACATCGGCGCGGCCATCCCGATCCCGCACACCGCTGCGATCAATAGGCGCTTCATCTTGCTTCTCCTCAAAGTGATGTCGTTTGCTCGAATCCGGGATCGTTTATTGAAGCCGCGCGCCGCGATCCCGACGACGTCGCGGACCGAATGATTGCCCCGTTCAGCGCCCCGGCAACCGGCGCTCGTAGCTCGGCGCATGGCCGAACTGCGCGCGATATGCCTTGCTGAAATGACACGGCGAATGAAACCCGCAGACCGTCGTCACGCGCGCGATCGATGCGTCGGTCGTGCGCAGCAGGTCGCGTGCGCGTTTCAGGCGCAGCGTCAGGTAATAGTGGGTCGGCGATACGTTCAGGTACACCTTGAACATGCGCTGCAGATGCCGCTGCGACAGCCGCACGAGCCGCGCGAGTTCCTCGAGCGACAGCGGCTCCTCGATGTTCGCCTCCATCAGCCGCACGACCTCGATCAGCTCCGCGCGAGAGAAGCCGACGCGCGCGTCGACCGGAATCGGCTGCGTATCGGTCGAACTGCGGATGCGCTCGAGAATGAACTGCTCGGAGACCTGCGCGGCGAGCTGCTGGCCGAACCGCATGCCGACGAGGTTCAGCATCAGGTCGAGCGGCGCGGTGCCGCCCGTGCAGGTCAGCCGGTCGCGATCGACGACGAACAGCTCGTCGGCGAAGCCCACCTGCGGAAATTCGGAATGCAGCGCGGACAGGTTCTCCCAGTGCACGGTGCAGCGATAGCCGTCGAGCAGCCCGCTCGACATCAGCGCATAGGCGCCCGTGCAGATGCCGCCGAGCGGCAGCCCGCGTTCGGCGAGCGCCGCGAGCATATCGCGCGCGCCCTCGTCGACCACGTCGCGGATGCGGATGCCGCCGCACACGATCATCACGTCGGGCAGGTTCTCGTAGTCGAGCGCCTGCGTGGGCCGCACCGCGATGCCGTTGCTGGCATGCGCGGGTGCGCCGTCGAGCGAGTAGATCGACCACTTGTAGTGATCCGCCCGCCCGACGTAGTTCGCCATCCGTAGCACTTCGACCGCGCTCGAGAACGCGATCATCGAGAAGTTCGGCAGCGTCAGGAAGCCGAAATGGGCGAGGGATGAAACCGGTGAAACGCAGGCGGCGGGCGCGACAGCGACGGCGGACGTCACATCGGTCTCCTGGCGAGGAGGTTGTGAAGGACCAGCCCCGCGGCCGAAGCCGCGGGAACCGTTGTCAATTCAGGGTGAGCGGCCAGGGCGCTCCTGGCCGCCGAAGATCAGGCCTGCGCGGGCGAAGCCTTCACGCGAAAGAGCTGCTTGAGGCCCGAGAACAGCGGCGCCTTCACGGTGCCCGGCGCGCGGCCGAAGCTCTCGGTGATGCGGTCGAGAATGATCGCGAGCAGCACGACCGACAGGCCGCTTTCGAAACCGAGGCCGATGTCGAGGCGCTGGATACTCGCGAGCACGTCGTTGCCGAGGCCGCCGGCGCCGACCATCGACGCGATGATCACCATCGACAGCGCCATCATGATCGTCTGGTTCACGCCCTGCATGATCGACGGCAGCGCGTTCGGGAACTGCACCTTGTACAGCAGTTGCCACGGCGTGCAGCCGAACGCCTGACCGGCTTCGACGATCTCGCGGTTCACGTGGCGGATGCCGAGGCTCGTGAGACGCACCGCGGGCGGCATCGCGAAGATCACCGTCGACAGGATCCCCGGCACGCGGCCGAGACCGAACAGCATCGCGGCCGGAATCAGGTAGACGAAGGCCGGCATCGTCTGCATCAGGTCGAGAATCGGGCGCACGATCGCGGCGACCCACTTGCTCTTCGCGGCCCAGATGCCGAGCGGGATGCCGAGCACGAGGCTGATGATCGTCGACGACAGCGTGAGGCCGAGCGTGATGACCGTCTGGTCCCAGAAGCCCGTCGCGAAGATCAGCAGCAGCGAGAGCGTCGTGAACAGCGCGAAGCGCCAGCCCACCCGCCACAGTCCGATGCCGATGAAGATCGCCATCATCAGCCACATCGGTATCGCCTGCAGGCCATGCTCGACGAATGCCGCGAGCCCCTCGATTACTTGACCGATCGTGTCGAACGTCTTCGCATCGTGGTCGAGCAGGTAGTGAACGGACTGGTCGACCCAGGTACCGAGCGGAATCATTTCAGACATGGGAGCCTCGCGAACGCGTAATGGCCTTCAGGATGAGCGCACGATCGACCGAGCCGCAGTAGCAGCCGTCGTCGTCGACGACGGGCAGTGCATTCGGGCTCGCGACCACGCGCGCGACGACATGTTCGAGCGACGCATCGCGCCGGATGCTTTCGATCGGCCGCACGGACGGCGTGTCCTGACCGAGCGCCTCGCGCGTGACGAAGCCGCGGATCTTGCGCGCGGCATCGAGCACGAACGCGTATTCGGCGCTGCCGTTCAGCGAAGCCGCGACGTTCGCGGCATCGCACTTCGACATGATCGGCACGGCGCCCGTCTGCATCAGGTCGCCGGCGGTGAGGTAGCGGCTGGTGTCGATGCCGTCGAAGAACGCGCGCACGTAGTCGTCGGCCGGGTTCGCGATGATGTCCTGGGGCGTGCCGACCTGCACGAGGCGGCCGCCTTCCATGATCGCGATGCGGTTGCCGATGCGCAGCGCTTCCTCGAGATCGTGCGACACGAACATGATCGTGCGGCGCTGCTCCTTCTGCAGTTGCAGCAGCACGTCCTGCATTTCGCGGCGCTTGAGCGGATCGAGCGCGGAGAACGCCTCGTCCATGATCATCAGCGACGGGTTCACGGCCAGCGCGCGGGCGAGGCCGACGCGCTGCTGCATGCCGCCCGACAGCTCGGACGGCAGCTTGTGCGAAAACGATGCGAGCCCGACCTGCTCGAGCACTTCCATCGCGCGGCGCTCGCGCTCCTTCTTGCCCATGCCCCCGACTTCGAGCCCGAACGCGGCATTCGACACGACGGTGCGATGCGGCATCAGCGCGAACGACTGGAACACCATGCTCATGTCCTTGCGGCGCAGCGCGGTCAGCGCCGAGCGGCGCGCCGACGCGACGTCGAGCCCGTCGATCAGCACCTTGCCGGCGCTCGGATCGACCAGCCGGTTCACGAGGCGGATCAGCGTGGACTTGCCGGAGCCGGACAGGCCCATCAGCACGAAAATTTCGCCTTCCTGCACATCGAAGGAGACGTTGTGCACGCCGACGACCTGGCCGGTGCGCTTGAGCACATCGTCCTTCGTCGCGCCGGCGGCGAGCATGTCGAGCGCCTGCTGCGGGTTACTTCCAAATACCTTGCACAGACCTTCGACCACAACCTTGGGGGCATCCATCGAAACCTTCTCCTCGTGTAGCGGGGACTCGCGCTTGTCATAGCGTGCCTACATAGTTGCCAGAAAAAACCCCGGCCTGCCGACGAATTACGACAAACGCTTGCGCAAATACGACACGCCCGCCAGCCCCGTCCGGCGGGCCGCGCCGGCGATTGCGGCGGCGCAATACGCGCACGGCCAGCAACGACGGGCATCCCGCGCCGGACTTGTGCGCAGCAGCGCGGCGAATTGCACATGAGGTTTTGCGTCAGGCCGTATCGGGCACGCGTCGTTTTGCGACAAGTCGACGTCCGTTCCGGCGTCGATCTATTCAGACGAAAGCGCACACCGCGTCCGCCAGTAAAAAGCATGACCGTGCAAAAAACCGTTCGACGACACCGAACGGCGCATACCACGATACCGCGTCGAACCCGGAAATCGGCCAACGCACGCTGTGATACATTCGCCGCAAACACGCCGAGCGCGACGTTGCCGCGGGCCTTTCGCACCAGGGCCCGGCCGCGCGGCGCGCGCATGCCGGTTCGCCTGCCGGCCGTGCTGAAACCGCCTCGATCCGGTGCGATCCGCGATCGAAGGACGATAACGATAGTGAGAGGGAGCAAGGCGTTGAACTGGGCATTCGCCGTAATCGGCTTCATCTTGGGCGGCATCGCTGCCTTGATCGGGGATTTCTCGGCCGGGAGCGGCTCGCTGCTCGGGGCCGCCGTCGGGTTCTGCATCGGGCACGCAATGCGGCAACGCAAGCAGCGGAACCCGCGCGCCGCGCCCGACGCGTTCGCGCTCTCCGCGACGCCGCCGCCCGCCCCGTTACCGCTCGCCGATCGCGTCGCGCGCCTCGAAGCCACCGTCGACACGCTCACGCGCGAACTCGACGCGCTGCGCGCTCAACTGGCGGGCGCGAAGGCCGGCGCGGCGACATCCGGGGGCATCGCGCAAACGGCTTCGGCCGGCGCCGCCTCCGCGCCACTGCCGACACCCGCCCCGGCCACACCCGCGCCACGACCTGTCACCGCACGGGCGGCGACGCCGGCATCCACTTCGCCCCCGGTACCTGCCGCGATACCCGCACCGGCAAGCGCAGCGAGCACCACTACGGCGTCCGCTGACGCCACCGCCGCCGCCCACGCCGCCACCCCGATCCGCCCTGCCCCGCCCCAACCGCCCGCGCCACGCGAACCGGGCCTCGCCGAACGCGCGTTCAGCGCCGCGCGTGGCTGGCTGCTCGGCGGCAACACGGTCGTGCGGGTCGGGATCATCGTGCTGTTCTTCGGCGTCGCGTTCCTGCTCAAGTACGCGGCCGACAACGCGATGCTGCCGATCGAATTCCGCCTCGCGGGCACGGCGCTCGCCGCGGCCGCGCTGCTCGCGATCGGCTGGCGCGTGCGGCCGCGCCGCGGCGCATACGGCCTCGTGCTGCAAGGCGGCGGCGTCGGCATCCTGTACCTGACGATCTTCGCCGCGACCAAGCTGTATGCGCTGCTGCCCGTCGGCGCCGCGTTCCCGCTGATGGTCGCCGTCTGCGCGCTGAGCGCCTTCCTCGCGGTGCGGCAGAACGCGCTGCCGCTCGCGTTCATGGGCAGCGCGGGCGGCTTTCTCGCCCCGATCCTGCTGTCGACCGGCCAGGGCAACCACGTCGCGCTGTTCAGCTACTACGCACTGCTGAACGCGGGCATCTTCGCGATCGCGTGGTTCAAGGCCTGGCGCCCGCTGAACCTGCTCGGCTTCGTGTTCACGTTCACGATCGGCTCCGCGTGGGGCGTGACGGCCTATCGCCCCGCGCTGTTCGCGAGCACCGAGCCGTTCCTGATCCTGTTCTTCCTGATGTACGTCGGCATCGCGCTGCTGTATGCGGTGAAACGCGAACTCGCGCTGCGACACTACGTGGACGGCACGCTCGTGTTCGGCACGCCGATCGTCGCGACCGCGCTGCAGGCGTCGCTCGTCAAAGGCATGCCGTTCGCGCTCGCGTGGAGCGCGGTCGCGCTGTCGGCGTTCTACGTCGCGGTCGCCGCCTGGCTCGCGCGGCGCCGCGACCGCCTCGGGCTGCTGTTCGAATCGATGCTCGCGCTCGCGGTCATCTTCGCGACGCTCGCGGTGCCGCTCGCGTTCTCGGGGCCGACGACCAGCGCCGCGTGGGCCATCGAAGGCGCGGCCGTCGTGTGGCTCGGCGTGCGCCAGAAACGCCTGCTCGCGTTCGGCTTCGGGCTGCTGATGCAGGTCGCCGCGGCCGGCGCGTTCTTCACGAGCCTGCTGAGTCCGGCCGACGCGACCGCGCTGCCCGTGCTCAACGGCCCGACCATCGCGATGCTGCTGATCGCGCTCGCCGGCGTGTTCACCGGCTGGTGGCTGCACGGGCGCGGCGAAGCGCGCGCATGGCACGCGTGGATGCCCGAGATCGGCGTCGCGGCCGCCGCGTGGGGGCTGCTGTGGTGGGTCAGCGGCGGGCTGCACGAGATCCTCGTCCACGCGAGCCGTCACGTCGATCTGCATGCCGATCGCTTCGTCGTCGATGCGACCGCGCTGTTCGCGGCCGGTACCGCGTGGCTCGCGCACGTCTCGCGCCGCCGACTCGCGTGGCCGCTCGCCGAGTGGCCCGCGCTCGCCCTCACGCCGGTGCTGGCGCTGCTCGCGCTGCGCGCGTTCGATGCGCATGAAGCGCCGCTGTCGGGCATGGGCGCGTTCGCGTGGCCGGTGGCCGTCGGCGCGGGGCTTGCGCTGCTCTGGCGCCAGTCGCGCGGCACGGCCGGCGCCGCTGCCGCGAACGGCGCGTCGCCGGCCGTTGCGACGGGCATCCTCGCGCCGCTGCATACGCTGACGTTCTGGACCGTGTGCGGACTGCTGTCGCTCGAAGGTTTCTGGCGCCTGCGCGCGTTCGTCCCGGAAGGCGCATGGAGCTGGAGCGCATGGGCGTACGGCTTCGGCACGCTGATCCTGCTCGTGTCCGTCCCCGGCACGCGCCTGCGCTGGCCCGTCGCGGCGTTCCCGCGCGCCTACCAGGTGTGGGGGGCCGCGCCGCTCGCCGCGCTGCTGTGGCTGTGGAGCATCGCCAGCACGGTGAGTGACGGCGATGCAGCGCCGCTCTTCTGGCTGCCGCTGCTCAATCCGCTCGACATCGCGCAAGGCCTCGTATTCGTCGCCTTCGCCGCGTGGCTGCGTCGCCTCAAAACGCTCGGCATCGCGTGGCATCCGCGCGTCGTCGACTATCTGGCGATCGCGACCGTGTTCCTGTGGTTCAACGCGCTGATGCTGCGCACGCTGCATCACCGCTTCCACTTCGGCTACGACATCGACACCGTGCTGTCGTCGTTCGGCATCCAGCAGGTGTTCATGGTCGGCTGGAGCCTGTTCGCATTCGCCGGGATGTGGCTCACGCGCCGCGACGGCATCGCCCGGCTCTGCGCGTTCGCGTCGCTGCCGCTGATCGTCGTGATGTGGGCGTGGACCTTCTACGCGAACTTCACGCAGGACGGCGGAAGCTGGGCGCGCGTGCCGCTGTTCAATCCGCTCGATCTCGTGCTCGCGGTCGTCTATGCGCTCGCCGCGTCGTGGTTCGTGCGTGCGCGCAGACTCGGCTGGTCGTTCGGCGCGTATCGCGTCGAGCTGCTGGGCGCGGCCGGCGCGACCGGCTTCCTGTGGTTGAACGCGATCCTGCTGCGCACGCTGCATCACTGGGCCGGCGTGCCGTACGAGCTCGGCGCGATGGCCGAATCGACGCTCGTGCAGGCATCGGTGTCCGTGTACTGGACGGTCTGCGCGCTCGCGATCACCATCTGGGCCACGCGCCACGGGTTGCGACCGCTGTGGTTCGTCGGCGCCGCGCTGCTCGCGCTCACGGTCGTCAAGCTGTTCCTGTTCGACCTGTCGCACGTCCCCGGCATCGAGCGCATCGTGTCGTTCATCGGCATCGGCGTGCTGCTGCTGTTGATCGGCTATTTCTCGCCGCTGCCGCCGAAGGCCGCCGCGCAACAGGACGGCCAGTCATGAAGCGACTCGCCGCCCTGCTCGGACTGAGCCTGCTCGCGTCGTTCGCGGCGGCCGACGGCACGCCGAACGCCGGGCGCGTCACGCAGCGCTTCGCGCTCGACCTCGACGGCAGCGCCGCGTATTACCAGCTCACCGTGCCGCAGCCCGTGTATGCGGCGAGCCGGCGCGACGATCTCGGCGACGTGCGCATCTTCAACGGCGCCGGCGAGCCGGTGCCGTACTCGCTCGACGCGCCGGCCGCGGCCGCGCCCGCCGTGCCGCCGTCGCGCGCGCCGGTGCACTGGTTCCCGCTGTCGCCCGCGCGTGCCGAGAACGGCAACGCGCCGCTCGGCGTGACGGTCGGCCCGGACGGCGCGCTGCGCGCGGCCGTCGCGACGCCTTCGCCCGCCCGGCACGGCGCGGACCTCGTCGACCTGTCGCATACCGACGGCAGCACCGATGCACTGCTCGTGCACGTGGACGACGACAGCTACCAGGGGCGCGTGTCCGTCGAAGCCAGCGACGACCTGCGCAACTGGCGGCCGCTCGGCAGCACGCAGTTGCTCAAGGTTGGCCGCGGCAACGACATGCTGGTGCAGGAACGCATCGCACTCGACGGCGCGACGCCGCGCTACGTGCGGCTGGACTGGCTCGACGGGGCGCCGGCGATCGCGTCGATCGACGTCGAGACGCATCCGCGCGACGCACGCGGCACCGACACGGCGTCCGTGCCGCGCCAGTGGCGCGACGCCGTGCAGGTTCGCGCCGGCGCTGCGCCGGGCGAGTATCTGTTCGACACCGACGGCGCATATCCGGTCGACCGCGTGCGCATCGACCTGCCGCAGCCGAACACCGTCGCGCGCGCGACGCTGCAAAGCCGTGCCGATGCGCAGGCGCCGTGGCGCGACGTCGCGGCCGCGGTACTGTTCCGGCTGCAGGGCAAGGGCGGCGAGCAGCGCAATCCGCCGCTCGGGTTCGCGGCGAATACGGATCGCGCGTGGCGGATCGTCGTCGACATGCGCAACGGCGGGCTCGGCGGCGGCCGGCCGGCCGTCGCGATCGGCTGGCATCCGGCCGCGCTGACCTTCGTCGCGCGCGGCACGCCGCCGTTTACGCTCGGCGTGGGCGACGCATCGCTCATGTCGTCGGCCGTGAGCCGCGACGCGCTGCTGGTCGGCATGGCGCCCGAAGTACGGCCCGCCCGCGTCGGCGCGGCGCTGGCGGTATCGGCGCTCGCGCCGGCGGCAACCGCCGATGCGGACGCCGGACGCCGCTATGTACTGTGGGGCGCGCTGATCGTTGCGGTCGGTGTGCTCGGCACGATCGCGTGGCGCCTCGCGAAAGGCGGCGGCGACACGCGCGGCCGCGACGACTGACGTCCACACGCATTTGCGTGCGCTTGACGCGCCGTTCACGTCCATCGAGCCCGTTCATGCGTTGAGCCATCGCCATGCGCGGTCGCACCGATTCGTCGAGTGGTCGGCGCCCGTCTTTACGTGAAGGCCACGCGACGCGTCAGCGGCGCGAATCGGAACCCGCCCGCCGCGATCGGACCACGAAGCCGCCATGCTGACGCGGCCGCCACGGCGACATAGCACTCGCCCGCTTCCGCGCGGCGGCGCGTGACGTCCTCGTCCTGATCGACGCGCGTGCAGTTGAGTCCCATCGCACCGAGCCGCGCGAACGCACGATGCAACATCGGCGTGAGTCGCGCATAGACGTCGATTGCCGGATCGAAACGCCGGACGATCACCCGATCGGCGCACGCGGAAGGCGGCGCGGCAGGGGTGCGTTCGGCGATCGCGTTCCAGGGTATCGACATGGCCATGCTCCGTGGTGAAGATGCCCGAAGTCCAGGAGCACGCCGGTCGCCGTCGCAAGAAAAAATGTCGTAAGAATGCCGCGGTGACGTGGCTGACACGGGTGCCGAGCACGGTGCGCTTCGATGCCGTGCGCACGTCGCGGCAAATGCCTCGAAGCACCGATCGTTGCTCGCGCAAGCAACGCATCAAGCATCGATATCGACGCCCGGCACGCCCGTCGTTGACACGGGCGGGCAACGCGCTCCAGACTCGCGGCTCCATCACCGCATCGCGAGCGCCCATGATCACCTGCTTCCTCCGCTACGTCGTCGATCCGTACAAACTCGTCGAATTCGAAACCTACGGAAAGATGTGGATTCCGCTCGTCGAGCAGTTCGGCGGCACGCATCACGGCTACTTCCTGCCGTCCGAAGGCGCAAACAACATCGCGCTCGCGATGTTCTCGTTCCCGAGCCTCGCCGACTACGAGCGCTACCGCGAACGCTCGAAGGACGATCCGGCCTGCCAGGCCGCATTCCGCTACGCGGAGGAAACGCGGTGCATCGTCAGCTACGAGCGCAGCTTCTTCCGGCCGGT